>VGDE01000144.1 GCA_016869875.1 Alphaproteobacteria bacterium
CGTAAAGCTGCCGCTTCGCCTCGGCGACGAAGGCGTTTCCAGGTCCCACTAGCATGTCGACCGGAGTGATGGTCTCGGTGCCAAGCGCCATTGCGCCGACCGCCTGGATGCCGCCGAGGACGTAAATCTCGTGTGCGCCCGCCATGTGCATAGCGGCGATAACCGCCGGGTTCGGCTCGCCCTTGAAGGGCGGGGTTGCGGCAATGATGCGCGGGACACCCGCAACCGCAGCGGTCAGCACCGACATGTGGGCCGAGGCGACCATTGGGAACTTCCCCCCCGGCACGTAGCAGCCGACTGATTGCACCGGGATATTGCGATGGCCGAGGATTACACCGGGCAGCGTTTCCACCTCGATATCCGTCATCGATGCCCGCTGCGCCTCCGCAAAGCGGCGCACCTGCTCTTGGGCGAAGCGGATGTCGTCCAGATCGCGAGGCGAGACGCGGGCGATCAGCGCCTCAATCTCGCCCTTTGAGAGGCGGAAGCTTTCTGGCGTGTAGCCGTCGAAGCGCGCGGCCATCTCGCGCACAGCCGCGTCACCTCGCGCCTCTATATCGGCCAGTGCCCTCTCGACGCTGGTGCGGACTTCGGCATCGTCATCGGCACGGGCGTCGGCTGGCTTGCCGGTCTTCAGGTGCTGGATGGCCATCATCTTTTCCTTTCTTCGATACGTGCCGCCAGGAAGCAGCGAAGCGGTTCAAAGGTCATCCCAGCATCCCTGTATCACCGCAGACCGACAGGGCCTGTCCGGAGATGGTCCGCCCGCGGGGGCTGGCGAGAAACAGGATCTGGTCAGCGATCTGCTGCGGCGTGACGTAGTCGCGGATCGAGGTGAACGAGAACGCCTCGGCTTCGGCCTCGGCAAAGCTGATCCCTCGCGCATCGGCACGCGATTGCAGCACGCGGCGCTGTCGCTCGCCTTCGACCAGGCCCGGCAGGACAGCGTTGACGCGGATGCGATCGGGCCCGAGCTCAAGGGCCATGGACTTCGTCAGCCCCACCACCCCCCATTTTGCCGCCGCATAAGGGCTGCGCAGGCGAAAGCCCAACCTGCCCGCCAAGGACGAGATGTTCACGATCGAAGGATTTGCGCTGTCCCGCAAGAAGGGCACCGCCCCGCCAATGGTAACGAACTGGCTGGTCAAGCAGATCGACAGGCAGCGCTCGATCTCGGCGACGTCCAGATCCTCGATGTGTCCGGTGGGACCGGCGATACCGGCGTTGTTGACAAGGCAGTCGAGCCCGTCCATGCCTTCTGCCATGCGCTGCACAAAATCGGCCAGAGCCGTGTGATCGGCCACGTCGACGGCTTCGTGGGTCACCCCCGGCGGCAGGCTCGCCAGAGCAGCCTCGTCAATGTCGCAGGTGGCCACGCGCGCTCCAGCTGTCAGGAAGCCCTCGACAATCGCGCGGCCGATGCCCCCGGCGCCGGCGGTAACGATCACGCGGGCGCCCTCAAGTTGCAGGTCCATTCTCATTCCTTTCGAGCAGGTTCAGCGGCCAGTCAGCGCCAGCGACAGCCACGGCACGAAGCTGATGATCATTAGAAGAACCAGCATCAGCGCGACGAAAGGCAGCACCGCGACCGAGAGCCGCGCAATCGAGGTGCGCGACAGGGTCGACGCGATAAACAGGTTCAGCCCAACGGGCGGCGTGAACATGCCCATCGCCAGGTTCACCACCATGATGATGCCGAAGTGCACCGGATGGATGCCGAAATTGATTGCAATGGGCAGCAGGATCGGAGTGAAGATCAGGATCGCTGCCGCGGCTTCGAGGAACATCCCGACGAAGAGAAGAAGCACGTTCACCAAGATGATGAAGAGCCATGGGCTGTCGATGGCGCCGATGACGAAATCCGAGATGGCGGCAGGTACCTGCAAGGACAGGATGATCCGGCCGTAGAGTCCTGCAGTCGCGATGATGCTGAGCACAACCGCCGAGGTGATCGCGCTGTCGCGCAGGATGATGGGCAGCGCCCGCACCGGCAGTTCCCGATAAATGAGAACGCCGACGATCAGCGAATAGACCACGGCAATGACGGCTGCCTCGGTTGGGGTGACGACGCCACCGTAGATGCCGCCGAGGATCAGGACAGGCATCAGCAGCGCGAGGATCGCGTTGCGGCCGGCGCGCCCGATTTCTGCTAAGCCCGCCGGGGCGTCGCGCACTGAGGGATGACGCAGGGCGTGCAGCCAAGCGAAAATCATCAGCCCGCCGACGACGACGAAGCCCGGCAGGAAGCCCGCAGCGAACATGTCGCCAACAGATTGGTTCGCTGAGATCGCGTAGAGGATCAGCGGGATCGAGGGCGGGATGATCACGCCAAGCGCTCCGGCTGCCGCTTGGTTGGCCGCCGCGTAGGAGGCGCTGTAACCCTGCGCCACCATCGCTGGTATCAAGATCGCGCCCACTGCTGCCGTCGTCGCCGCGCCCGAACCCGAGATGGCTGCGAAGAAGGCAGAGGTCACGATGGCAACCATGGCCAGCCCGCCGTTCATGCTGCCAACCAGCGTGCGCGAGAAGGCGACCAGCCGCTGCGAGATGCCGCCCGACTGCATCAGGTTGCCCGCGAGGATGAAGAAAGGAATGGCCAGCAGCGGGAACGAGTTGATCGAGCGGATCATCTCCTGCGGAACGATCAGCATCGGCATCAGTTCGCCCTGCCAGATTGTAGCAATGGCCGCGAGGCCGAGGGCGAAGGCTACTGGCACCCCCGCCAGCAGCAGGATCAGGAGGACGCCGAAGAGTATGGCGGTCATAGCTGCACCTTGGGCTGCGGGCGCAGGCTGTCAGCGATGACCGCGAGCGCGTTCAGCAGGATCATGGCCGCCCCCGCCGGCATGGCGGCATAAAGCCAGGCCATTGACACGCGGGTGCTGGGCGCGGTCTGCGGCAGCACGCGCGCGGTGATGGCAAGTCCCTCGCGCAGCAGGACCAACGCAAAGACGGCGGAGGCCAGCGCCACTGCGATCTTCAGTGTGGTGGCCATGCGTCGTCCTAGAAGGCCGGGCAGCAACTCAACCGCGATCAGCGCGCCATAGCGATAGGCATAAGCTGCCCCCAACATGGTAAGCCACACGGTCGAGAAGCGCGCCACCTCTTCCGAGAAGGTCAGCGAGTTCCCCATCACGTAGCGGGCGAAGACCTGCCAACTGATCAGCACGGTCATGACGGCCATCAGGACCGCCATCAGCCAGCCAATCATCCAATTGACCGCGTCGACCCCGCGCACCAGTGCAGTCAGAACAGCCTGCATCGCTTTCCCCCTGGATGAGACGCCGGGCAGCAGCAAGCCGCTCCGGCCCTTTTGCGTTACGACGAGGTCGCTTGGGCCGCCTCGACCAATTCCGCACCGACAGTGTCCTTCCACTGCTCGATCACGGGCTGAACCCGCTCGCGGAACGGTTCGAGATCAGGGCGCGTCACCGTCATGCCAAGCCCCTCCAGCTCGGCGATGAGCTCCTCTTCCATGCGCTGTGATGCCTCGCGCTGGACCGGCACGGCTATAGCTGCCGCCTCCAGCACAATCGCCTGATCCTCCTCAGAGAGCGAGTTGAAGAGTTGGGCGCCCATCATCAGTGGCGCCGGCGAATAGACGTGCTGGGTAAGGTTCAAATAACGCTGCACGTCATAGAACTTGACGTCGTAGATCGTCGGAACCGGGTTTTCCTGGCTGTCAATCACCCCCTGCTGGAGGGCTGTGAACACTTCGGTCCAAGCCATTGGAGAGGCGTTGGCGCCGAGCGCAGTCCAAGTGTCGACCTGCACGCGGCTCTCCTGCGTGCGGTGGCGGATCCCAACCAGGTCATCAGGGCTGTTCAGCGGGCGGACGTTGTTGGTGTTGTGGCGAAAGCCGTTCTCCATCCAGCCGAGGATCTTCACGTTGGCCTCGCTTTCCAGCTTGGCGGCCATCGCTGTGCCATGCTCGCCATCAAGGAACGAATAGGCTGCCTCGGGCGTGGTGAAGATATAGGGCAGGTCGAACAGCAGGAAGTCGTTGACGAAGCCGCCCATCGGTCCGGTGGAGGTGATCCCCATGTCGATCAGGCCGAGACCCATCCCCTCGACCACCTCGCGCTCGGCACCGAGGGCGTTGTCATACTGAGGGCGGATGGTCAGGCGCCCTTCAGACAACCGCTCCAACTCCTCGCCGAATTTATGCACTCCGACAGCTTGGTGTGACTCCGGCCCGAGGGGCAGGCTGACCTCGAAGGTCCGGCTGTCCTGAGCGCAGGCAGCGCCGGCCGTGGCGGCCGCAAGCAGTGCAGCCGGTATGATGTTGGTGAAATGCCGCATGTCAGTTTCCTCCCGTTTACACGAGCTGGCGGTCGACCTCCTTCGACCAATCAGCTTGCTTCAAAGTGTGATCTCGGTTCAGCTAAAACGCATGCCGCCGAATCGTCAACTACTAAAATAATCTCAATAAAGGCTGGACAGTTATACCTGACGACGACATCTTGGCAGGACTTCCGCAAAAAGCGAGATCACGGATTGTCTGGGGAATCGATGTCAGTAGAACTGTGGAACGGGTGGTCTCGTCTTGGACCCCTCGCCCTGCGCGAGGGGCAGACGACGCAGGCGCAGATCTACGCTACCCTGCGCGAAGCCCTGATCAGCGGCTATTTTCGCCCGGGCGAGGAGATCAGCCTGCGCCGCGCTGCCATGGTCATGGGAACCAGCGTTACACCGGTGCGCGAGGCTTTGCGTCAGCTCGAAAGCGACGGCGGCCTGGAGGTCTTTGGCGGCAACCGGGTGTTGCGCGTGCCGATCCTGAACGCGTCCGAGTTGCTGGACATTCGTGACATCCGCATCAACCTCGAAGGTTTTGCAGCGACTCTCGCCATCTCAGGGATGCGCGGCTCGCGCCTCCGCCTGATCGACAACGCCTGCCAATTGATGCAGCGCGCGGCCGATGCAGGCGACGCAGACATGTATCTGGAAAACAATTGGCGCTTTCATTCCCTAATCTACGAGGCGGCAGGCCGGCCGGTGCTGATGAGCATGATCCGAGGCATGTGGCTGCGAGTTGGCCCGCTGATCCGGACAGCGGTCACCGCGCCTATGCATTTTGACCGCTCGATGGACAGCCATTACGCTGCGATGGAGGCGCTACGCAAGACAGACGCCGCCGCACTGCAAGCCGCTATAATTCGCGACATCAGCGATGCGGCAGACGACCTGTCGGCGTCGCTGCAGGACCAGGTACGTACCGCATGACCCGAGACTGAGGGGAGAAACTTATATGACACGAACCATCGCCGTGATCGGCTGTGGCCTTATCGGCCGGGCCTGGGCCGTTGTCTTCGCGCGGGCGGGCTGCAATGTTCGGCTGTGGGATCCGGTGCCCGAGGTGCGCGACGCCCTGCCTGGTCTCCTGGAGGCTACCTGCCAGGTCAGTGGCGATGATCCCGCGGACATGTCGCGCGCGCACGTGTTCGACACGCTCGAAGAGACGCTGGCTGGCGCCGAGTGGGTGCAAGAAAGCGGCCCTGAGAAGATCGAGGTGAAGCGCGCGCTCTACGCTCAGATGGACATCATCGCCGCGCCAGAGGCGATCCTCGCCTCATCCAGCTCGGCCTTGGTTGCGTCAAGCTTTGCCGGTGGCTTGGTGGGGTCCGGGCGGGTCCTCGTAGCCCACCCGGTGAACCCGCCTCATGTCATCCCGGTGGTCGAGCTCTGCCCCTCGCCCGACACCCGCCCTGATGTCATGGACCGGGCTGAGGCGCTGATGCGCGCCATCTCGCAGGTCCCGGTCCGCATGACGCGAGAGATCGACGGCTTTGTGCTGAACCGCCTGCAGGCCGTCGTTCTCGCCGAAGCGCTCTCCCTGATCGAGCAGGGCATCGTGACGCCGCAGGGGCTGGACGACACGATGTGCCACGGACTCGGCCGCCGCTGGACGCTCATGGGCCCAATGGCGACGATCAACCTGAACGCGCCGGGCGGCGTGGTCGATTACCTCGACCGCTACGGTCCCACCATGGCGCGCCTCTCCGACAGCGCGGCCCGCGGAGAGGCCTTCACCTCCCGCGCCGCTCAAATCGTAGCCAAGGCGATGCCGGGTCCTGCCGACGTGCCTGCCCTCAGCATGAAGCGTGACCGGCGCCTGGCCAAGCTGTCGCGCCACCTGATCCATGACCAGACCAAGGAGGATTGATATGCCCGCAGCTCGCAAGGTCATCATCACCTGCGCTGTGACCGGCGCCATCCACACGCCCTCGATGTCGCCCCACCTGCCAGTGACCGCTAGCGAAATTGCCGAGGCCGCAATTGGCGCGGCCGAGGCCGGCGCGGCCGTCGTTCACCTGCATGCCCGCGACCCGCAGGATGGCCGCCCGGACCAGACACCTGAGGCATTTCAGCCCTTTCTGCAGGTCATCAAGCAGCGCTCCGACTGCGTCGTGAACATCACCACGGGCGGCGCCCCTACCATGAGCATTGCCGAACGAGTTCGGCCTGCCGCGACGTGGCAACCCGAACTGGCATCGCTCAACATGGGCTCGATGAACTTTGGCCTGTTCCCAATGCTGAAGCGCTTTGAGGACACGCTGCAGCACGAGTGGGAGCGGACTTACCTTTCCGACAAAGGCATCCTGTTCCGCAACACCTTCGCTGACATCGAGCACATCCTCACGACCTTGGGTGCAAACGGCACTCGCTTCGAGTTCGAGTGCTACGACACCGCCCATCTCTACAACCTCAAGCATTTCGTTGATGCTGGACTGGTAAGGGGGCCGCTGTTCATCCAGACGGTCTTCGGCCTGATGGGTGGGATCGGCGCGCATCCCGACGATGTCATGCACATGAAACGGACGGCCGACCGTCTCTTCGGTGACAGCTACCGCTGGTCGGTCTTGGGCGCCGGCCGCAACCAGCTGCCTATCGCCGCAATGGCCGCAGCAATGGGCGGGCACGTCCGCGTAGGCTTGGAGGATTCAATCTGGGCTGGCCCAGGCCAGTTAGCGGAAAGTAATGCCCAACAGGTCAAAGCTGTCCGTCAGATCATCGAGGGGCTGGGGCTGGAAGTCGCTTCGCCCGACGAGGCGCGCGAATTGCTGGCGCTGAAGGGTGGAGACAAGACGTCCTTCTAATCCGACATAACGCCGTTGCCAGCAACACCCTTGGCGTTCGTTCCCCCGATCCGGCCGAGACTGCGGAAAATGCTGCGGCTTGTCCGGATGGCTGCTCCCGAGAATGTCGTGCTGCAACGCGTGGGGCAGCGTGAACAACTGCTATGGGCCGAAGGTGCAGCCTTGGCAAAACTGCCTCGACTGCCTCAGCAAGCGCAGTTGCTCAAAGTTCAGGCTCGCGCGCGATCCAGTCGGTGGCCGCCTCATACTCCCGCCCGAGGTTCAGGACTGCGGCGTCCTTCCCGCGATGTCCAATGAGCTGCAGCCCCATCGGAGTGCAGGCGTCGCCAAATCCTGCCGGCACGCACAGCGCAGGCAGCCCGGTGAGGGAGGCGGGCACCACGACCTCCATCCAGCGGTGGTAGCTGTCCATCGTCGTGCCCGCGATCTCCCGTGGCCAGGGCCAGTCGGCCTCGAAGGCAAAGAGCTGCGCCGAGGGCAGTGCCAGGATATCCACCTCCATCCTGGCCGTGCAGCGGAACCAGTCGGAGCGGATGGCGCTGGCCCTGCGGATATCGGCGGCTGTTGCCGCGAGACCTCGTTCGATTTCCCACCGCAGCTCGGGCTTGACCAGTTCAGGCGACTTCTGCAGCAGCGGCGCCAGGTTGCCGGCGATGGTCCAGCTGCGCAGCAGGGTCCAGGCCTCCCACAGCGCCTCGGCCGGAAAGGGAGGCGCCAGGGCCGTGACGCTGTGGCCCAGGTCCTCGAACACGTGGACGGCTGCCTCGCACAGCTCCAGAACCCCCGGCTCCATGGCATAGGCGCCACCCCAGTTGCCCAGCCAGCCGATCCGCAGCTTGCCGCCCGTTGTTTCGGGGCGGTAGGGCCCGCTGGAATGCGGGTGCCTCGGGTCATGCTCCGACTGGAGGGTCAGCAGCAGTTCGAGATCCCGGATCGACCGCGCCATCGGTCCCTCGGTCGACAGCTGCGCCAGAAACAGATCGCCCGGTCCTCCTCCTGCCACCAGCCCGTAGCTGGGCCGGAACCCGAAGACGTTGTTCCAACCCGCGGGGTTGCGTAGCGAGCCCATCATGTCGGAGCCGTCCGCCAGCGCCACCATTCGGCTGGCCAGCGCAGCGCCCGCGCCTCCGCTGGACCCACCGGCCGAACGGGTCCGATCATAAGGGTTGCGGGTGACGCCATAGACGGGGTTGTAGCTGTGCGAGCCGAGGCCGAACTCGGGCGTGTTGGTCTTGCCGATGATCACCGCGCCCGCCCGGCGCAGGCGCGCGACCATCGGGCTGTCAGCGGCAGGCACATGGTCGCGGAAAGCGGGCGAGCCGTAGCTGGTCACGATCCCTGCCGTCTCCGCCAGATCCTTGATGGCCATGGGCAGGCCCTGCAGCGGACCGGGTGGGGCGCGTTCGGCCTCATCAAGAAGCGTGTCGCGGTCGCGCAGGGCGACGATGGCGTTGATCCCAGGGTTGAGGTCCTCGATCCCGTCCAGCGTCTCCGCCATCAGCTCTCGGGCCGTGATGGTTCCGGCGCGCAGGGCAGCCAGTTGATGGGTCGCGTCATGCTTGATCATGCTGCACATTCATGTCCGGCCGAACGTCGGGGTCAAGACATCAACAGAGACCTCCCACACTGTGGGTCTACTCGCAGCTCTCGATGAGATGGCCGGTCTCCGCTTTGGCGGACGCCGCGCCACAGGACGCAGTGCATCCTTGCGGCGGCTATAGGTGAGGGCGGGACATTACTCGTCGACGAGCTGCCAGAACCCATACTTGCGCCCATGCTTCTGCTTGAGGGCCTGGACGAACTGCTCGTGCGTG
>VGDE01000145.1 GCA_016869875.1 Alphaproteobacteria bacterium
CTTGGCACCGCCTTCAATTCCTTCAGGGGGGTGTCACAGCAGGCGACCTCGATCGTGGGGGACTTTGTGGCGGCGGCCGACCAGCTGAAGGCCATCCTGAACAGCGGCCCGGGGCCGCGCGACCAGGACCGCGCAGAGCGGGTCCGTCCCGACTCCAATGTCCGTCCCGACCGTGGTGTCCGTCCCGACCGTGACGTCCGTCCCGACCGTGACGTCCGGCCGGGCCAGGAGTCCGACCGGACCCACCGCCTGTAACTGCCGGAAGGACGCAAGATGCAGCAGCACCCCGGCATCCTGGAATCGCTGTTCGACCCGCTGGACGACGACAAACGGCGGCAGTTCGGGCTGAAGGAAACGGATGACGGGGCTCTTGCCGCGCCCGAGCAGCGGTCGGGTCCTGCGCCGTCGCGGCTGCGTGACCTGACCCGGCAGGACCTGCTGGCCATCGCCAAGTCGACCTTCCGCCAGATCGGAGAGGATCGCGTGACCTCGGTTGCGGGCGGGGTCACCTTCTTCGGGCTGTTGTCGCTGTTCCCGGCGATCACGTCATTCGTGTCGCTCTACGGGCTGTGGGCGGACCCCGCGACGATCGAGACGCATCTGGCGCTGCTGGAAAACCTGTTGCCCGAAAACGCGCTCGAGATCATCCGGGGGCAGGTCGTGTCCATCGCCTCGGCCTCGTCGGGGGCCTTGTCAGTTGCAGGCATCATCGCGCTGCTGGTGGCGTTCTGGTCGGCGAATGGTGGAATGAAGGCGCTGCTGTCCGCCCTGAACGTTGCGTTCTTTCAACGCGAAACCCGCAGCTTCATCCGGCTGAACCTGGTGGCCATGCTCTTTACCCTGGGCGGGCTGATGCTGATCGCGATGATGCTGGGCGTCATCGCCGTCGTGCCGATCCTGCTGCGGATGCTGCCGATGGGCTGGGGAGGAGAGACGCTGATCACCCTGATCCGCTGGCCGATCATGCTGGGGGTGCTGGTCGTGGCCTTGGCAGCCATCTACCGGTGGGGGCCAGCCGCGCCGAAATCGCGGTGGCGCTGGATCTCTCCAGGCGCGGTCTTTGCGGCGGTGGCCTTGGTCGTCACCTCCATGCTGTTTTCCTGGTATGCTGTGAATTTCGGCAATTACAATGAAACCTATGGCTCACTGGGGGCGGCTGTCGCCCTGATGACCTGGCTGTGGCTGAACGCGACGATCCTGCTGGTCGGTGCAGAGATCAACTCCGAGCTTGAGCGCTACATGAAGCGCATGGCAGGGTTGGACGTCCCCCGGACCGGTCAACAAGGTTAAAGCCATGCCCGTCTCACCCTATCTGCCGTTGGCATTTGCCATCGGACTCGAGGTTCTTGGCACGTCGATGTTGCAGCGGTCGGACCAGTTCACCCGTCCCGGGCCGACGGTGGCCATGGCGGTCTGCTACCTGGCCAGTTTCTATCTGCTGTCGATCAGCCTGAAGGTGCTGCCCCTGGGCGTGGCCTATGCGATCTGGAGCGCCTGCGGCGTGGCCCTGGTCGCGATGATCGGGCTTGTGGTCTTTGGTCAGCGGCTGGACCTGCCCGCAGTGATCGGGCTGGCGATGATCGTCGCGGGCGTTGTCATCATCAACGTCTTTTCCAAGTCGGTCGGGCACTAGCGCTCGGTCAGCTTCAACTCGATCCGCCGGTTCAGGGCGCGGGCCTCTGGAGTATCCTGGGTGGCAACGGGACGGGTGTCCGCAAAACCGGTCGCGGCCAGTCGATTGGCAGGAAAACCCAGTTGATCCGTCAGATAGCGCACGACGGCCAGCGCGCGTCCCTGACTCAGTTCCCAGTTGTCGCGATAGCGTCCCGCACCTGACAAGGGCAGGCTGTCGGTATGGCCATCCACGCGGATGATCCAGTCGATCTCGGGCGGGATCTCGTCCGAGATGTCCGCCAGCAGCTGCGCCACGCCACCGATCTGCTGGCGCCCCGCATCCGACAAGGTCGCTTCGCCCGGGGCGAACAGCACCTCGGACTGGAACACGAAGCGGTCGCCCACCACCTGCACGCCCTCGCGTCCCGACAGGATCTGCGACAGCCGGCCAAAGAACTCGGAACGATAGCGCGCCAGGTCCTGCGCCTCGGCCTCGGCGCGGGTCCTGGCCTCCTCCTCCAGCGACAGGCGGCGCCGGGTTTCCTCGGCGGCGCGCACGAGGGCGGCGTTCAGCTGCTGGCCCAGGTCCGACACGCGCAGTTCCGCCTCGGTCTGTTCCGCGCCGGCGGCATCCAGCAGCGCCTGAAGCGAACCCAGCTGCGCCGTCAACTGGGCAACCTGTTCGTTCAACAGCGCCACGCGCCGCTGGCCATCCTCGGCCAGATCTTCCTGTTGCGCCAGCTGCTCGCGGGCGGCGGCCAGCAGCGCTGCCTGTTGCTCGGCCTCGGTCAGCCGGCGGCCGGCCTGCTGCTGCGCCTCGTCGCGGGCGGCATTGGCCGCGGCCAGCAGCGTCAGCGTTTCCTCGGCCTCGCGGCGACGCTCTTCCAGCGCCAAAGTCATGGCGGTCAGTTCGGCATCCGCCGTTTCCAGCCTTTTACGCAAAAGGCGAGCGGCCTCGGCCTCGGCCAGGCGGGTTTCCTCGGCCTCGGTCAGCCGCGCTTCCGTCTGCGCCAGCTGTGCCTCGCTGCCGGCGACCTGAGAGCGCAGATCGGCCGCAAGCGCCTCCAGCGCGTCGCGGCGCGCGGCCGCCAGGCGTGCCGCCTCGGCCTGGGCATCCGTTTCGGCGCGGGCGGCAGCCACGGCCAGCTCGGCGGCAGAGGCACGCTCCTCCGTCTGGGCAAGTTGCGTCTGCAACCCTTCCAGCGTCGTCCGGTCCAGCGCACGCGCGGCCAAAAGCGTCGCCACCTCGGCCTCGAAATCGGTCAAACGGCTGCGGGCGGCTTCAAGATCCGCCCGTCCCTGATCCAGCTGTGTGCTGAGGCGGGTGATCTGGGCCGCGCGGTTGCGGGCTTCGGCCTCGGCCTCGGCGGCGCGGACGGCCTGCGCCTCCAGCGTTGTGGCAAGCTCCGCCTCGCGCTCTTCCGAGGCGCTCAATGCGCGCCCGAGTGCGCTGACCTGGGTGCCAAGCGCGTCAAGCTGCTGCTGCTGGCGCGAGATCTGGCGCGTCTGGTCGCTGATCGTGTCGTCCTGGGTGGTGATCTGTTCGCGCAGCACCGATTGCACCACCATGAAGATGGTCAGCACGAACATCAGCACCATCAGCAGGGCGGTCATCGCATCGACAAAGCCCGGCCAGATGGCCGAAGAAAAGCGTTGTGCCGAAGAGGCGCGGGACAGGCGCATGGATCAGGACTTTCGCTGCGGCACGGGATCGCCGGGCAGCGGATCGCCGAAACGAGCTGCCCGCACCGCACGTGTCAGGACCACGATGTCCGAACGCAGCCCGGCCATCATCTCGTCCCGACCTTCGTTCAGTTCGCTCACAAGCTCCTTCAGGGCGGTTTCGATCCGCGACAGGTCGGGCAACGCCGCCTGTTGCGGCGCCGTCTGGCGGGCTGCGCGCGCCTCGGCCAGCAGCCGGTCCTGTCCCTCGGCCAGCCGCGTCAGAGCCTCGGTAAACTGCACGGCGCGGCCGTCCGTGGCGGCCTGGTCAGTTTCGGCCTGCTGGACCAGAGCCTCGATCGCCTGCGCCATGACAACCACACGTTCATCCGCCATCAGGGCAGCTTCCTCACGCCTGCTGTCGCGTTCGGCGTGGTAGCCCTGCAGGCGGTCCATCTGCCCCGCCATCTGCTCCAGAAAGCCCGCCAGCGCCGCCTGATCGACGCCGTCGCCCTCGGCCGAGGCAATGCTGAGGCGGGTAAAGCCCGACATCCATTCCTCAAGCTCACGGTAGAACCGGTTCTGGCCGTGCGACACGAACAATTCCAGCAGCCCGACCACCAGCGAACCTGCAAGCCCCAGGAGCGAGGACGAGAACGCCGTGGCCATCCCGCCCAGCTGCGCCTCGAGCCCGGTCATCAACTGCTCGAAGACATCGAGGCCGGTCTGCCCGTCCTGCGGCGCCAAGGCCCGGATCGTCTCGACCACGGCGGGAACGGTGGTCGCAAGGCCATAGAACGTGCCCAGAAGGCCCAGAAAGATCAACAGGTTCGCCAGATAGCGGGTGATGTCGCGGATCTCGTCGATGCGTGTCGCCACCGAATCAAGGATAGATCGCGCCGAGCCGGCCGAGATCGCCCCGCCTGCGGGTCCCCGCGCCCCCAGAAGCGCCGCCAGCGGCGTCAACAGGCGCGGCGCCTGGTCATCCTGAACGACGCCCGCGCGGTCCGGATTGCGGCGGCGGGCGGCAAATCGCTCGATCCAGCTGACCGACCTCACCAGTTGGCCGACCTGCCAGAAGCAGGCCAGCACCCCAAGCGCGAAAACCGCCAGGATCAGGCCGTTCAGCCAGCGGTTGGCCATGAAGATGGGCAGGATGCGGCCATAGGCGAACCAGCCGCCGACCAGCACCAGCACCAGGACCGACAGCATCATCAGGATCTGGCGCACCGGCTGCGAGAAGCGGGGTGCGCCCGCGCCGATCAGCGCCTGGTCGCGCGTGGCCGAAATGCGGCGGTTGGTCAGGGACAGTCGGGACGGCTTTCGCGTGTCGCCATTGCTTGGATCGCTCACCTGACACCCGTCCCCTTGATGCTTTTGCGACAACTCTAGGGCGGGCGTGCCGTGTTGCCAAGCGTTGCAAGCTTCAAGGGCGCCCCGTCAGGGCTGCCCACCCAGCAGGCCCTGCACCGCGCGCGTCAGCGCCTCCAGGTCATCGTCGGCCATGCCGATCTGCGCCAGATGGGCGGCAGTGTTGAACAGGTATTCCGAATTCGGGCCGCGCCCGCCGCTGGCGCCCGCGATGATGCGCGCCTGTTCGTCATGCGACAGGCCGCCGGCATACTGCCTGTGGTCGCGCCGCATCACATAGGCCAGCGCCTGAACATGCCGGCCGTCGTCCAGCTCCAGCGGCAGCAGGGCCTCGCGATACGCATCCGTCACCAGTTCGCGTTTGCGCAGCTGGTCCAGGATTTCATCATGGTCCTGCGGCGGGATCCGCAGCGCAAGGCCGCGGCAGGTGGCTCCTTCCTGCGCGTCCAGGCCCAGAACCAGGCCCGGCATCGCCTCGGTTCCGCGATGCTGGACCGAACGCAGGCAAAAGCTGCGTGCATAGCCGCCAAGCCGCGCCGGAACAGCCTCGGCCGGCGTGAAGCCGGGGTTCCAGATCAGCGATCCATAGCCAAAGACCCAGTCCAACTTGTCCATTGTTCTTCCGTCCTTTGTCGGGAAAGGTACGCGACCGAACGGGCAGAAAAAAGGTGCGGGATGCGCAAAGTGCTTGCCGGGATGATCGTTCTGGCCGCCATCGTGGTGGCGGGCTGGCTTTGGGCGGAAACGCGGCTGGTCGAACAGGCGCGGACCTGGATTGCGACGGAACCGGCGATCGACGCGGCTGCCGTGCAGCCCTTGCGGGACCCGCGGCGCCTTGGCCTGCGGCTGCAGGACCCTGTGTTTCGTGATCCCGTGGCACAGCTGAGCCTGCCTTGGGCGCGCCTGTCGCTGGCGCCGCTGTCGCCCACCACCGCCCGGCTGGACCTGCCCGAACAAGGGCGGCTGACGCTTGCCGGGCGTGAACATGACCTGACGATGCGGAACCCCGGGGGCAGTCTGCGCCTGTCGCCCCTGAACCGCATGGCACCCGACCGGTTGAACCTGTCGATGGGGGAGGTGTCGCTGGCCGGCCAGGCGCTGGCCCGGCAGGTGCAGGTCGAGGCGCGGCTGTCATCCTTGCGCGGGGATGCGCCCGATGCGGCGGGCGCGGCCTATGACCTCGACCTTTGGCTGGACGGGCTGCGGGCCGGGACATTGGCGGATGCGGGACTTGACCTGGGTCCGCTGCCCGATCCGGTTTCGGTGCAGGGCCAGCTGCGCCTGTGGCTGGACGCGGCGCCGTCCCTGCGCGGGCAAACGCCGCCGCAGGTGGTGGGATGGCAGGCGCAGGAGCTCATCCTGAACGCGGGGCCGCTGGCACTGCGGGTGGCCGGGCGGATCACGCGGGACCGGAACGGACTGGTGCAGGGGCAGGTGGTGCTTTACTCACGCGACGCCGACCAGATGTTGCAGATGGCCGCGCAACTGGGGCTGATCCCGCCGCAGGCGCAGCTCCTGCTGCGGGCGGGGCTGGCGCAGCTGTCCCAGGTGGTGCCGGACACGGACCTGCCCGGCCCGGTTTACGCCGAACCGGCCGAGGGCGAGATGCGCCTGCCCATCGTCATGCGCGACGGCCAGCTGATCCTGGCCGGAGTGCCCGTGGGGCGTGCGCCGCAGTTCGCGCCCTGAGTTCAGGCGGTGGGCTTTGCGCCCGGCGTGCGGCCAAAGTCAGGGGCCCCGGTATCCTGTCCCGCCTCGATGATGCCGCGGCGAATCGCGCGCGTGCGCGTGAAGTAGTCGTGCAGGTGCTGACCGTCGCCCATCCGGATGGCGCGCTGCAGCACGAACAGTTCCTCGGTAAACCGGCCCAGGATGTCCAGCGTCGCCTCCTTGTTGTGCAGGAAGACATCGCGCCACATCGTCGGGTCGCTGGCCGCGATCCGGGTAAAGTCGCGGAAGCCGGCGGCGGAATACTGGATCACCTCCTCGTCGGTGACCCGCCGCAGATGGTCGGCGACGCCCACCATCGTATATGCGATCAGGTGCGGCGCGTGACTTGTGACGGCCAGGACCAGGTCATGGTGGGTCGCCTCCATTCGATCGGTCTTGGCGCCCATCGCGGTGATCAGCCGGTCCAGCCGCGCCACCGCCTGCGGGTCGGCATCGGGCAGGGGGGTCAGCAGCCACCACCGGTTCCGGAACAACGTGGCAAAGCCGGCGCGAGGGCCCGAATGTTCGGTCCCCGCCAGCGGATGGCCCGGGATGAAGTGGACGCCCTGCGGAATGTAGGGACCGACCGCGTCGATCACCGACTGCTTGACCGAACCTACGTCGGTGACGGTCGCCCCTGCCGCAAGATGAGGCGCGATCTCGGCCATGACCTCGCCCATCGCACCGACGGGCACGGCCAGCACCACGAGGTCGGCATCCGCCACGGCCTCGGCCAGGCTGTCGCAGACACGATCGCACAGGCCGATCTCGCGTGCGGTGTCGCGGGTTTCCTGGCTGCGGGCATAACCCGTGACCTCGCCTGCCAGCCCCTCCTGACGCATCGCCAGCGCCATGGACCCTGCGATCAGGCCCAGGCCGATCAACGCGACGCGGTCATAGATCACGCTCATTCCGGCCTCCGCCCCGCCATGAACCGGCCTAGGCAGTCCAGGACACGGGTGCAGCCCTGTTCGTCGCCCACGGTGATGCGCAGCGCCTGAGGCAAGCCATAGCCCCCCACGCGGCGCACCAAAATGCCCTCGTTCCGCAGGGCCGCGTCGGCGGCGGTGGCGATGTCCGCGCTGTCAAAGCGGGCCAGCACGAAATTGGCAAAGCTTTCGTCGCAGCCGATGCCCAGCTGGGTCAGCGACTGCCGCATCCGGTCGCGCATCCGGGCGTTCAGTTGGGCACAACGGGCAGTGAAGGCGGTGTCGCGGATCGCCGCCTCGGCAGCCGCCATCTGCGCGTTGGACAGGTTGAAGGGCTGGCGGATGCGGTTCAGCACATCGATGATCGCACGGCTGGCATAGCCCCAACCGATCCGCAGCCCGCCCAGGCCATGTATCTTGGAGAATGTCCGCGTCATGATCACGTTCGGGTGGCGGTCCGCCAAGCCCGCGCCGCCGTCGAACCCGTCCGCGAATTCGGTATAGGCGCCGTCATGCACGAACAGCACCTGCGGTGGCAGCCCGTCGACAAGACGCTGCAATTCGTCCGGGCCCAGCATCGTGCCGGTCGGATTGGCCGGGTTGGCGATAAAGACGACACGCGTGCGATCCGTCACCGCGGCAAGGACGGCATCGACATCGACCTTCCGCTCCGCCTCGGGCACGGTCACGGGGGTTGCCCCGACCATCCGCGCCAGGATGGGATACATGGAAAAGCCGTGTTCGGTCGTGATGACCTCGTCTCCGGGGCCCGCATAGGCCTGCACGACGAATTGCAGCACCTCGTCCGAGCCGACGCCGCAGATGATGCGGTCCGGGTCCAGTCCGTGAACCTGTCCGATGGCCGCCCGCAGACTTGCGTGATCCGTGCCCGGATAGCGGTGCAGGTCGGCGGCCGCTGCGCGAAACGCCTCTTGCGCGGCCGGGCTGCAGCCCAAGGGGTTCTCGTTCGAGGAAAGCTTCAGCACATCGTCGCGGCCCGGCAGCCGGCTTTCGCCGCTGACGTAAAGCGCGATGTCCATGATGCCGGGCTGCACGGGTGTCTGGGTCATGAGGGTTCGTCCTTTGCCTGCGCCCGTTTAATCGGGCGCAGGACCCGAGGAAAGCCCCCAAACCGTCGACGTTTCCGTCAGCCGAAGATGAAGTCGTGCGTGCCCAGCAGATTGGCATCCACATCGGTCAGCGTGATCGAATTGGCTCCGAAATGGATCACCGTGTCCGCGCCCCGACCCTCGATCCGGAGATCGCCATAGCCGCCCGACCAATCCGTGATGACAATGCGATCCTGGCCATCGGAAAAGTCGGTGATCCGATCATGATCGCTGCCCGGACGGAAGACAAAGCTGTCAATGCCGGCTCCGCCTGTCAGCACATCGTTGCCCGCGCCTCCCACAAGGCGATCGTTGCCGGCCCCGCCGCGCAGGACATCGGCGCCCGCGCCGCCTTCGAGCCGGTCATCACCAGGACCCCCTTCAAGTGTGTCGTTGCCCTGACCGCCGCGCAGGATGTCGTTG
>VGDE01000146.1 GCA_016869875.1 Alphaproteobacteria bacterium
CCGGTGATCATCCGATAGCCATATCGCCCGTAAGTGCGAGCGAGCGCGATGATGTCTTCCGTCAGCCGCTCTTCGTCCGGGGCGCCGCAGGGAACCTTGCGCTGTGTCGAGCGATGCTGCCCAAGTGTGCGGCAGGCCCGGCGCTCGGATATGCCGAAAGTCTGCCGCACATGCTCGATGCACTGGCAACGGCGCGAAGGGCTCAGAAGTTTCCCCGTGCAGCCTCGCTCAGGATCATCTTGTCCAAGGTCAGGTCTGACACCGCGCGCCGCAGCCTCTGGTTCTCCGTCTCAAGCTCCTTGAGCCGCTTGAGCTGGTCCCGGTTCATGCCGCCATACTGCTTGCGCCAGCGGTAGTAGGTTTGCTGGCTCACCCCAAGCTGGCGAACGGCATCGCCGATTGATGCTCCTTGCCCTTGCAGCACTTCGACCTGCCGAAGCTTCAGCACAATATCCTCGGCCTTCTCGCGCTTTCCTGCCATCTCTGGTCCTCCTGAACGGAATAATTCTATCCCAGTTGGTGGACCACTCCAGTGGGGGCACTCCACCCGCTCGCAAAGGGCTCCTTGAAAACCTTCGAAGGCGCATTATCAGCGACTCGGCCCTGTCCGGTGATCCGGTGAGGGACTGGAAATCGGTGCGCGCTGCATTCCTTGCGCACGGCGATTTGAAAGCGATTTTTCAGGATGCGCGCATGGTCAGGATGTTTCGCGCATCCGACATGCTGGCCGCGGCACTCGCGGGACGTTGGATAGAGCGCGCGAGCTATGAGGGTGCGGCACGCATGATCCGCAGCGTGCTGGACCAGGAAAAGCTGATTGGCCTTGAGAGTGACCTGAAGGGCGTCTCGCTCATGACGATGCATAAATCCAAAGGAAAAGAGTTCGACTGAGTGGTAATGGTGGAAGGCGAGTATTCGAGCCCGTTCTTCCTCGGCCATGAAGCGCCCAATTCCGCCCCGTCGCGGCGGCTGCTGCGCGTCGGGATCACGCAGGCACGCAGCTTTGTGCTACTGGTTCGACCGCGCAAAGCGAAACCATTGGTAGAAGTATAGGCTGCGACCCTCCACTATGATCCTGTTTGGCCTTTCGCCTGATACCTTGGAATGCTGTGTCTGCTTCAGGCTGACACCTCCTATCGGCTACATGCTCCAAAAATGTCCGTCGAGGGCCGGAGCGTCAAAGGCTTTCGCGCGGCTTGCCGTCAATGTGGATGTTTTCCACAATCAGAGACCAGTCAGGGTTCATTCGAATACGTCCTCTCTTGTTCTTGGTAAGGAACTCAGCGGCTTCCTCCAGGCTTGAACAGCGCGTCATGTATTTAGCCATTGTCTGGCCTTCTGGGTAGCAATGGTAAAAACCGTCGGAGGCGGGTTCTGCTCTTTGCACCACCATACCGTCTTCGACTTTCTCGATTCGAGTGACCATCCAGCGTTCTCCATATCCCGAGCGAACTAATCCGGCCCAGTTGGTTAGATACATAATTGATGTAGGGCACGAGCGCGCCAATGTCTGCTCGACAGAAGCTGCACCACAGCGTCTCAAACAATTTCAATGTTGGCTTTCGGCCGCCTCAACCCGGACCGGGCGGAGGAGCAACAGGCTGGGCTGCTACGCGACGCTGATCGACGGAAAACGAAGCTGCCCGTCGTGCACCACGCAGCATGCGTCCGCACCCGGCCCGGTTTCAGACGTCGACCTGAACGTTCATCCTGACCTGAAGAGTAGACGCTCGAAGGCACGGGCGCCCCTACTCAGTTAATAGAGGTGCTTGGTGACTAATGGCCAACATCTGGTCGGTGAGATTGTCGACGTAGACAGAGTAAAGCGTCAAGCTCTCGAACTGGCGGTCTGCCACCCGAACAGGCTCTTCGTCGGCCTGTTCTAAACCTCTCCCGCAACGCTCGTCGATGATGTCGCCGTGCAGCACGGATTGGCTGCTTTGCCTGTCAACAGGCGGAAGAGCCGTTGGTGGATTGGGTAGCTGTATGAACCAGAGGCAGGTCACTTCGAGAAAAGACGTTTTTGCGAGTGTCGAGGGCGTGGACGGTGATGCCCATGATATGCCGCGCCTCCTCAGTGATCACAAACTGCGAGTCGTCGTTGGCCGCTTGCCAACATGACAGTGTGAATCCCTGCACCGATGAACCGGAACGGTTGCCTCCATGTGACCGGAAAGAATTCGGTGCTGTTCTGGGCAACGCAACTCTGATTCGGATTTCAACGCAAACTTAATTCCGCTTTCGGAGCTCAGTGTCCACTCCCGGCGCCAAGCGTTTCGCTCCCAGTGTGATCTTGTTTCCGCAAGTCCGAATGCCCGGTCACGAGAAGCTACACCGGAGTCCACCGCACACCCGATTGACGGCTAAAGGCTGGAAAGTTGATCACCCCCGAGGGTTGCCCCGGGAGTGCTATCTTTGGTTGCTAAAAGGTTACGCTATGGCCTCCAAAGTAGGCTCTATGGTTGTCGTCATATCGACAATCTGCCTCAGATCACCCGCATTTGGAATGGCCGCAGCTGGGGCAGGTCATGCAGCCTTCGACCATGCGCATGCCGAACTGACCGCAACTGGGGCAGGACGGGCCGCGCGGGGCCTCGCCCACGGCCATGACCTCGGCCTTGGGATCGGACTTGAGGCCCATCCCCTCGCCCGCCAGAAAGCCTGTTTCGATCAGGTGACGCTCGATCACGCCGCCGATGGCTGCCAGGATCGACGGAACATAACGCCCCTGCATCCAGGCGCCGCCGCGCGGGTCAAAGACAGCCTTCAGCTCTTCCACGACAAAGCTGACATCCCCGCCGCGGCGGAACACGGCCGACACCATCCGCGTCAGCGCAACGGTCCAGGCGTAATGCTCCATGTTCTTCGAATTGATGAAGATCTCGAAGGGGCGGCGGTGGCCCGACTGCACGATGTCGTTGATCGTGATATAGATCGCATGTTCGGAGCCGGGCCATTTCAGCTTGTAGGTCGCGCCTTCCAAGGCGGCCGGGCGATCCAGCGGCTCGGTCAGATAGACGACATCCGCACCCTTGTCGGCCTCGGGCGCCTTGTCGGTCTTTTCGCTGACCGACAGGACCGATCCCGTCACGTCGTTCGGACGATAGGTCGTGCAACCCTTGCAGCCCAGGTCCCAGGCAGCCAGGTAGACGTCCTTGAACGCCTCGAAGCTGATATCCTCGGGGCAGTTGATCGTCTTGGAGATCGAGCTGTCGACCCATTCCTGCGCCGCCGCCTGCATGGCCACGTGATCCTTGGGCGCCAGCGTCTGCGCGTTCACGAAATAGTCGGGCAGTTCGGCATCGCCCTTCAGGTCGCGCCACATCTGCACGGCATAATCGACGACCTCTTCCTCGGTCCGGCTGCCGTCCTTCTGCAGGACCTTGCGGGTATAGGCATAGGCAAAGACCGGCTCGATCCCCGACGACACGTTGCCCGCATAAAGGCTGATCGTGCCCGTGGGCGCGATCGAGGTCAGCAGCGCGTTGCGGATGCCGTGTTCCGCAATGGCGTCGCGCACATCGGCATCCATCTTGGACATGAAGCCGGAGGCCAGGTATTTCTGAGCGTCGAACAGCGGGAAGGCGCCCTTTTCCCTGGCCAGATCGACCGAGGCCAGATAGGCCGACCGCGCGATGGCCTTCATCCAGGCGCGGGTCTGTTCGACCGCGTCATCGGCCCCATAGCGCAGGCCCAGCATCAGCAGCGCGTCGGCCAGTCCCGTCACGCCCAGACCGATGCGGCGCTTGTTCTGGGCCTCCTGCGCCTGTGCATCCAACGGAAAGCGAGAGGCATCGACCACGTTGTCCATCATGCGGACGGCCGTGCGCACCAGGTCGTCCAGCGCCTCCGGGTCCAGTTCGGCGGCATCGGTGAAGGGATTCGTCACCAGACGCGCCAGATTGATCGAGCCCAGCAGACAGGCGCCATAGGGCGGCAGAGGCTGTTCGCCGCAGGGGTTGGTGGCTGCGATCGTCTCGACATAGGACAGGTTGTTGGCCTTGTTGATCCGGTCGATGAAGATCACGCCCGGCTCGGCAAAGTCATAGGTGGCCTTCATGATCCGGTTCCACAGGTCCAGCGCCTGGACCGTGCGGTACACCTTACCCTCGAATTTCAGATCCCACGGACCATCGGCCTTGACGGCTTCCATGAAGTCATCGGTCACCAGCACCGACAGGTTGAACATGCGCAACCGGGCGCTGTCCTGCTTGGCCTCGATGAACTGTTCCACATCCGGGTGGTCGCAGCGCATCGTCGCCATCATCGCGCCGCGGCGCGAGCCTGCCGACATGATCGTGCGGCACATCGCGTCCCAGACATCCATGAAGGACAAGGGCCCCGAGGCGTCGGCCGCCACGCCCTTGACCGCTGCCCCGCGCGGGCGGATGGTCGAGAAGTCATAGCCGATGCCGCCGCCCTGCTGCATGGTCAGCGCGGCTTCCTTCAGCATGTCGAAGATGCCGCCCATGCTGTCGGGGATCGTGCCCATGACAAAGCAGTTGAACAGCGTCACGGACCGCCCCGTGCCAGCCCCGGCCAGAATCCGACCCGCAGGCAGGTATTTGAAATCCTCCAGCGCGGAGTAGAACTTTTCCTCCCAATGGGCGGGGTCGGTTTCGACACGCGCCAGATCACGGGCGACCCGGCGCCAGCTGTCTTCGACCGATCCGTCGACCGCCTGCCCCTCGGCATCCTTCATCCGGTATTTCATGTCCCAGATCTGTTCGGCAATAGGGGCAGCAAAGCGGGTCATCGCACATTCCTTAGCGGCAATTCAGGGGTTAGCCACCAGATATAGTTTTTGCAGGGGGGGTGGCAAGGTCTTGACAGGGGTCTAACGGCACGGACTTCAGCGACTGTGGCCGACCTGTCTGAAGCCCGAGGATACCGCGAATTGACAGGCAGCAGAAAGGCTTTTGCGGCTTTCCCCGACAACGGGAATCGGCTGGTGCAGCCGCACCACAACGCTGCCCTGTCGTTTTGCCGCAAGGACCGTCAGCAGATGCGGCCCCAGATCCATGTCCGACCACCAGCCATAGAATCGGGGGTCCCGACCGGGGGGCGCCTGATACACCGCGGTCACGGGCTGGATCGCCAGATCCTGCGGCAGGTCCGGGTCCAGAAAGCCCTGGAACAGCGTCGGCTTGAAGGGCAGCACGCGGCGCCCGTCAGTGGACGTGCCTTCGGGAAAGAACAACAGCCGGTGCCCTGCGCGGACACGAGCGGCGAACTCCTGGGCCTGCGCGCGGGCCAGACGGGGATCGCGGGTCACGAAATGCGTGTCGGTGACGCGCGTCAGGATGTTGATGCCGGGCCAGCCTGCCACCTCGGCCTTGCTGACAAAGAACACCGGAAGGGCGGCGTTCAGGACCAGGATGTCCAGCCAGCTGGAATGGTTCGCCACCACCGCACCCGGCCCGTGCAGGGGCTGCCCCTCACGCCGCCACGCAATTCCCAGGCAGATCAGGACCAGTCGGCAGACCCACTGAACATGCGGCCCGGTCCAGGGACGGCGACGGCCGTGAAGCAGCCGCTCGACCCCCCGCAGAGGCAGGATCAGCAGCACTCCCAGCAGCAGGACCAGAACGGCGGGAAGACCGCGCCGGACCACGCGCAGCCATTCCCGCAGCCCTTGCGGCCCCGGCAGCGGCGGCGGCGTTCCCTCGCGCCAGGTTGCGTCCGTCATGTCGGCTGCCAGCGGCTTTCGTAGAACTGCTTGTGCTTGGCCGACATCGCGCCCGTGTCCATCAGCAGGAACACATCAGTCGTGTTGAAGTCGCGGTCGATGAAGGCCCCCTCGCCCACCTGGCCGCCAAGGCGCAGATAGGCCTTGATCAGGGCGGGCATCCCGATCATCGCCTCGCGCCGGTCCAGCCCGTCGGGCGCGATCAGGTCCATGCGCTGGAACCCTTCATCCCGCGCCCGGGGCCGCAGTTGGGGCGGCGCCAGATGCTTGTGGTGCAGCCAGCTGAGCGAAGGCGCCAGCGCCTGCGCGTCCGTGCCGTGAAAGCTGGCAACGCCGAACAGGATCTCGATCCCGTGGTCCAGCACATAATCCGCAAGGGCATTCCACATCAGGAACATCCCCGACCCGCCGCGGTATTCCGCATCGACGCAGGAGCGGCCCAGTTCCAGCAACGGGCGACCGCAGGCGCGCAGCGGCGCCAGGTCATATTCGCTGTCGCAGTAGAACCTGCCGAACCGCGCCGCCTGATCTCCGCGCAGCAGGCGATAGACGCCGACGACATGGTCCAGCGCGCCCTCATCCCGCCGCGTGTCGATCAGGCAAAGGTGATCGACGACGGGGTCGAACTCGTCCCGCTCAAGCCGCGCCTCGTGATCGACAAAGGGGCCGCTGCCGCCCAGTTCCTCGACAAAGACACGATAACGCAGCCGCTGCGCGGCCAGCAGATCAAGTTCGCCCATGGCAAGGCGAATCTGGAAAAAGGCGGGATCGGCGCGGTTCACAAGACCTCGGAACGTCGGATGTCGGACTGTCTGTCGGGCCTGTCTAGGAAACGAAGGGCGCCATTGCAACAATGACCACTGCTTTGGTGGCGTATGGCACATGTTTCGCTTGCGCCGCGCAACCGGCAGTTGCATCGTCGCCGGGCAATAACAGAGGTTTAGATGTCGTTGAAGCGCAGGATCTCGAGCGCGACCCGCCTGCCGTCGATCACCTGCTTGCCGGCCTCGGCAAAGTTGACGGTGATCCGGTCGCCGATCCGCGACTGGACCTGCCCCTGGCCCCAGTCAGGGGCGCCGGGGTGACGCACGATCATTCCGGGTTCCAGGATCTCGTTCACGGCAAACTCCATTCGATATGACAGAAGGTAATCATCCATGAGCGTCCATTCAACGCGTATCGCGGCAAGTGATCTGGCGGCCTTGCTGGGGTCGCGCCTGTGCCACGACCTCGTGTCGCCGCTTGGGGCGATCGGGAACGGGGTCGAGCTGCTGGAAATGTCGCCGGACTTCCCCGGCATCGGTCAATCCCCCGAGATGCGCCTGATTGCCGAGGCCGTTGCCTCGGCCCGCAGCCGCATCCAGGCCTATCGCATGGCGTTCGGCCTTGCCCAGGGCGACCAGCGCGTCAGCCGGCCCGAACTTGCACGCCTGCTGGACGGCATGACCGCGCAGGGTCGCCTGACGATCCGGCTGGAAGCGGACGGCGATTTCGCCCGCGCCGAGATCCGGATGGTCATGCTGGCGCTGATGTGCCTGGAAAGCGCCATGCCCTGGGGTGGCCGGGTCATGGTGCTGCGCGCCACGCCAGGCTGGCGGCTGGTCGCGGAATGCGATCGCAGCCGGCTGGACCCGGCGATCTGGGCCTGGCTTGACGGCAACGGCGCGCGGATGCCCGCGCCGTCCGAAGTTCATTTCGCCCTGCTGGCCGAGGCGGCGGCCACCGAAGGCCGCCGGCTGCGTCATGAATTTGACGACACCGGCGGCGAAATCGCCTTTTGACGCAGGCCTCAGGCGCGGATCGTGCCGTTGCCAGTGACCAGGTACTTGAAACTGGTCAGCTGCTCGGCGCCGACCGGTCCGCGCGCGTGCATCTTTCCAGTCGCGATGCCGATTTCCGCCCCCATCCCGAATTCGCCCCCGTCGGCGAACTGCGTCGAGGCGTTGCGCATCAGGATCGCGCTGTCGAGGCTCGAGAAAAAGCGGGCCGCGGTGGCGTCATCCTCGGTCAGGATGGATTCGGTGTGCTGGCTGCCATGATCGCGGATATGGGAAATGGCGCCGTCGACCCCGTCCACCAGGTGTGCCGCGATGATCATGTCCAGGAACTCGCGGCCAAAATCCTCGGGCGCGGCGGGAACCGTGCCGGGGATCTGCGACAGTTCGCCCTCGGCCCGCACCTCGACCCCGGCCTCCAGCAGGTCGCGGATCAGCACGTCACCGTGGCGGGCCAGAAAGGCGCGGTCGATCAGCAGGCACTCGGCCGCGCCGCAGATGCCGGTGCGGCGGGTCTTGGCGTTCAGCACCACTCGACGCGCCTTTTCAAGGTCGGCGGCGCCATCGGCGTAAACGTGGCAGATCCCTTCAAGATGGGCAAAGACCGGCACCCGTGCCTCTCGCTGCACCAGGCCCACGAGGCCCTTGCCGCCGCGCGGGATGATCACGTCGATCAGCCCCTGGGCCGCCAGCATGGCACTGACGGCGGCGCGGTCGCGCGTCGGCACCCTCTGGATGGCCGCCTCGGGCAGCCCGGCCTGGCGCAGGCCCTGCACCATGCAGTCATGGATCGCCGCGCTGGAGTGCAGGCTGTCCGAACCGCCGCGCAGGATCACCGCGTTGCCGGACTTCAGCGCCAGGGCACCGGCATCGGCGGTGACATTGGGGCGGCTTTCATAGATCACGCCGATCACGCCGATGGGCGTGCGGACGCGCTGGATGTGCAGCCCGGTGGGCCGGTCCCATTCGGCGATCACCTGCCCCACGGGATCGGGCTGGCCCGCCACCTCGCGCAGGCCCGCCGCGATGGCGCCAATCCGTGCCTCGTCCAGCCGCAGCCGGTCCAGCATCGCGTCCGACAACGCCTTGTCCCGGCCGAACTCCAGATCACGGGCATTTTCCGCGATGATCTGCCGGGCGTTGCCTTCGACGGCATCGGCCGCCGTCAGCAGGGCATCCCGCTTGGCCTCGGCTGGCGCCTGCGCCAGCTGGACCGCAGCCGCGCGGGCCGCCTTGCCAAGCGTGTCGATCAGGTGCTGTGCCTCGTCCATGTCGGTCATTGTCTTCCCCTGGTGCTTCGAAAGCCTCAAACGGCCTTCGCACCCCTTAGCCGACTTC
>VGDE01000147.1 GCA_016869875.1 Alphaproteobacteria bacterium
GGCCCTTGCCGGTTTCACGGATCAGCTCGGTGATCGGTTCGATATCCTCGTGGCCCATGCCGGCCGTCGGCTCGTCCAGCAGCATGATGCGGGGATCCAGCGCCAGCGTCGTCGCGATCTCCAGCGCGCGCTTCTTGCCATAGGACAGATCGGCGGCCTTCGTGCGCGCCAACGCGCCGAGGCCCACCTGCTCCAGCAGGTCATGCGCGCGGCCATTGAGCGGCTGCAGCGCGCGGAGCGAGCGCCAGAAGCTGAAGCCCATCCCGTGCTCTGACTGCAGGGCGATGCGGACATTTTCCAGCGCGGTCAGTTCAGGGAAGGTCGCGGAAATCTGGAAGGACCGCACAAGCCCCAGCTTCGCCACATCCGCCGCGCGTTCGGCGGTGATGTCGACGCCGTCAAAGATGATCTGCCCCGATGTGGGCGCAAGTGTCTTGGTCAGCAGATTGAAGCAGGTCGTCTTGCCTGCGCCGTTCGGGCCGATCAGCGCATGGATTGCGCCGCGCCGAACCGACAGGTCCACATTGCTGACGGCAGCAAAGCCGCCGAAGCGCTTGGTCAGCCCCCGGGCCGTCAGCACGGAATCGGCGGCGTCGTGATCGGACTGGACGTGCGGAGATGCCTCGACGGGCGCCGGGTCCGGGTTTTCCGCCATTTCGATCATGAAACGTCATCCCCGAAGACGGGCTGCCGCTTTTCCAAGAACGCGCGCATCGCTTCTTTTGAATCAGGATGCTGCACCATCTCGTTCGTCAGGTTCTGTTCGAAGCGATAGCCGTCCCGCAGGGGCATGGTCGCGACCGTGTTGATCGCGCGCTTGGCGAGGCTGATCGCCTTGGGGCTCTTCGAGGCGATGTTGTTCGCGATTTCCATCGCCGCCGGCATTAGTTCATCCAAGGGAACGCAGGCTTCGATGACGCCGCGGCGATAGGCTTCCTCGGCCGGCAGGCGGTAGCCCGTCAGGATCATCCGCCGCGCTAGTGAATAGGGGAAGATGCGCATCGTGTAGGCGGCTCCGCCCATCAGTCCGATGTCCACCTCTGGCATGCAGAAGAAGGCGTTGTCCGAGGCCAGGATGATGTCCGCGTTCACGATGGGTGCCATGCCGACCCCCAGTGCAGGGCCGTTGACCGCCGCGATGACCGGCTTGTTGGATTCCATGATGCAGTTCGCCACTTCGCGCATGCGGCGCATGTGGCGCGTGCGCTCGCCCTTGACGGCGCCGACGCTGCCCCGCGACTTGATGTCGGCACCGGCCGAGAACATCTTCTCGCGCCCGGTCACGACGATGCAGCGCGCCTCCGGCATGTCGTAGAGCTCGTCGAAGACTTCGGTGAACTCTTCAGTGAAGGCCAGCGACCACGCGTTCACGGGGGGACTGTCCATCTTCACGACGGCCACGTTGTTCTCGACAGAGACCTTAATCAGATCGTTGCGCATCGGATGTCCTTATGACGGGTTTGGTCAATGACGGTGCGGAGCCTGACTCAGTTGGCGCCGGCGACGGTGTCCCTTGCGGCGGTGATGCGCCGGGCTGTCGCGGAACGTGGGAGCCAGCGGACGCGCGGTCCGCTGCAGCCCTGATCCTGCATGGAGCGAAGCATAATATTTCCTCCTCGCGGCAGCAGCGATCCTCCATCGCCTCTGCCGTTGGGGAAGCATCCTATCTCCGGCCTGCCAATGTCAAAGAGAACGCATGCTGGCGGTTCTTTTTCACAGACGTGAAGTCGCGAGCGAACCGGTCGGGCGGTCTTCGCGAAAGAAGGCACTGCGGCTGCGAATATCATGCATGTAAATCTTGTAGGCGAGAGGGCTGCGGAACTTGCCCCAGTGCGGCTTCTGGCGGTTATTCGTCAGAAGGCCGGGGCGGTTCTGGCTGACCGTCCAGCAGTCGCTCCGCCTCTTTGTCAGCCCGAGGGAGGAGCCGAGATGACTGAAGCAAGAATGGCGGAAGCTGCAACGCGTCGCGACGTGGTCGTGGTGGGCGCAGGGTTCGGCGGCATGTACGCCGTCTACAAGTTCCGTGAGATGGGGCACGACGTCGCCGGGATAGAGGCCGGCGGCAATGTCGGCGGCGTGTGGTACTGGAACCGGTATCCCGGCGCGCGCTGCGATCTGATGTCGGTCGACTACTCCTACGGCTTTCACGAGGGGATCCAGCAGGAATGGACCTGGTCCGAGCAGTTCGCGGCCCAGCCCGAGATCCTGGCCTATGCCAACTTCGTCGCCGACCGGCTGGACCTGCGCAAGCACTTCCAGTTCGAGACGCGGGTCACCTCGGCCATCTGGGACGAGCATGCGCAGCTTTGGCGGGTGACCACGGACCGGGGCGAAGTGATCGAAGCGCCGTTCTGCATCATGTCCACCGGCCCCCTGTCGATCCCCAAGGACCCCGAGATCGAGGGGATCGAGCGCTTCAAGGGCCAGCTGCTGCGCGCGCAGAAGTGGCCGCATGAGCCCGTCGATTTCGCCGGCAAACGGGTCGGGGTCATCGGCACCGGCTCGTCCGGCGTCCAGATCATCCAGACGGTTGGCCGGCAGGCCGAGGCGCTTTACGTTTACCAGCGCACGCCAAGCTGGACGCTGCCGATGCGCAACCACGACCTGACGCCGGACTACATCGACGAGATGAAGCGCCACTACCCCGAGCTGCGCCAGGCGATGCGGATGAACCCGACAGGCGGGACGCGCCCGGTGTCGACGCGGCCATTCTTCAGCCTGCCCCCATCGCAGCGGCGCGACGTGATGGAACATGCGTGGCAGGATGGGGGGCATACCTTCCTCGCCTGCTTCTCGGATCTTCTTCTGAACCAGGAGGCGAACGACCAGGTCGCCGATTTCGTTCGCGAGAAAATCGAGGGCATCGTGGACGATCCGCAGACGGCCGAGGCTCTGAAGCCGCGCGGCTATCCGATCTTCGCCCGCAGGCCGTGCCTCGACACGGAATATTACGAGACCTACAACCTGCCGCATGTCCATCTGAAGGACTGCCTGAAGGACCCGATCGTCGAGATCACCGAGAAGGGCATCCTGACCGAAAGCGGCGAGGTCGAGCTGGACGTCCTGATCTTCGCGACCGGCTACGACGCCCTGACCGGCGCCTTGCTGGCCTTCGATGTCCGGGGTCGGGATGGCCGCCGGCTGAAGGACAAGTGGAAGGGCGGACCAAGCTCTTACCTCGGCATGATGATCGAGGGGTTCCCGAACCTGTTCACCACCTGCGGGCCGAACGGTCCTGCAGCGCTGGCTAACATCATCACCATCAGCGAAAACGACGTAGACTGGATCGCCAGCCTGATCACCCACATGAAGGAACATGGCCTGACCTCTGCCGAGCCGAGCGCGGATGCGGAAAACAGCTGGATGGAGATCGTGCACGCGCTTGCGGCCAAGTCGCTGGTCCGGAAGGCGCAGACCTGGTGGGTGGGCTCGAACGTCAAGGGCAAGCCGACCGGTCTGACGATGTTCGTCGGAGGCTTCAACAAGTATCGCGAATACTGCGACGCGGCCGCGGCCACCGGCTATGCCGATCTGCAATTCGCAGGCGTCGAGAAGTTCGACGAGGCTTACGCACATGGATGAGATTCGCTTCGTGGAGCTCGACAAGCTGATCTCCCGCGAGGCGATCAAGGACTGCCTCGCGCGATATGCGCGGGGCGTGGACCGTGCCGATCTGGAGGCGCTGACCTCATCCTATTGGCCCGACGCCCATGACAGCCACGGCGCCTACTCCGGCCCCGTTTCCGGCTTCATCGAAAAGGTGAAGGAGGCGTGGAAATCTTCGCCCCGCAACATCCACCACCTGACCAACATCCTCATCGAATTTCCCGATGCGGACCACGCGGCGGTCGAGACCTATTTCTGGGCGCTGCAGAGATCGCTGGCCGCAAACGGCGAGGTGCGGCAGGTGCAACTGAGCGGGCGGTACTGCGACCTCTTCGAGCGCCGCGGCTCCGAGTGGCGCGTGCTGCGGCGCACGGTCGTCTATGATTGGGTGGAGCCGCAGCCGGTTCCGGACAGGTCCGAGGCCGAAAGGTTCGGCCCAAGAACCCCCATCGGGGCCTCCTGGCCGAACGATCCCGTCTATCAGATCGGCCGAAAGGCCGACTGAGCGGTCAGACGCGCTCAAGCGCGATGGCGATGCCTTGGCCGACACCGATGCACATCGTGGCCAAGGCCAGCCGGCCCTGCCTGATCCGCAACTCCAACGCGGCCGAGCCGGTGATGCGAGCGCCCGACATCCCTAGGGGATGGCCCAAGGCGATGGCGCCTCCATTCGGATTCACGCGCGGATCGTCGTCGCTGACGCCCAGCTGACGCAGGACGGCAAGGCCCTGCGCGGCGAAGGCCTCGTTCAACTCGATCACGTCGAACTCGTCGATCTTGCGGCCGAGGCGCGCCAGCAGCTTCTGACTTGCAGGTGCGGGCCCGATGCCCATGACGCGGGGCGCCACGCCTTCGACCGCGCCACCCAGGATGCGGGCGATGGGGCGAAGCCCGTGCCGCCGTGCTGCGGCCTCGCTGGCGATCACCAGCGCCGCAGCGCCATCGTTGACGCCGCTGGCGTTGCCGGCCGTCACGCTGCCGTCCGCACGGAACGGCGTCTTGAGCCGCGACAGATCCTCGAGGCTCGTCTCGCGCGGGTGTTCATCGCGATCGACGACCAGCGGGTCGCCCTTGCGGCGCGGGATCGTCACCGGCACGATCTCTTCGGCCAGCCGGCCCGATGCCTGCGCCGCCGCCGCCTTCTGCTGGCTGCGAAGGGCCATGGCATCCTGATCTGCGCGCGAGATGCCATGGTCGGTGGCCACGTTCTCGGCCGTTTCGGGCATCGAGTCGGTTCCGAACTGACGCTCCATCAGCGGGTTGACGAAGCGCCAGCCGATGGTGGTGTCGAAGATCTCGGCCTTGCGGTCGAAGGCGCTGGTGGCCTTGGGCATGACGAAAGGCGCACGCGACATGCTTTCGACGCCGCCCGCGATCATCAGCTCGGCCTCGCCGGCGCGGATAGTGCGCGCAGCAGTCAGGATCGCGTCCATCCCTGAGCCGCAGAGCCGGTTGATCGTGGTGCCGGGCACACGCTCGGGCAGACCAGCCAGAAGCACGGCCATCCGCGCCACGTCACGATTGTCCTCGCCTGCCTGATTGGCGCAGCCGAGGATCACGTCGTCGATATGGTCCGCGATGCCGGGGTTGCGCTCGGCCAGCGCCCGCAGCGGGATGGCCGCAAGATCGTCGGCACGAACCGAGGACAGGCTGCCGCCATAGCGGCCGATGGGCGTTCGGACATAGTCGCAGATGAAGGCGTCAGTCATGTTGCTCTCCGTATTGCCGAACCGGTCACGCCGCCTTCGCGGTCGTGCAGAGGCTGCCGTTGTAGTTCAGCAGCGGCTGATCGCTGCTTCCGGCGAAGGCGTCAATGACGCGTCCGATCAGGATTGTGTGGCTGCCGACCTCGAACATCGCCTCGGACGCGCAAAGGACCGAGTGGTGCGCGTCCCGCAGCACCGGCGCGCCATGCGGGCTGTCCTGCCATGCCGCGTCGAACCGGTCTGCGCCGAAGATGCCCCGCTGGCCGGCAAACGTCATCGCGATCTCATCCTGACCGGCGCCAAGGATGTTGACACTGAAGCGCTGCGAACCCGTCAGGCGCGCATGGTTCGAGCTGTTCCGGTTCACGCAGACCAGCACGGTAGGGGGCTCTGCGGATACGGACGAGAACGCTGAGACGGTCATACCGCACCGCTCGTCACCGGCGCCGGTCGCCACGACGCAGACGCCCGAGGCGAAGCGCCGCATCGCATCCTTGAAGCCGGCCGCGTCGATCAACGCCGAGGACTGGATGACCTCGATATGCGCGCGGATGCGGCCGCTATCGTCCGTCCAGCCATGGCTGGCGGCGAAATTGATCATCTTGCGGAAGCCGGAATCCCAATCCGCCTGTCCGGTCAGCGGCGAGAGCGCGCGCACCGCGTCAGGGCGGACCCAGGCATGGTCATCGCCCGACGCGTGTTCGGCAACACGCGCCAGCACGACAGGCAGGTCGCCACTCACCGCTGGATCTACGGCGATGCTGAAGTGCTCGAAGTCGGATGGTGCCTCAAGCTGAGGCACTCCCGAGGCCGGAATGACGATCCGCATTGGCTTATTCCGCCGCAGCAAGGTTGCGGGCCGGCTCGCCGACGGCCTTCTTGACGGCCGGGATGATCTTGTCGCCCCACAGCTCCATTTGCTTCAGCATGGTCTTCTGGTCGAAGTCGCCCAGCTGCGTCTGCAGTGCGAGGTGGTCGGGGCGCAGGATCTCGATTTCCTCGATCAGCTTCTCGATGACCTCGTTCACGCTTCCGACCGGCAGATTGCCACGGATCTCGTCGATGCTGGGCTCGTTCTCGGACGGGACTTCCTTCATCATGTAGCCGTCATCGGTCTGCTGGCGCCGGTCCTTGAGGCTGAAGGACAGCCGGCGCTGGAAGCGCGCGTTTTCAAGGTAGGAGTCGATCTCGGACTTGTTGTCGCTGGCATAGGCGCAGCGCAGGAAGCCGATGCGGCTTGCCTCGCCGGTGGCGCCCGAATTGGCGATGTCGCCGTCCAGCTTTTCGCGCAGGCCACGGATCGCGTCCTTGCCGTTCAAGAGCGCCGTGACGAAGAGGTTGTGGCCCTCGCGGAATGCGCGTTCGCGGACCTTCGGGTTGCCCGTGGTGATCCACAGCGGCGGCATTGGGTCCTGCACTGGGCGCACTGCAATCGAGCTGGGCGGGATGTTCAGGTACTGGCCGTGATGCTCGAAGATCTTCTGGGTCAGAGCCTTCGGGATCACGTCGAGATATTCGGCGAAGATCTTGCCCGCCTCGTCCAGCGAGGTGCCGAAGCGCTCGAATTCGAACTGCTGGTAGCCCGAGCCGATGCCAAGCTCCAATCGGCCGCCCGAAAGCGTGTCCACCAGCCCGACCTCAGCCAGGAAGCGCGCCGCATGATAGAGCGGCAGGATGCAGACGGCCGAGCCGAGGCGGATCGTCTCGGTCTTGGCGGCGCAATGCGCGATCATCATCAACGGAGAGGGCGACAGGGAGTAGTTGTTGAAATGGTGCTCGGCGTACCACGCGTTCGAGAAGCCGGCCTGCTCGGCCATCACGGTCTGCTCGACGGAATTGGCGATGACCTCTGCCGATGACTGATGGTAACCGCGCTGCTGCGCCAGAATGAACGTGCCGAAATCCATGACGGTCTCCTCCCGTTGGGTGTCGTTCCAAGATATAGGCTTGCGCTTTGTCTGAGAACCGATGAAGTCCGATGGTCAGTTGTTTGAACTTTGAAAAGGTGCTGGATGGACAAGCTGCGGGCGATGACGCTGTTCGTCGCGACTGCCGACACCGGAAGCTTCACCGCCGCGGGCCGGCTGCATGGGCTGTCCCCCGCCAGCGTCGCGCGCCATGTGAGCGATCTGGAGCAGGAGCTGGGCGTGGCGCTTGTCCACCGCTCGACCCGTGCCCTCGGCCTGACAGAGAGCGGCGAAAGCTATCTGCTGGACGCCCGGCAGATCCTAGCCGCGATCCGAGAGGCGGACGCAGCGGCGGGCGACCGTCAGAACCAGCCGCGTGGCCTGCTGCGGGTGCACTCGCGCACGATGTTCGGCCATTCCGTCCTGGCGCGGCTGCAGCCTGCCTTCGTAGAGCTTTATCCCGAGGTGGTCGTCGATCTGCACCTGTCCGAAACGCCCGTCCGGCTGAGCGAGGACGGGTTCGATCTGGACTTTCGCATCGCCGCGCCGCGTGAACACGGGCTGATCCGGCGCAAGCTGTTCCTGAGCCGGCGCATTCTTGTGGCGGCGCCGGCCTATCTTGACGCCTCGCCACCGATCCGGCAGCCGTCGGACCTCGTGGACCAGGACTGCTTGACCTACTGGACCAGCCACAACCGCGCCTCCTGGCGCTTTCGGACCGGGGCCGGCGATCAGGAGCTGTCGGTGCCGACGGCGTTCAGCAGCAACAACGGGCTGGTGCTTCTGTCGATGGCGTTGGCAGGGCAGGGGATCGCGCTGCTGGACGACTACACGGTCGCGGACCACCTTGCGCGGGGCAGCCTGAGGCAGGTCCTTCCGGATCTGCGTGTGACGAACACGACCTTTGACGAAGGGATCTTCGTCGCGTATCGCGAGACCTCGCTCGTCCCGGCCAAGCTGCGCGTGTACATCGACTTCGTGATCACGCAGTGGGAGGACGCCTTGAACCGCAGCGGGCGTCAAGAAGCAGCGGTTGACCGGACGTCCGGTCATGGCCAGACTGGCTAAAAGAACGGGGGTCCGAAAGATGATGGATGAGCCGCTGGACGGGGCTGGGACCGAGGAAGCCACGACCGAGCGGGTCCGCGACCTTCTGGCGGTCAGCTCGCGTCTTTTCGCAACCAAGGGCTTCAAGGCCACCTCGATGCGCGACATCGCGACCGAGGCGGGCGTGTCGAAGGCGTTGCTTTATCACCATTTCGCCAGCAAGGACGACATCTACGCCCGGATCTCGTTCGAATCGACTCAGCATCTCTACAGCTTCGTGAAGTCGCGCATCCCCGAGGATGCCGGAGCCGCCGATAAGGTGCGCGCCTACATGACGGCCGCCGCTGAGTTCTTCGCCGATCATCGTTCGGCCTGGATCGCAGCCAGCAACGCCTTCTGGACCGACCCTGACCGGCAGCGCATGGCGCGCCGCGTTGCGCGGCGCCGCGATTTCGAGCATCTGCTGCGGCACA
>VGDE01000148.1 GCA_016869875.1 Alphaproteobacteria bacterium
CTATAGCTCTTCTCTCTCATCGCCTGCTCCCCGAGACGTCGCCTTGTGCCGCACTTCAGAAGTTCTTTCCCAACATCTCCTTCGGCGTCGCCACATTCAGCATGTGTTCGACGTCCATCTTCTTGAGCGTTGCGGTCTTGGCCTCAGGCGCCTTCAGCCGCCTGGTCAGCGCCACGCGGGGGACAAGCTGAACACGATGATCACGCGGGGCACCAATCTTCCTGGCGATAGGATGGGCGGAGACAGGTGGCAAGGCCTGCACAGGTGCTTGCTGGACAGGTGCCCGAATTAGTGGAAGTAAACTCAGATGAGATTTAATGCTGTTGTCATTTCTTTGTAATGCTCCACCATCGCGCCAAAGGAACCTCGTTATCACAAAGGCGTCCATTGTGGTTGCCACGCCGTCTTTCCCGAGCTGCTCGCCCGCCGCAAGTCGGGGATGCGAGCGTCGGCATTTCTTTCGGCAGAGATTTGAGGTGGCAGGTTCCGCCGCTTTGCTAAGGATTTTCAGGAGGAGGAAAGTATGAGCAGCAACCGAGGTGTGGTCTATGTCGGACCGGGCAAAGTCCAGGTTCAGGACATTGCAGACCCAAAGCTGCAGGCGCCCGACGGGCGCAAGATCGAGCACGCCGTTATCCTGAAAGTCGTCACCACGAACATCTGCGGGTCTGACCAGCACATGGTGCGAGGCCGTACCACGGCCGAGCCCGGACTGATCCTGGGCCACGAGATCACCGGCGAGGTGATCGAGAAGGGCGTGGATGTGGAGATGCTGGAGATCGGTGACATCGTCTCGGTCCCGTTCAACGTGGCCTGTGGACGGTGCCGCTGCTGTCGCTCCGGCGATACGGGTGTTTGCCTGACGGTGAACCCCGCGCGTGCAGGCGGGGCTTACGGTTACGTCGACATGGGCGGCTGGATCGGCGGGCAGGCGCGCTATGTCACGGTGCCTTACGCGGACTTCAATCTCCTGAAATTCCCCGACCGCGATCGTGCCATGTCCAAGATCCGCGACTTGACGATGCTGTCGGACATCTTGCCGACGGGCTTTCACGGTGCCTGGAAGGCGGGCGTGGGCGTCGGTTCGATCGTCTACGTGGCAGGAGCAGGACCCGTCGGCTTGGCCGCGGCGGCCTCGGCCCGCATCCTGGGCGCGGCGGTCGTGATGATCGGCGACTTCAACAAGGAACGGCTTGAGCATGCCCGCAAGGTCGGGTTCGAGCCTGTGGACCTGTCGCAGGGCGACAACCTGCCCGAAATGATCGCCCAGATCACCGGCAGCCCCGAAGTGGATGCCGCCATCGATGCGGTGGGCTTCGAGGCGCGCGGCCATGCCGGCGGCGAACAGCCGGCCATCGTGCTGAACCAGATGATGGAGATCACGCGTGCCGCAGGCCAGATCGGGATTCCGGGTCTTTACGTCACCGAGGACCCGGGGGCCGTTGACGACGCTGCCAAGCAGGGCAGCCTGTCCATGCGCTTTGGCCTGGGCTGGGCAAAGGCGCAGTCCTTCCACACAGGCCAGACGCCGGTCCTCCAGTACAATCGCCAGCTGATGCAGGCCATCCTGCACGACCGGCTGCCGATCGCGGACATTGTCAACGCGACCGTCATGTCGCTGGAAGACGCCGCCCAGGGCTATGAAAGCTTTGATCAGGGCGTCGCGAAGAAGTTCGTGCTGGACCCCCACGGGATGCTGGCCGCTTGATCATGAACGGCGCGCCGGGCCATTGTGGCGCGCCGTTGTTCATCCAGAGAGGCGGCCGGCGTTCGCTGACTGGCATGACGGATCAGGAACCTGCCGCCGGCCATCTCCACCAGAGAAATGGCCGGCGCGGAAAATCGGGCTGATCCGGGGCAATGAACCTGATGCTTCATTCCAACTCCTGTCCCATTGATGAAAACCGTAGAAATTTACCGGATGTTTCGAACGCTTCGTGCCGACACGATAGCGGCAATGACCAGGCGATTCTCGGCGGCTCGCGCTCAGCCCTCCTGGGGGAAAACGTTGGATCTGTTCCTAGTTTCGAGGGCCACCAGTCAGCACAGTACAGCGTTCACGGAAATCATTGGAAACCTCTTAGGATCGATCAGGCAAGGGTGACATGGTGCTGACGTCCTCGGCAACCCTCAGCCTGGGCTCGAGCCATGAGGCATCGCCAACCTGCCTAGGTCGCTGGCGTTGTTGCTGATGATCATGTCAGCCGCACCCGTCGACGATTTCGGTGCGGCTGACAAGCAGGCCCCGTGCCACTGAACGAGCGAGCCGCTCCGGCCCCTGCTTGTGCTCTGCCCTGTCAGGACAGTTCGCGTTTTTCAGCGATCAGTCCTTTGACGGTGGCCCAGCAGGCACCTAACAGCACCAGCGTGAACGGCAGTCCTGTGGACACTGCCATGGCCTGCAAGGCGGCCAGGCCGCCACCCAACATCAGGGCGATGGCAACCAATCCTTCGAAGGTGCACCAGAAGATCCGCTGCGGCACGGGCGCGTTTATCTTGCCGCCCGCCGCAATGGTGTCGATCACCAGCGAGCCGGAGTCCGACGAGGTGGTAAAGAACACGATGACCAGCACGATGCCGACAAAACTGGTCACCGCCGTCAGCGGGATCTGAGTCAACATCTGGAACAGTTGCAGCTCCAGCGCCGCATCGGTCACGCCTGTAAAGCCGCCCAATGCCTGCGTAATCGCAGAACCGCCAAAGGCCGTCATCCATAGGACCGAGATCAGCGACGGCACGATCAGAACTGCGACCAGGAACTGACGCACCGTGCGCCCCCGGCTGACCCGGGCGATGAACATCCCGACAAACGGCGACCAGCTGATCCACCACGCCCAATAGAATGCTGTCCAGCCTTGTCGGAAGTTGTCGTCACTACGTCCGAACGGGTTCGACAAGGGGATCAATTCGACCACATAGGCGCGCAGATTGCCAAAAAAGCCGGTCAGGATTGCGGCGGTGGACCCGAAGACGATCACGAACAGCAGCAGGATGATCGCCAGCACCATGTTGATCTCGGACAGGCGCTTGACGCCCTTTTCGACGCCCAGAACGACTGATGCCGTTGCAATCCCCGTGATTGCCAAGATCAGCACGACCTTTGCGGTCGTCGACGTGCTCCACCCGAACAGGAAGTTGAAGCCGGCGGCGGCCTGTTCGGCACCAATGCCAAGCGATGTGGCAAGCCCGAACAGCGTCGCCAGAACCGCCAGGACGTCGATGATATGTCCCGGCCAGCCCCAGACACGTTCCCCGAAAATCGGATAGAAGACCGAGCGCAAAGTCAGCGGCAGCCCCTTGTTGTAGGCGAACAGCGCCAGCGCCAGCGCAACAACGGCATAGATCGCCCACGGATGAAGACCCCAGTGATAGATCGTCGCGGCCATGGCCAGCCTGCGGGCGCCCATCTCATCGCCCGGCGCACCGTCCAGGGGCGCCCAATCCGTGCGCACCCCATTTTCGAGAACTGGCCCGCCAAGCGCGGCGGTGAAATGGCCCAAGGGTTCACTGACGCCATAGAACATCAGGCCAATGCCCATGCCCGCTGCGAACAGCATCGAAAACCAGCCCGTCAGGCTGAAATCCGGCGATGCCGCAGGACCGCCAAGCCGCACGGAGCCAAGCGGCGACAGGATCAGGCCCAGACAGACCAGAACAAAGACATTGCCGGACATCAGAAAGAACCAGTCGAAATTACTGGTCACGGTATCTCGAAGAGTGGCGAAGAACGGTCCAAGAATGTCGGGAAAAAGCAATGTCGCAGCGGTAAACAGAACCACCACCACGGCCGAGATGGCAAAGACCGGATTGTGAACGTCAAAGGCGACTGGACTGGCGCGTTCGATGTTGTCCTGACCAATCTGATAATCCGTGTTGATGATTTCAGTCGGTCCTTCCGGCAAAGGCATTGCTTCTGCTGCGGGATCGGGAAGGTGTTGCCCCCGAAGGGCGGCTTGTTCCTTCCGACTGTCGCGGGCGCTGCTTTTGTAAGCAGAACGGGGTGGTTTGCCGGGTCGTGGTGTCTGTGCCATGAGTCCCTCGTTCCTAGATGTCGTTCAATCTCCCGCCAAACACGACAACGGGCGCATCACCACGGATTTCCAGCGGTGCCGCAATGCCCAGGTTGTGGACGACGCAGAATGTCAGAAGTTCAGAAAAAGTCTGAGAAAATGCCGATGCGTCCATGATAAGGCCGGTACCCATGGTTTCGCACAGCAGGAAGGCTTGGTGTCGCACATGCGCTTTGAACATGCCTGTATCTTCCTTCCTGTCTCATCTGCGAATCCACAGGGTCATGCCGCACCTTCATCTACCTCTATGCTAGAACAAGCATAGCACAGTTGCAGGTCTGGGGCAGCCAGTTCGTGATGCCGTTGGAGTGGCGCAAGGGGTAGCGGTAGCTATGGCCACATACTGAGTATCAGAACCGGTCACGGCCTCAAGACCCCTGTTCACTGCGCGGCCGTGCCTTTGCAAAGAACCACCTGAAACCGCGGCTCATGATGCCCGCTGCGGGTTTGCCGTCAACCATCAACACAAGCACTGCGCCGCAGCCGCTGTTCTCCTCTAGAGGCGGACCTGCTCGCGTAACCTTCTCACCTGCTCCACCGCAGGATAGCTGCCCTCGTTCAGGCCATTGTCCCCTTGCCAACGTCCTATCTCTCAAGGCAAAGCACCTTGGTTTCAGCCCTTGCAGGGAGACCTGCTCGATGAAACCTTGTTTGAACTGCCAGAGGCTCAGATGACCCGGCTCCAGCCGTTCCTGCCGAAGAGCCATGGCCCGATGCTCAAGGACATGGCCAAGCCAAGACGCTCTGCAACAACTGGAAACAGTGGAGTAATCGAGGGGGGGCTTCGCCGGGATGATGAAGGTCTGGCATCTGAGGCGGCAACACCCGGGAAGGCAATAATCAACGGGACCTATCTCAAGGCGCACGGCACGACGACAAGCCTGCGGTCAAGAAATGGGGATCAGACGACCAGCGGAGCCGGCCGATCGTCGAAGGTCGAAGATCAGGAAACGTCCGGGAACTGTTTCCCTGAGAACGGGCGGCCTGAACACCAGGCTGCATGTGGTCACCGACGCGGACAGGTGCGCGATCCGCTTCTTCCTGACTGAAGTCGGGCGGCAGGCCCGGCAAACATGACAAGTTTGGCTACAAAAGACGCAACAGGATCAAGATCATGTTCGTGCGCCTGAAGGACTTGCGAGGCGCGGCAGCCGTCGCGACAGGTGCCCAAAGGTCCTCCTCTCCGCCGTCGCCATGGCAGCCACAGTCATGTTCTGGACATGACAGATCAATGGCCCCCCGACCCTAGGGCATCAAGGACATCAACCGGATGTTGAAGCGGTCTTGCTGTCCGGGGCCAATCGAGATGGTGCGGATCAAGTCTCTCAATAATCTGGTCGAGCAGGGCCACCGCTTCATCCAGTGCCGGGGGGAGCCGGTGCGGGGCCTCAAGAGCTTCATCTTGGCGGCGTCAACTATTGCCGGCATCGGGCTGGTCGACGTGATCCGCATGGAGCAGTTCCGGCCCGAGCTACGCCTATTTCAGAAGTTCTGTAGCGGGTGCCCTGAAGGAAAGGGCAAGGGTCGCCAATTTGTGCTTTTCGCGCGTTGTGCGACGCAGTCGTCCTTGACCCCAGAAGCACCAATTCCGTGAAAACATCTTCCTCAACTCGACAGTCCCGCAGCAACTATCCTCTTGTTCTTTTATCATGATCAAACACAAATATAATATCATGATTTCAATTTGTAGATATTTCTACCTAAAGTTATAGATAATAAATTGTAAGGTACGTAGAGATGCGTTTGTCAGACGCGCCATCTAAAATTCGTTTTTAATCTTAATAAAAATACGACACTTTCTCGTTCCATGCATTTTCGGATGAACGTGATATTAGGAAAGCAGATCTAGCCTTGCCCTTAGGGTCCGGGATCTGTGAGCATTACCAATTCTAAAAAATACCCAGGCCCGAACATTCTTGTGCAGGCCAGGGAGATCGCTTTTGTCACTCGTTACCAGCGCCCATTTCGGAGGCAACATCATCCTGACCAGGGACAGCCTCCAGGACGGCCATCCCTTTCGCGAGACCCTGAAAGAGATAGATTTCTCAAGCTTCCGCTATCCTGGTGGCGGCGTGACGGAAGATCAGACCTGGGCGAACGGTGGCCTTGACCGGATGTTTGGCGATCCTCTGGCCACAGACAGCAGTGACCATGTCATGACCATTCACGAAGCGCTTGTCTTTGCTTCGGCCGAGGGTAAGGGAGTGGCTTTGGTTACTCCTACATTCCAATTTTTTGATAAAGAAGGTGGCGCCTTTGATCACAAGAACTTTGATCGCTATCTGGAGCGCCTCGAGGTTTCGTTAAAGGAACATCCTGCCGCCAAGATAGAAGTTTTTGAGATCGGAAACGAATACTGGGGCAGCAAAAACTGGGGCAGTCTTTCAGCAGCCGACTACGGACTGATCGCCGATGCTCAGATCCCCAAGATCAACGCGATGATTGATCGTTTGTCCCAGGATATTCCCGGATGGACCCGTCCAGGGATTGGTGTTCAGGCGGGAGTCCAGTGGCAGGCCGAACAAAAGCCCGACGGAACCTGGACCGCAATCGGGCCGAAGGAGTCGCTCGACATCATTTCGCAGATCTCTCCGGAGCACCGCGGCATGGTGACGACGATATTTCAGCACAGCTATCCCGATGCAGGCAGCATTGCCCAGAACCTCAACTGGGCCCTCCGTCCCATGGAGGTGTTCAAGCAGGCGGAAGGTTTCAACAAGACGCTCGATTTCCGACTGTCGGAGTTCAACATCGGGGCAAACAGCGCGATCGGAGTAGACCAGGGTGCCGCCTGGATCAAAGCTTTTTCCCAAGCCGTAGACCTTGGAATCGACGCCATCGACCATTGGGGCATTGCCTACGACTGGTTGTCGAACAAGTTCTATGACACGAAGTTCCCCTTCGCCGAAAGCGACGGCGGCAAGATCGTCACCATCGCCACGCCGATGGGGCAGGTTTATGACATCGCGCAAAGCCATCTGGTGGGCAAGGAAACTATGACAGATGCTGCCGCGCTCGGGACGATCCGCGCGACAGATGGCATCAGCGTCACAGGTTTCGCCGACGACAGCCAGCAGGTCGTCTTTCTGCACAACGCCACCGACACGTCCGGCATGATCGATCTGCAAGCCATCCCGGACAGGTTGCATGTCTCCGTGCGTTATCTGACGCCCGCCAACTCTCCCCATTCAACATGGTACGACGAATCCCTTCGAGAGGTCGCCAATCCCGGCGATATTGCCGATGCGCGGGGGGATATGAAGGTCATTTCCGGACCAAACGTTCCGCATCAGAAAGAACTTCAGCCCGGTGAGATGCTGGTGGTCATCATGTCTGATCCGACACGCGATCTTGTCATCGAAGGCGCTCATAACGTCACCGATCCCGGTACCGGCATGGTCGACGACCTGATCGTCGGGGCGGAAGGTAATGACATCCTGCGCGGGCATGTCGGTGATGATACGATCCAAGGCGGCGGTGGCCGCAACGTCATGTCGGGGGGAAAGGGCGACGATCAGCTTGTTGCCTCGGATGGCGGCGATGTCATCTTCGCAGATGGGGGTGCCGACACCGTCACCGGGGGAAAGGGAGACGACCTGATCTTTTCTGGCGCCGCGGACGGCGAGCAGGCAAACGGCATCATCTCGGGCGGCGAGGGACGCGACCTGTTCCTGATCGGGACGGGCAGCAACGTCCTGATCCAAGATCTGTCGGAACATGACTATCTTGGTTTCGCGGGCGCTTTTGCCGACGCGGCCGCCCTTCAGGACGCAAGCCATGGGGCCGGGAACGACCTGATCATCGAGATGCCCGATGGGCACGAGGTCGTATTGGCAGGTGCGGCGGACCGGATCGACAGCCTTCACGAGCAGGTCCTGGATTTCATGGAAGCCGACCAGATCCTGGAAATCACGGACAGCTATCTTGAAGACCTGTCATGGGGTCAAATCGTCGAGATCTTCGAACAAAAGGAAGCAAGCTTCCAGTACCGTTCGGAGGGCAAGGAGCTGCATTACTTCGACGAACTCGAAGCCACTCTGGCGCGGCTGGAGATCGACCTGGACCCCCCGAAGGTCATCGCGGGGAACGAAAGCCGACCCGATGTTGCCGGCGGTGACGACGATGACACAGATATGCCGCCCGATGACCATGACCCCGATGAGGACATCGCGCCCGATCCCCACGAACGAGATGACCGTTCCGACACATCCGGCGGATCCTGCTTTGTCGCGACCGCTGCCTATGGTGACGCTCAGCATCCCGATGTCGTGGCGCTGAGGGCCTTTCGGGATACCCACCTTGTGCGATATCGCTTCGGCCGGGCCTTTATCCGCCTTTACTGGATCATCGGGCCAAGGCTGGCTGCGGTCACGCAACCCGACCAGATCCATGCCCGCTTGGCGCGCTTCGTCTTGTCGGGGTTCGTGCGCTGTATCAGATCATAGCGGGAGCGTGACGATTACGGTCAGAGCGACGACATAAAGGAAGACTTTGGGCTTCTGTCGCAAACCGACCTACTGAGGTGCTCTCTTTTCGTTGGACAGGATCTGGCGCTTTTTGAGCTCTGATCTGCTCCTGCTGATCGGGTTGGGTTGCTTCGATTTTCAGTGAACAGACCACTGCCGGTGGTCGGCCGCCAAGTGCCTTGTGCGGGCGGTGGTGATTG
>VGDE01000149.1 GCA_016869875.1 Alphaproteobacteria bacterium
TGCAGGACAACCGCGCCCGCCGCGCCGTGTACCGCCAGACCGTGCGGGAGCTGAACGCGCTGACCACCCGCGATCTGGACGATCTGGGGATCAGCCGCTCGATGATCACCCGCCTGGCCCACGACGCAGCCTGGGGCTCGGCCCAGTAGAATTTCCCTTTCCTGGTCCTCTCCTCCCGGGACCGGGTCTGGCGGCACCCCCCTCCTCCTCCCTGAGGGATGTCGTCCGAAGATCGCCGGAACCCGATCCTCCTCCCCGGGTTCTTGCGTGAACGCGGCGGCCCCGCTCCTCCTCCCCAGGGGTCGCCGCATCCGACATAGCCGCCCCATCTGCGGCACCAGCATGCGCCGGGTCCTCTCCTCCTCCCTCCCGGACCGGGCGCTCGCGGTGAAAGCCGTCCTCCCTGGCTGACACCGCACCCCCCTACGCGGCCCCTCCTCCTCCTTGGGCCAGCGTTCAGCGGCGGCACCCCCTCCTCCTCCCCCGGGTGCCGCCGCATTCTATTTGAGCACCTGCTTCTTCTGCATCCGTTTCGACGTTCTGGATCCCATATGAGCCACTTTGCCCCGCGGGTGCTGTCGCGCACCGAGTTCATTGCGCTGATCGCCGCCATCATGTCGCTGAACGCTCTTGCCATCGACGTGATGCTGCCCGCACTGCCGCACATGAGCGAGGCGCTCAGCGTGGCCGAGGAGAACCAGCGCCAGTTCGTCATTTCCGTCTACATGATGGGCTTTGGCCTGGGCCAGCTGGTCGTCGGACCCCTGTCCGACCGGTTCGGCCGGCGTGCGCCGCTGCTTCTGGGCATCGGCATCTATGTGGCGGCCGTGCTCGCAGCCGCGGCCGCTCCCAGTTTCGTCTTCCTTCTGGCGATGCGCTTCATCCAGGGGCTTGGCGCCAGCGCCACCCGGGTAATCGCCACGGCCGTGGTGCGCGATCGCTTCGAGGGACGTGCCATGGCCGAGGTCATGTCGCTGGTCTTCATGGTCTTCATGGTGATCCCCGTGGTCGCGCCCTCCATCGGGGAGGTGCTGCTTCTGGTAAGCCCGTGGCAAAGCATCTTTGTCTTCATGGGCGGCCTGGCGCTGGTCTTCGGGACCTGGGCCTTCCTGCGTCTTCCCGAGACACTGGAGGCGGAACAGCGCCGTCCGCTCACGGCGGGAACCGTCTTCGGGGGCTTCCGGATCGTTGTGTCGAACCGCCTGGCCTTCTGGTACGCTCTGGCCGGCACCTGCCTCTTCGGAGCCCTGTTCGGGTTCATCAGCACCGCGCAGCAGATCTACGTGGACCTTTATGGCCTCGGTGTCTGGTTCCCGGCCGCCTTCGCCCTCGTGGCAGGACTCATGGCCGTGTCGTCTTTCCTGAACTCGCGGATTGTCCGCCGTCTCGGGATGCGGAGGCTGTCGCACTTCGCCATCCTGGTCTTCACGGCGCTGAGCGGGGTGCTCCTCCTTCTCAGCCTCAGCGGGCAGCCGCCGCTGTGGCTCTTTCTGACGCTTCTTTCGGCGATCATGTTCATGTTTGGCTGGGCCGCCTCCAACATGAACTCCCTGTCCCTTCAGCCACTGGGGGCCGTAGCGGGCACCGCCGCCTCGGTGTTCGGCTTCATCCAGACCGTGGGCGGCGCGCTGATGGGTGGCTTCGTCGGGCAGCAGTTCAATGGAACGGTTGTTCCCACCGCGGCCGGCTACTTCGTGCTGGGCGCTCTGGCCGTGGCCTGTGTGCTGGTTGCCGAACGCGGCTGGCTCTTTGAAGAAAGTGCTGAAGAGCCCGCGATGTCTGAGAGAGTGCCGGTCCTGCAGGAACGATAGGTGCCTCTGGGCTGCTGGAGCGAGCTATCAGGCAGCCGTGAGCCAGCAGGTAGCGTTCCCTCATCTGCCCATCATTGGCGTCCTTCCCTTCAAGAACAAACAGAAACCAATACTGCATTTGTTCGTGCGCCGATATCGATGCGCATTCACACGTCGACTGCCTCCAATGACGCGGGCCGCGTCGTTTTCGAGGATGATGAACGTGCCAGAAGCCCATATTTTCAGACATTGAACCGCTGCGCATCCTGCGTTTCGAGTTCGCTCGGCTCGCAGGAGGCTTTGTCGCACTCCTGCCGAACATCGTGGCCGCCCTGATCGTCCTGATCCTGACATGGGCGCTGGCGCGCTATACCTGGCGGGGGGAGGCGCGGCTCCTCCGGCGCTGGCACCAGCGCCCGGCGCTGATCGCCGCCGCGCGGACGCTGACGCGAAGCTTCATCTGGTTTGGTGGCCTGGTTGTCGCGGCTGTGCTGGTCTTTCCCGGCATGTCGGCGACGAACGTTGTCGCGGGACTGGGGGTCGGATCGCTGGTCGTCGGTCTTGCCTTCAAGGACATCTTCGAGAACTATCTTGCCGGCCTCCTGATCCTGCTGCGCAGGCCCATGAAGATCGGCGACGACATCCTCTGCGAGGGCATCGAGGGCCAGGTGGAACAGATCACGATCCGCGACACCTACCTGCGGCGGCGCTCTGGCGAGCTGGTGCTCGTGCCGAATGCCTTCATCTATCGCAATCCGACCACCGTGTTGACCGACCAGCCGCTGCGCCGGATCACGCTGGAGGTGGGGGTGGCCTACGGGACCGACTTGGAACGTGCTCACTCGGTTCTGCTTGAGGCACTTGAAGGGCTTGATACAGTTGAAGCCTCGAAGAAGACCGAGGTCTTCTGTCAGGGCTTTGGTGACTCCTCGATCGACTTCGTGCTGCGGTGGTGGACGGGGTCCACGCCGGTGCAAGAGCTGCGCTCACGCGACGAGGTGGCGCGGGCCGTCAAACGTGCACTGGACGGCGCCGGCATCGACATCCCGTTCCCACAGCGCACCCTCAGCTTTCTGGAGCCGGTGCCGCTTGACGGTTCCAGACAGGATCGGTAGCGCGCCCGGGTGGGCCAAGGCCGGGCCGTCACGGCACGTGTTACGCTATCGCCTCGCGCCTCTTCTCCCTGATACAAAATGAGTCGCCCCTCCCGTTCATCTTGTCCGATGACAAGAAAGAGCTTGGCCTGCATCATGTGGGTTTGGCTGACAAGAATGGCGCGAACACGACGATAATTTTTTTCGCGCAACTTGAGCGAGAACACGCTGCCACGGTTCTTTCCCGTGTGCCGACACCACGCGGACAGCAGACCGAATAATCTAGGGACATGAACACCGGGGTGGCGCTACAGGCGCAAGAAATCGGTGATCTGGTTCTACATGTCCGCGACCAGGCAAGCGGCGACACGGATGCGTACCGGAAGCGGCAGCGCCTCAAGTGCAATGCAGCCATGATGCAGCAATTCTGCATTGCAGGCGTCTGCGAGAAAAGGGCGGCACTTGACTTGCCTTCTGACAGCCAGCTTACAAAAGCTCTGAAACCGGCATAGCTTCGATCGGACTGAATCTGGCGGATCACGTTGGCCAGTCTGGTTTTGGCGACGGTCGACGCTGCTGTCTTGAAGATGCTGTAGGAGGATTGTCGTGCCTGAAGTCCCGCCGCCACGTCCGGTGCTTGACGTCCTGATCCTGGGCGCCGGAATATCCGGCATCGGATGCGCGGCCTATCTGCGCCGCCTGATGCCGCAAAAGACCTTCGGCATCCTTGAAATGCGCGGCGATCTGGGCGGGACATGGGATCTTTTCCGCTATCCCGGCATCCGGTCGGACAGCGATCTCTACACCTTCGCCTACGAGTTCAAGCCGTGGAAAAGCCGCAACTCGATGGCGGCTGCATCCGAGATCAAGGACTACCTTGAGGAAACCGCGGACGAATACGGCATTCGCGACAAGATCAGCTTTGGCCGCAAGGTGATTGCCTGCGACTGGTCGTCAGACGAGGGGCTGTGGACGGTGACCGCCGAAACCGGGAGCGGGACCGAGATCTGGCGTTGCCGCTGGATCTTTTCGGCCACCGGCTACTACGATTACGACAACGGGTATCGGCCCGACTTTCCGGAGGAGGGTGCCTTTGCCGGTCAGATCGTGCATCCCCAAGCTTGGCCACGGGATCTGGACTATGCCGGCCGGCGGGTGGCGGTGATCGGGTCGGGGGCGACCGCCGTGACGCTTCTGCCCGCGCTGGCCGAAAAGGCCGCCCATGTGACGCAGGTGCAGCGCACACCCAGCTATGTGCTGCCCTTGCCCAAGGAAGACCCGCTTCTGAAGCGGCTGCGCCCGTTCTTTTCCGCCAACGCCGTCCACAAGATCCTGCGCCGCAAGAGCATCTGGCAGCAATACATCTTCTACCGGCTCTGCCGCCGCTTTCCCAAGGCGATGCGAAACGTCATACGCAAGGCCAATGTCAAGAGCCTGCCCGCAGGCTTTCCGGTCGACACGCATTTCAACCCGCCCTACGACCCGTGGGACCAGCGGCTGTGCTTCGTGCCGGACGGCGACCTGTTCAAGCGGCTGTCCGACGGCAGCTGCTCGATCGTGACCGGAGAGGTTGCGCGCCTGACAAAGACTGGTATCGAGATGGAGGATGGCACCCATGTCGCCGCCGATGTCATCGTCACGGCCACGGGCCTGAACGTCAAGCTGGCGGGGGGTGCGCGCTATAGCCTGAACGGCGTGCCGGTGGACTTTTCCGACCGGCTGATCTTCAAGGGGCTGATGTTGGACGGCGTGCCGAATCTTGCCATATCGGTGGGCTATACCAATTCGTCCTGGACACTGAAGGTGGGCTTGCTGTGCCAGTACCTTTGCCGCCTCTTGTCCGAGATGGACCAGCGCGGGATGGACATCTGCGTCCCCGTACGTCCTGCGCGGGCAATGAAGACCCGACCGTTGCTGGACTTCAAGGCGGGCTATGTGCAGCGCGCCCTGAGCCGCCTGCCAAAGCAGGGCGACCGCTTCCCCTGGGAGATGACCGCCAATTATCGCGAGGACGAGAGGATGATGAAGCGCGGCCAGGTCATCGTCCCCGAACTGCGCCTGACGGCGGTCCCCGCACGCCCGCTGGAGGCGGCGGAATGAGCGAAGCGGACAGATCATCGTCCTGCCTGCGCACCCTTTGGACATAGGAGGGAACGGTCCTGCGGGTTGGGGTGCCCAAGTCCTCTCTCGGACTTGGCGTTGTGAACTCACGCCGAAGCGCAAACTTCTGTTTCTCTTCTACTCCCATCTGCTGCTGATGGCGATCAGGTTGCTTTCGAAGAGCGCCGCGAGTGTCCGGTAGCGGGGGCACTTGCGCGGCGTGGAGTCAAGGCTCTGGCAAATCGACCGCAGATATTGATTTGTCAGAGACGTTGATTCGGTCGAGCGGGGCAGGTGCTTTCTCAGCCTGCCATTCGTATTCTCGACCGTTCCTTTTTGCCACGGGGCCTGCGGATCGCAGAACCAGCTGACGGCACCGATCCCATCCTTCAGCTGTCGCCAGGCAGGGAACTCGGTTCCGCGGTCGAAGGTGATCGACTGGCGTGCCTGGGTGGGCAGGGGGCGCCCCGCGATCAGCGCTTCCATGATCGGCTCGGAGTGGCGATCCTCATTGCGCATGGCAACCGTAAACCGGCTGACCTGCTCGACCAGGGAGGTGACCTTCACTTTGCCGTTTTCCTTGCGGAACATCATCAGATCGCATTCCCAGTGGCCGAAGACCTGACGCTTTGCAATGGCCAAGGGCCGGTGACACAAAATCTGGCTGTCCTGGATGCGACTGCGCTGATATCGCCGGTGCATACATGGCCTGCGGCGCCTGCGATGCGCGGGCAGGGGACGATAGAAGGCTTCCTCAACGCCAGGCTTCGAACAGGCGAAGCGGCAGATCGTTTCATGGCTGACGCGAATGCGGTGCTGCTCAAGCCGCATCCGGCCGGCGATCTGCTCGGGAGACCAACCCGCCTTGGGCGCACCCTCGACTGCTGCTTTCAGCTCCGGGTTGGCGATCAGCTTTTGGTGAACCGTACGGCGGCGCTCATACTTGTCCTGGGCCGTCACCGATAGCAGCCGCCATACTGCGGAAGCTCGGCGTCCTGCTACGTGTTCCGCTTCAGCTCCCGACAGATTGTCGAGGGTGGGCGCGAAAGGCGGTCTGCAATTTCCGGCACCGGCCTCTTGCCTCCACGCCATTCGGCGATCTTTCGACGTTCTTCGAAACTCAGGTGCTGGTAGGGGGGAGCCATTCGCCAACCTCGATGCAAATACCCGTATCACCTTGGCATTCGCACTTCGCCTGTGAAGCAACCGGCGGCGCGTTCGCATCAGGGGAGGCTGTTCCGGACCGGCCAGGCAGACACAGCCGGACCGACCGGTTCGGGATCAGTGAAAGTGTCACGAGTGACAGAGGCGGAGGAGCTTCGCCAGCCTATCAGCCGGCTTCCCCTTCATCGGGATAAACCGGGGAAGCGACGGCCTCATCCGCCTCATCCGGTCCGCCGGCAGTGCCGCCCTCGCCAGCTTCGATAACGCGCCCGTCCGCCTGACCGCTCTCATCCGGCACGGTTTCAGGTATCTCCGACAGAGTGTCGTCCTGATAACCTTCCGACAATGCGTCGTCACCCAATGACCCTTCGCGGCGCAGCTCGTCCTGTGCCTGCGCCCAATGTTCGGCCTCACGTCCCTCCGGGCGGCCCTCGGCTTCCCAGATCTGGTGGGCGCGTTCGCGTATCCGGTCGCTGTCTTGCATTTCATCCTCCTGGCTGTAGCCGCCAGCGAACCAGAACTGCGCCTAAATGTTCCCGTCCCCTCTGCTCTCACCGGCAACAAGAGCCTTTGAACCTCCGGCCGCCGTGCTGACAGCCCTGTCAAGCTGCACGCTTGCGGCGAACACATGTCCTGAACCCGCCAGGTTGCGAAGGCACCAGTGATGCGGCATGCTGCTGCTCAAGGATCTTTCTGGATTTCCAAGGCTTCTTTTTCCGGCTCATGAGTTCCTGCACCTCTGCTCAGCACATATGGTCGCAGCGGAAGAAGGTGCTGCAGCAAGACGAGAGGCCCGCGCGCTCGTCCCGAATCGCTCACTTTTTCGGACGCTTGCAACTGCTTCATGACAGTTGATGCAACGGAAAATCCCGTCGGGGGAACAATCCACTTGCCTCCACGTTGGCCCAGATACCTGATATCGGAGGATCCGAGATGCCCACACCTGATGAACTGAAAGCCCGCCTCTGGAAGTCCCTGCGGTCTGACATGACCGTAATGCTAGGTCTTGTCGGCGGCGAACATGGCCATACCCGACCCATGACCTCGCAGGTCGAGGAGGGCGATCACGGGCCGGTGTGGTTCTTCACGTCCAAGGATAATGCGCTTGTGCAGAAGCTGGCAGGCGGTTCCCAGGACGCCTCGGCGCATTTTGTGTCCAAGGGGCATGACCTTTGGGCCTCGATCGAGGGCACGCTGACCGAGGACACCGATCCGGCCGTCGTGGAGCGCCTGTGGAACAGCCATGTCGCTGCCTGGTACGAAGACGGCAAGGATGACCCAAAGTTGGCCCTGCTGCGCTTTGACCCTCAGAAGGCCGAAATCTGGCTGGACGCCTCCAGCATCGTCGCTGGCGCGATGGTGGCCCTTGGTATCAGCGACCCCAAGGAAAGCTACAAGGACAACGTGGCAACGGTCCAGCTATAGTGCCGTTCTGAGGGATACCGGACCTTGTTCCGGTATCCGCCGGTCCTAGCGTCGCTCCATTGAAAAATCCGGTTGCCACTCTCTGTGACCTTGAATTAACTGGATGACCCGCAAGTCCGGAAAACTTGCTTTGGCAGAACAAGATCAAGATTTTTCGGGATCCCGAGCCCCAAACCCCAAGCTCCAGCTTGTCCCGTTTCGGAGCCAGAGCAGGTTTTTCCGGCAGGTAAAATTGCGGGACAGAAAGCTCTACGGGCAGCGATCGCATCGAGTCGTGACCTACCGCCAGTTCTTCAAGCGACCGAACATGATCTTGATTTGATGTTGTAGCCCGGTGCGCTGCGTGTTGTGGGTCGCAGTCATCCTGCGGACGTCCGGCCCGGGTGGCAGACGTTCGTATCCGTAACCTGCCTCGGGATTTTTTCTCCATCTGCGAGTAGAGGCCGGCCCCTGGAGAGGGCGGACGATGAAGAAGGCCCGGCTGACGGAGGAGCAGGTTATCGGCATCCTTTCGGGCTGTCGGAACGGCGGGCGTGTCAGATTGCCGGGGCGGACCGCAAGATGGTGCGCGACCCGTCGCTGCGTGCGCCGGACAGGGTGCTGCGCGGTCGGCTGCGGGATCTGGCCAATGAGCGGCGCAGGTTTGGCCACCGGCGGCTCTTTGTCCTGCTCAGGCGCGAGGGGGAGCCGTCAGGGATCAACCGCATCTGCCGGCTCTACCGCGAGGAAGGATTAACCGTCCGTAAACGCAAAACACGCCGCAAGGCCATCGGCACAAGAGCCCCCATCCTGATCGAGGCACGGGCGAATGCGCGCTGGTCGCTGGAATGAGACGGATCAGAAAACAGTCCGGGGGACTGTTTTCCCGTCGAATGGGCATGAGCGGTTTGCCTGCGGGCGGCGGTTCAGGGTGCTGAACGTGGATAATGATGTCACGCGCGAGTGCCCTGCCGCGATCCTCGACACATCAATCCCGGGCCGTCGCGTGGCCCGGGAACTGACCGCGCCGATCGAAGGCCGCGGCAAGCCCGGCATGACCGTGTCGGACAACGGGACGGAA
>VGDE01000150.1 GCA_016869875.1 Alphaproteobacteria bacterium
GGCGAGCAGCATGCGCAGCGACCGTTTCCGCACGCTGGAACGAGGTGCGGGAGCTGAACCTTCTTCGCGGCCGGGAGCACCCAAGCGACATCCTCCGTTTCCGGATCACCGCATTTCTCCGGAGCGTCACCAGTATGCGGCATCCGGCGAACTGCAGCAATTGCCGTCCGCGGTGCTTCCCGACAGTGGACGGCAACTGTCTCCTTTCGCGGACGTTACTTGCAGTCTGAGCGCCCACTTTGCGGGATATTCTGTTGAAAAACCTTTGTTGCTAATGGGATGTGCCGGCTGCTTCCCCACCGTCGTGTTATCCTGAACCGGGATCAACCGTGCAACAAGGACAAGCAGCCATGTGTGCCAAGAAACAAGGAAGCCTCGAAAATCTCTCCATAGTCGGTGTCGTCATCGGGAAGGACGTGTTCCACCTGATCGGCTTTGATCGCTCGGGCCAGGTCGTTCTGCGAAGGAAGATCAAGCGTCTCGCATTGCAGGAAACGTTCAGCATGCTTCCGCGGTGCATTGTCGGGATGGAGGCCTGCCTCAGTGCCCATTTCGTCAGCCGCACCCTGCGTGGGATGGGCTTCGAGCCGCGGATCATCCCTGCGATCTACGTAAAGCCTTTCAACAAAGGCCAGAAGAACGACTACAACGATGCCGAGGCCATCGCCGAAGCCGCCCTGCGCCCGAACCTGCGAATCGTCCCGGAGAAGAACCAGGACCAGCTTGATCTGCAGGCGCTGCATCGTGTGCGTTCGAGGCTGGTGTCGCGCCGGACCGCGACCGTTAACCAGAGCCGCGCCTTCCTGATCGAACAGGGGATCACCGTGCGATCTGGTCTGCGGGCTTTGAACAACTCGTTCGACGCGATCCTTGATCGGCACCGGGACGCGATTTCGCCCCGGATGCACCGGGTGTTGATCGGGCTCCGCAACGACTGACACCGGCTGGATGGGCGGATCGACCGGATCTCCGACGAGATCAAGGAGATCAGCCGCAGCGAAGAGACCTGCATGCGGATCATGCCGATCCCCGGCGTCGGCCCGATGATCTCGACGGCAATGGTTGCATCGGCAAGGGGGAGGCCTTTGACCGCGGGCGCGACTTCTCGGCCTGGGGCCCTAGCAGTTCAGCACGGGCGGGCGAACGATCCTGGGCAGGATCACCAAGCGGGGCAGCCGGTATCTGCGGATGCTGTTGGTTCAGGCGGCCCGGATCATCATGATGCGTCCCCACCTTTGGACGAACTTCAGCTTCGGCAACTGGCTGGCCGGAGCCGTCGGACGCATGCCCCGCAACAAAGCCGCCATCGCGCTGGCCAACAAGCTGGCCCGGACCGCCTGGAGCATCCTGCGCCACGGCACCAGCTTCGACGCTGCAAGAAACAAAGACATGACGATGGAAGCCGTCTGAGGCTTCCTCCGTCATCACGAGGTTCGCGAAAGAGAAACAGCATGGAACGGATCAACTACGGTCCCAAAGGCTGGGAGCTCGAAGGGTCGTCATCGTCCTGTCCGCTAATGAGATCAAGACGCGTGCGTAACCCCATCATGGCCACGGCCCACGAGCCGAACCAGCAATCCGGATGCATATGAGCGACTTCCGCAGCCACGCCAAACTCATGACCGCGAACAGCAGCCGGCACATACATAGGGCTCAAGCGTCATTAACGGGCTAGCACTACCGGCATCTATCCAAGGGCTGTGCGGTCATAGACCAAGCATGGACACATCGGTGCCGCAAGGGTCGACATCTAAAAATGTGGTATTATCATACCACGTAATCCACATTATGTAACTCTCGCGGCTTTGATCGGCTTGGCGAAGCTGGGATTGTGCGTAAACCCGCCCTAGAAGGCACAAGCACACTGAAGGTATGAGGTCCCGGCAGTATGTGCCAAGAGCCTGCGGGCTTGATTGTTCCGCCCGATATAGGCTGGAAGCAAGTTTAACCTGCTTCCGCCAGGACGTGACCGGTTGAGGCGCTTCAGCTTTATCGAAAGCTGACCGTCTTCCGAGGCAAAATTTTCCAGTCGGCGACGGCTCAACGCCAACTGCGCACCAGACGTGACAGCGCCACATACAAGAGATGATTCGCGATCTGGAGGTACTGCACCCGCCTTGCCTACTCGATAGCCTGCTCAATAAGGCGGCATCTTTGCAGCACTAAGACTTTGCAGAGCCTCGAGGTGAGGGCGCTGCAGAATTTTCACCGAACTGCCACAATTGCGGCTAAACGAAAAAAACTCCTCAAGGGCGGTAAAAAATATTTCATCGAAGGTTCCTGCGCTGTTGCCTCACAAGGTGGCAAAGGCTGCTTCTTAGGTACTAGAACCGTCCTCTACCGAAAGATTGTCGTTGAAATATTTATTTCTTGACCCGTCTACTGAGGCCAAAGTGAGGACGGCACATGACACTTGCGCGACAACATGCATTCACCGCTTCTTCTGAAGCTCTCCTTTCGGGATTTGCACCAAGCTTCGATTTCGAACCCCTCCCTCCGCTGCCCGAAGAAGAGTTCACCGACCGCTTGCGGCAGATCCGTCGCGAAGCGACTGTTGCGGGGCACGACGTTCTCCTGATCCACACTGACGGCATCGGCTCGTACCGGACATCGAATTCCTACCTGCGCTATGTCTGCGATTGGGCGCGCGAAGGCGTGCTTGTCGTTCCGACCGACGAGGACAAGCCGCTGGCGTTGTTCTCGTTCTTCAGCAGCTCGGTGATCCTGCCGCCGGCGGGCGAGCCGCTGCTGGTCGAGGACATCTGGCAGGTGGGCACCTGGGGGCGGGAAACCTACAACCGCCCCGGACGTACTGTGGATCGCGTAGTCGAGGCCGTGGGGGCGCACCTGGAAGCGACAGGCTTCTCCTGCAGCCAGATCGGCGTGCTGGGTGATGCGACGTCACAGCCCTACTGGAACGGCTTGAGCACAAGGCTGCCGCGCTGCCGCCTTGTCCCGGATCATGCAATCATCGAGCGGATGCAGCGCCGCCGCAGCAAGCGCGAGCAGGCGCTGGTGCGGGCCGCTTCGCAATTGGCCAGCATCGGGATCGAGGCGGCGTGGCACGTCACGCGCCCCGGCGTGACCGACCACGAAATCTACGCCGCCTTCACCTACGCCCAGATGGCACGTGGGGGAGAATGGGGTGATGGCTACCAGATCGGGATCAACCGCTTCGGCACTGCCTGCGGCAAGCCTTACGGGCATGTCGTTCGGCAGGGCGACCTGATCAACCTTTATATCTCGGCTGTCTCATATCACGGATACAACGCCCAGATTGCGCGGATGATTGCCGTGGGGGATATCACTGATAAGCAAGAAGAGGTTCTGGCTATGTGCACCGAGGGGGTCGAGGCCGCCGCTGCGCGGGTCCGGCCCGGCGCGCTGGTGTCCGAGGTCGCGGACGCGTCCTTCGAGCCCTACATCAGTCGCGGTTATCTCAGCTCGGCCGACAGCCGGACAATGCCCTACAACTGGAACGCGAACGAGGATGGCTCGCCGCGTCTGATCCCGCGCAAGCATGTCGTGGACGAGGACTGGGAACGGCAGGGCCGCAAGCTGATGCATGTCTATCCAGCCACCAACGGACCCCACAATCCGAACGTCGGCCACTCCGTCTCGATGCCGAAGATGACGCCCTACAACATTGCGTCGAACAACCACGATCGACTGGAAGAAGGCATGACTTTTGTTCTGCACTCCCAGTGGCTCGAGCCCGAGGTGGCGGGCGCCAACATCGGCGACTGCTATCTCGTGACCGACGATGGCGCCGAGAACCTCAGTCACCACACGCCCTTGGCCGTGCATCGCATCAAGGTCTGAAGTCATAGTCAACAACAGGGAAACATCATGAAAAAAGCACTTCTCGTTTCCGCGGCTCTTGCAGCACTGGCCGGACCGGCCCTTGCGCAGGACGATGTCACGCTGGTCATCTCGAACTCTCAGTGGCTGGACGCCTTGCGGGGCGAAAAGCTGTGGGCGGCGATCAAGGCCTATGAAGAGGTTGCTCCGAACGTGACCTTGGAGCAATCGGCAATCCCGTCCAAAGATTATGCCGACCGCATCATGACCGAGTTTGGTGCCGGCCAAGGCCCCGACCTTGCGATCATGCAAGAGGGCGTCTTCTACTCGCTTGCGGATGCAGGCTTTCTTGTCGATGTGGGCGAGGTTGCGGCCAGCGCCGACATGAACGGGACGATCGACAACGCCGTGATCGATGGCGCGACGCTCGGAATTCCCTGGCAGCGGGCCGTCTACGCGTTGATCTACAACAAGGAACTACTGGATGCAGCCGGCGCCTCGGTCCCGACGGATATCGACGGGCTGATCGCAGCAGGGCAGGCGGTCGAGGATCAGGGCGTAATCGGCTTCACCTCCCGCCACCAGATCAGCGATTTCACGGGCTGGTTCATGGACTTCCAGAACTGGGCCTATGGATATGGAGTGGATTGGGTCGACGATGAGGGCAACCTGACGCTGAACACCCCCGAGGCGGTCGAGGCAGTCGCCGCCTTCAAGAAGGTCTATGACAGCGGGATCATCCCGGTGGGCGACGACATGCCGACGCAGCGCACCCGGTTCAAGGAGAACCAGGTGGGCATGAGCATCGACAACTCGGGCGGGACGCTGAACATCGCCTCGGGCGGTGCGCTCCAGAGCGCCAACTTGGGCGCGGCGCCGTTGCCGTTTCCGAACCCCGGCGCGCACCAGCAGATCTTCATCAGCATCAGCGAGCACAGCGATCACCCCGAAGAGGCCGCCGCATTCCTGACCTGGCTCGTCAGCCCCGAGGGCCAGACACGCCTGCGCGAGGCGTCGGGCCCGGACGCGCTGGCGACCGACGTTGCCGTCACTGAGGAGTTTGCCGCCACGAACCCCTGGGCACCCGAGTTTGCCGAGCTTGCGCAGAACTCGCGCTCGACCCTGATCCCCGGCTACGAGGTCGAGACCGGGCAGATCATGCGCTCGGTAATGGAAGCTGTCGAAGAGGTCCTGATCCGCGGAACCGAGCCCTCCGAGGCACTGGCCACCGCGCAGGGCAAAGTCGAGCGGATGTTCTGAGGGCGCCATGACCGAGATCCTCCTTCGGGCAGATGCGAAGACCCCCGTCGCGCGATCCGCGCTTGGGGGGATCAAATGGCGCGGCCTCCTGCCCTACGTCTTTATCGTGCCGCCGGTTCTCTACCTAGCCGTATTCATGTTCTACCCGCTCGGCCGACAGATCTGGCTGAGTTTCACCAACACGCGGTTGATGAACCCGAACCGCAGTGAGTTCACCGGGCTGAACAATTACGAACGGCTGTTTGCTGACCCCGAATTCTACATGGCTCTGCAGGTCACGGTCATCTATTCGGCACTGGCTGTCATCTTGGGCGTCACCGTCGGAATGATCGCCGCGCTGGCTTTGAACCGGCCGTTTCCAGGTCGTGCAATCGTCCGCGCGGTGCTGCTGTTCGGTTGGGCCTGTCCCAACGTCGCAGCCTCATTGGTCTGGCTGTGGATGTTCAACGAGCGCTCGGGCGTGCTGAATACGATCGTGACCGGGATTGGGCTGGACCGGGTCGCATGGCTGACTACGACGCAGATGGCGCTGCCCTCGATCCTGCTTGTCACCGTCTGGCAGGTGGCGCCCTTCGTAATGCTGGTCATGCTGGCCGCGTTGCAATCCGTGCCCGAAGAGGTGAAAGAGGCTGCGCGCGTCGACAATGCCGACAGCTTGTCCGTCTTCCGCGCGGTGACCCTGCCGCACGTGATGCCGACGCTGCAGCTCGTCTCGCTTCTGGTGGCCGTGTGGTCGATCCGCCGCTTTGACATCATCTACCTGCTGACCGGCGGCGGACCCATTGGAAGCACCTCAACCCTGATCGTCAAGCTGCGGCAGGTCGCCTTCGAGAACTACGATCTGGGCCTTGCCAGCGCCTATGGCGTGATCGGCCTGATCCTCGCGCTGACGGTCGCCGTCATCCACGCGCTGTTCACCCGCCATCGCCTGAAACGGAGCCAGCAATGACTATTCTCACCCGCGCACTACACGCGCTGCTGATCCTGGCGCTCGTCGTCTTCGGCGGCTTTCCGATCTACTGGATGGCCGTGACGGCCCTGTCGCTGAACTCAGAGCTTTACAACACCGGCCAGGTATGGTGGCCGCAGATCGGCAATCTACCGATGCTGATGGCGGACCTTGCCAATGTTCCGCTGGTCCGCTGGCTGGCCAATACCGGCATCGTTGCGGTTGGTACGACCGTTCTGAGCCTGACCTTGGGCGCGCTAGCCGGGTATGCGCTGTCGCGCTTTCGCTTCCACGGCAAGGGGGTCATCGGCTTTCTGCTGTTCATGACGCAGGTGGTGCCCGAGGCGCTGATCCTCGTCCCGCTCTACGCGATGTTCATCAGCCTCGGCCTTCTGAATAGCCTTGGCGGGCTGATCCTGGCAAACGTCGGATTTTCGCTGCCTGTCGCGGCCTTCATCATCAAAGGCGCGATCGATGCCGTCCCATACGAGATCGAGGAGGCGGCCACCATCGACAACTGCCCGCGCTTCGGGGTGCTGACGCTGATCATCCTGCCAATCATCGCGCCTAGCTTGGCGGCCGCCGCGGTCATCAGCTTCTTCGCCGGCTGGAACGAGTATCTCTTCGCCGCCACCTTCCTGATGGACAATACGCAGTGGCCTGCCAGCGTCGGGCTGGCCTCGTTCATCGGCCAGTACGAAACGCCCCTGTCCGCCGTTATGGGCGCCGCGCTGATCTTCAGCCTGCCGGCGGTGGTGTTCTTTCTCATCATCCAACGAAAAATCGTCGCGGGGATCACCTCGGGCGCCGTGAAGGGTTGAACCATGCCCCATATTGAGCTTGATCATATCGGCAAGTCGTTCGGCACGACGAATGTCATCCGGGACTTCAATGCCAGCATCGCCGACGGCGAGTTCCTGGTCCTGCTGGGCCCGTCCGGCTGCGGGAAGTCCACGCTTCTGCGGATGATCGCCGGGTTGGGCGACATTACGCGTGGTATCCTCAGCTTTGACGGGCGGCGCGTGAACGAGTGGACCCCAAGCCAGCGCGGCGTCGCTTTTGTCTTCCAGTCCTACGCGCTCTACCCTCACATGACTGTACGCGAGAACATTGCCTTCCCGCTGGTGATGGACGCTTTCCGCAAGTGGTATCACATCCCCGTCGTGAACACGGTCATGCGCTGGAAATTGATGCGCCGGCCCGACATTGCGGAACGTACTGCCCGGATCGCCGAGCAACTGGAGCTGACCTCGTTGCTGGACCGCCGTCCGGCCAACCTGTCGGGCGGTCAGCGCCAGCGGGTTGCGTTGGCCCGGTCGCTAGTGCGCGATCCCTCGCTCTACCTACTGGACGAGCCGCTCTCCAACCTCGACGCCAAGCTGCGCACGCAGATGCGCGCCGAGATCTCGACGCTGCACAACCGGGTCCGCAAGACCTTCATCTACGTTACGCATGATCAGGTCGAGGCGATGACGATGGCGACAAAGATCATCGTCATGAACAAGGGCGAAATCCAACAGATCGGCACACCGGACCAGATCTACTCCGATCCTGCCAACACCTTCGTCGCCCGCTTTGTCGGCGCCCCGCCGATGAACCTGCTGGACGTCACCACCGGGCGCGGCATGGTTTCGATCGCGAACGGGCCATCATGGAGGCATGAAGCTGCGCCGGACAATGCGCTGATGGGCATCCGTCCCGAGAACCTGGTTCTGAACCCTGAGGGTGACGGTCCCATCCCCGTGGAGGTTTCGGTGGTCGAGCGCTTGGGCGCCGAGACGATTCTTGGTTGCCGCATCCTGTCGGAGCGGAGGGACGAGCGATTCCTGGACACCGACCTGGTGTTCGTGCGCGTGCAGGGCAATCCGGGCATCGCAACCGGAACCCGCCATGCCCTATCCTATGCAGCCAAAGATGTCCGCTGGTTCGATCGAGGCACGGGGGCGGCGATCCCACATGCAACCGCGCTGCCGAACTGCGCCTGAGGAGAGACAATGCAGCGCTACCACGTCACGGCCACTGGCCGCAGCCTGAACTACCTGCCCGAGTACGTCGCCGCCGATCGGGGCTTCTTTGCTGAGGAGGGGCTGACAGTCACTGCCTCGGTCCCTCGTCCTTGGGATTTGGTGCTGGACGATCTGCGGGGCGGCCGGGCCGACGCGGCCCTCGGCGGCATCTGGGTGCCGTCGATGTATCTCGGTCGCTCGACCCGCTTCGTTCCCTTTGCCCAAATCGCCAACCGTGCCCCGCTGGCGCTTGTCGGGCGCGAGGACACGGCCACGTTCTCGTGGCAGGCCATGCGCGGCAGGACCGTTCTGATGAAGGGCAGCAACGGAGCCAGCGTCGGCCTCTACATGAAGATGGTTCTGCGCGAAGAAGGCGTCGATCCAGCCACGGTAAACTACATTCAGGACCTCGACGGCGCAATGCTGTCCGAGCTGTTCCTAGGGGGCATGGGCGACTATCTCATCATCGACTACCCCGGCGCGCTGAAGCTGGCGGCCGGCGGGGGATGCCGGATTGTGCAGGCCTTCCCGATCTCGGGCGGCGCCATCCCTTGGAGCGTCTATTACGCCCCCGAGGGCGCGG
>VGDE01000151.1 GCA_016869875.1 Alphaproteobacteria bacterium
ACGTCGGTGGAGGTTCCCAGCCACTCGGTCGTGCGGCCGGTCTTGTCCCGCACCGGCAGCGACCGGGTATGGTGCCAGAGATAGGCCCCGTCGGCAGCGCGACGGATACGGTGTTCCACATCCAGCAGGTCCTTGTCCGCCGCCTCGGCCCAAGCCCGCGTCACAAGGTCGCGGTCATCGGGGTGAACCGCGTCAAGCCAACCCTGCCCAGAGGCCTGGTTCTGGTCCTGCCCGGTGAAGGACATCCACTGGGCGCTGGCCCAGGTCCATTGGCCGGTATCCTGCGATCGCCAGACCAGCTGCGGGATGCCTTCCATCAGGATGCGCAGGCGTCGTTCGGATTGGTGGCGATCTGTGACATCCTGGCCGATCTTGATAAAGCCGATCAGGTTGCCGTTGGGATCGAACAGCGCCCGCGCGATCCCTTCAATGAGCACCCGCGACCCGTCCTTGCGCAGGTGTTCGCGAATGTTCAGCGCCAAGCCCTCGCGACTGGCGGTTTCGAGCTCTTGCTCGGGCTGACCCGTGGCCCGGTCTTCGGGAGTGAAGGTGATGGCAACCGGCTGGCCCAGGGCTTCATCGGCGATCCAGCCGAAGACGGCCGCTGCTCCGGGCAGCCAGTCCGTGATCAGGCCCTGCGGGTCCATCATGAAGATCGCATAGTCCGTCACGGCCTCGACCGTCATGCGGAAACGCTGCTGCGTGTCGCGCAGCACGTCCAGCTTGAACAGACGGTCGATCACCGCGCCCAGGATGCTGCAGATGGCCCGCAGGAACTCGGCATCGTTGCTGTCAAGGCATCCGGGTTCCGGATCATCGACCTGCAGCAGGCCATAGGGTGTGCGCCCCGGCAGAAAGATCGGCGCAACGGCAAGGGTCCTGGTGCCCTTGTCCGCCGGGGGCGGCACTCCCTTGAAACGGTCGTCAGCCCAGATGTCCTGCGAGACAACAGGTTGGCCTTGCATAAGTGCCAGCCCCTCCGGAAGACGTCCATCAATGTCGCGGATTTGCCTCGGGGCCTCGGGACGGTAACCAGCGCCAGCGCGAAGAAACATGCGCGTCCCATTGTCCTGCAACTCCAGCACCGTGGCTTGCGCAACGCCCAAGGTTCGGGCCGCGAGATCGCAGGCGCGCGACAGCACCACGTCCAGATCATCCTGGCCCGGGGTAAATTCTGCGTAATCGGCCAGGATCTTCTGCCGCTCCAGCAGCAATCTGAGAATATCGCGATCCGGCATTAAGATATTGCTCCCGCAGGGGAAATAGTTTTGTGTAACCAAACAGGTGCCGGGAGGCAAGGTTCCGTGCAGGGAGCCCGGCGTTCAAGCCGGGAAGCCTGCCGGTGTCCCTGCGGAACATCTTTGCCGCAATTCCGTTCAACTGCCAAGAACGAGAAGGGGGAGGGGCGCATGGTGTATCGCATCATGATCGTCGAGGACGAGTATTGGACGGCCATGCATCTGGCCATGGAGGTTCGCGATCGTGGTGCCGTCGTGGTGGGCCCGATCAGTTCGGTTCCTCAGGCGATCGAACTGCTGGCAGGCGACGACTGCCCCCATGCGGTCATTCTGGACATCCAGTTGCGCGCCAACGAAGCCTTTCCCTTTGCAGACCTGCTGATGAAGACGGGCATCCCCTTTGTTCTTGCGACGGGTTACGAAAAGGAGGAGCTGCCCGAGCGGTTCGCCGACATCCCTCATTTCGTCAAGCCTTTCTCGGACGGCGACTGCGTGGCGGCGGCTCTGGAACTGGCCAAGGCGCATGCCCTTCCCTGACCCGCGGGTCCTCACGCCCCGACCGCCTTGTCCGCCAGCGTCCGTTCCGTGATCGCCTGTCCAAGCTGCTGCCAGGTCCGCAGCGACTGGTGGCTGAAGTCGAAGGCCTTGCCCACGAAATCGTCGCTGTCGTCGCGCAGCACAACATGGGTCAGGCGGCGTCCCTTGAGGTCGCTGCTCTCGAGCACGCTTCGCGATTGCGACGCGAACATCAGGTCCTGTGCGCGATTAGCGACGCCATTGAGCGTCGGCGCAAAGGTTCCCTGCAGCCCGTAAAGGTCGAAGGCCAGGATCTCGGCCGGATCGTCGCGGTCCAGCAGCGCAGGCAATGGCAGGTTCTGGGACAGCCCGGCGTCCAGAAAATGGCGTCCGTCGATCTGCACGGGACGGAACAGGACCGGCAGCGCGGTGCTGGCCATCAGGTGGTCCACCGTCAACCGAGTTTCTCCGGTGCGGAACACCACGATGTCGCCGCTTTCGGCGTCCAGGGCAGTGACGGAGACCTCGATGTCGCCATCGTTCAGCAGGTCGTAATCGATCCGCTCTTGCAGCAAACGCCGCATCGGATGGCGCGCAAAGGCCGAAACATCGCGCGGCGCGCCCGGAAGGAGTTCAAAGAAGCCGGGAAGGGTGGGCGTGTAGAGGCTGGGCTGCCCGGCCAGCAAGGTCCCCAGCACCCAGTTCCGGCGTGTAAAGGCGTTCCATGGAAAGACCGTGTGACCGACCGCCTGAAGGAAACCGTCAAGCGCCTGCTGGCGCTGATCGGGGGGATTGCCGGCGATGATCGCGGCCACGACGGCGCCGATCGATGCGCCTGCCATTCGCGTGACATTCAGATTTGCCTTTTCGACCGCCGCCCATGCTCCGGCATGGAAGGAGCCAAGCGAATTGCCGCCTGAAAAACACAGCCAGTGATCCATCCGTCGGTCTCCGCGATGCCGAGTTCCGGCACCATCAATGATTTCGTCCTGCGCGCACATGCGGCAATCGGGCCCCCGTAAGGCGGGAGCCCGATGCGTCATGCAGATCCGATGAGGCGACGGCTCAGGCCGCCTTGCCCTGCGCCGCCAGGTTCACCACGCTTTCGGCAAGGGCCGTCAGCTTTTCGTCGGTGGCGGATTCTTCCTGAAGGGTCTGGTCCAGCAACGAGACCGCCTCGTCCATGCCCAGTTGAGCGGCCCAGCTTTTCAGTGTGCCATAGCGGCTGATCTCGTAATGCTCGACCGCCTGTGCGGCAGCCAGAAGGCCCGCGTCCAGGGCCGGGCTGCCCTTGAATTCGTCCATGATCTCCTGAGCCTCGCTGATGATGCCCTCGATGGCATCGCAGGTCTTGCCCTGGGGACGCTTGCCGATCATCTCGAAGACCTGCTGCAGGCGCTCATACTGGGCCTGGGTTTCCTCTTCATGAGTCTCGAAGGCCGCTTTCAGGTCCGGGCTCTGCGCCGTCCGCTTCATCTTGCGCAGCGCGCCCGCGATCTTGCGCTCGGCGTAATAGATGTCCTTGAGCGTCTCGTGGAAAAGGGTGTCCAGGGTCTTGTCAGCCATGGTAATGCTCCTGTCTGGTGCAGTGATTGCTGCTTTGCCCGGAGGCAAAGGCTTTGCGGCGTCACGATGATGGCCCGCCGCATCGACATCCCGTGCCTCTTCAGGGGAAGGGAGCGAAAGGTCATGTGGGCGGCGGGCCTTCTGTCGTGAGGACGTCCATCCAACCAGAAACGGATGGGAATGTTCCAACCGTTCTTGCGTCAGTCGGGCAGGTGCCCGTCAGTCATAGGTGTCCTCGTTCGGGCCGGCACCGGTGATCTCTTCTGCGCCGTCTCCGGCGTCCGCGTCGCCTTGGGGCATGTCACGCTCCTGGTCCTTCTGGCGCGCCGGGCTGCGTTCGCTGTCCGATTGCTCTGGCTGCTCTGCCTCGATGCCCAATGCGTCGCGCAGGACGTTGACCTGATCTTCGTCAACATCGACAGGCAAGCTGCTGTCGTCGGGCAGGCCGGAGGCGGACTGTGCGATGCTGGAGTCCTGCGGCCTGTCGTTCGCGCCGGTCGTGATCTTCTTGTTGTCGCTCATGGGATGCCTTCCTTTCGGATCGGAATGTGGCAACCGGAAAAACGCCCGGATGTTCCCAAACGACGCGGCCATTGGGGAACGCGGCGGGTCTGCACGGGGATCGCAAGGTCATGCGTCGTTTGCGGCGCGATTGGCAGGAACAAAGCACGCCATTGCAGGTTCGCCGATCTCAAAGCCAAGGAGCAACCGATGACCACGACCCAAAGTGCACAGGAAATCTTTGCCGACGGCCTGCGCAACGCCCATGCGATGGAAAAACAGGCGCTGTCGATGATCCAGCCGCAGCTGAACCGCCTGGAGCATTATCCGGAAGTGTCCGAGATGCTGGAGCGCCACTACCGCGAGACTGAAGTGCAGATCCAGCGGCTGGACGAGATCCTGGCGTCGATGGACACGTCGGCCTCGGCCCTGAAGGATCTGGGCCTGTCGATCAGTGGCAGCATGGCCGCCATGGGCCATACCATCGCCGGAGACGAGATCCTGAAGAACTCGTTTGCGAACTTTGCCTTCGAGAACTTCGAGATCGCGTCCTATACCTCGCTGATCACGGTGGCCGAACTCTGCGGCGCCACCTCGGCGGTGCCGCTGCTGCAGCAGAACCTGGAGGAAGAGCAGCGGATGGCCACGATGCTGCAGGACAGCCTGCCGCTGATCACCCGCAAGTTCGTGTCGCTCAGCGGCAGCGACAATGTGCGGGCCGATATCTGAGCGGATCGCGCAAGGGGCATGCTGCCCCCCCAAACAGCCGCAGGGCCCCGCAGCCCTGCGGCCGGCACAAGGTGGGCATGGTCCACGGGATGCCGGTTCCCTTTCCCGCATCCGGGCACTGTTCAGGTGGCGGATCCCGGATGCTGCTCAAACAGACTTTCGTGCCTTCGCCCGCGCCCCCTGCATCGGGCCCGCATCGGCAGGAAAGCCATCGAAAGCCAGCCTATGGAAGACGACGACAAGGACACGACCCGTGATGTGGAACTTGACCAGCTGATGGCCGACGCCATGGCGCAGATCCAGGCAAGGGCAATCCCGCCGCGCCTGAGGCAGTTGATCCAGCAACTCGAGCAGGCGCTGGCGCAGGCGGCTGCACGCCGGAACGAATGAAGAGACGCGGTTGCAGGACCCGGCTGTCCGGTCTGCAAGAGCGCTAGTGCATGTACAACCTGCCATGCAGGCGATGCTCGTCGCGCAGCATGCCGAAAAGGCGGTTTCGGATATCGCCTTCCAAACGCCCTTCCCCGACCTCTTCGATGGCGCGGACCAGGGTGGCCTCGATCAGGCGATCAGCCGAGGCGGCGTCAGGCATCAGGCCCCGCGACACCTCCATCATCTCGCGCACGACGGCCTCGAGGCTCTGGACCGGCTGGACCGCCGCCTCGTCCCGCTGCTGACGCAGGTCGCTGAGCAGCCGCGGGGCGCGTTCGGGCTTGGTATAGACTGGACGGTCGCCGAAGCGGCGAGGAATGGCCGGACGGTCATAGCCTGTCAGGAACAGAAACGGGATCGTCTGGTCCAGAAGCATGTCCGCCACCGCGAATGACGTGTCATCCCACAGCTTCACGTCCAGGATCGCCGCATGCGATTGCGGCACATGGCACAGCGCCTCCTGCACGTTGCTGAACGGACCGATCACCTCATCCCCGCAACTGCGGATCTCGTGGGACAGGTTGGCTGCAAGGAAATAGTCATCTTCAACAACCAGAACACGAAGGGGGCCTGAATTCGGCATCTATGGCATTCTCCGAACGACCTCGGGCTTTTGCCGGACAGCACAACGGCCGGTTGGCCACGCACTGTCCTCCTCCCGCCCAAGGATGACGCGTTTGTCATCTAACGCACAACCGCGAATGCAGGTCTACCGGTTAATTTTTATCAAGATCAAGACACCGTCCCGTGTCCCCAACTGTCCGTCTATTCGGTCACAATGGCATGGGGCGGCGTCGCACCCTCCCCCGCCTCCTGTGTCCCGGTCCTGCCGCCGAACATGAAGAACAGCAGGCCGGCAAGCACGACAACAAGCAGAACGATCCAGATCAGACGGTTGGACATGATTTCACTCCGTTAAGGATGGGGCAGGGCGCAAATGCGCAGAGCCTATTGAGGCAGGGCATAGGCAAGGATGTAGTCGCCCGGGTCCGTTCCGACGGAACCGTGCCCGCCCGCGACCATCACCAGGTACTGGCGGCCGTTCTGTTCATAGGTCATGGGCGTGGACTGACCCCCGGCAGGCAGGCGTGTCCGCCAGATCTCGGTCCCGGTCGTCAGGTCATAGCCGCGCAGGTAATTGTCGACGGCGGCCCCTAGAAACGCCACCCCGCCGGCCGTGATGATCGGCCCGCCGATGCCCGGCACGCCCAGTTCAAAGGGCAGGGGCAGGGGCGTCATGTCGCGCACGGTGCCGTTCTTGTGCTGCCAGACGATTTCGCCTGTGCGCAGGTCGGCCCCTGCGACATAGCCCCAGGGCGGCGCCGAGCATGGCACCTGCAGCGGTCCCAGGAACGGCCCCATGATGACGCCATAGGGCGCGCCCTCGTTTCGGTTCAGGCCCTGTTCGCTGGCGGTCTCGCCTTCGGTAGGGTCGGGGATCTGGTCGCGCGGAACAAGCTGCGAGGTGAAGGGCAGATAGGTCGGCATCCCGAACATCACCTGCCGCACCGGGTCCACGGCCACCGAGCCCCAGTTGAAGACGCCGAAGTTCCCCGGATGGACGATCGTTCCGTTGATCGACGGCGGCGTATACCGGCCCTCGTAGTTCAGCCGCTCCAGCTGGATGCGGCAGACCAGCTGGTCCAGCATCGTGATGCCCCACATGTCCGCCCCCGTCAGGGGATCGGGCATGAAGCTGAGCGCGGATTGCGGCTGCGTCGGCGCCGTGAAGTCCTCGGGAATGGCGCCGCCGGGGGCGGGATGTTCGGTCACCTCCAGCAGCGGCGTGCCCGTGCGGCGGTCCAGCACATAGATGTCGCCCTGCTTGGTCGGCTGGACCAGCGCCGGGATGGTCTGGCCATTGTCCTGGGTCAGGTCCACCAGCACCGGCTGCGCCGGCACATCCATGTCCCACAGGTCGTGGTGCACGGTCTGGAACACCCATTCGCGCTGTCCGTTGTCCACATTCAGCGCCACGACCGAGGACGAATGCTCTTCGACCGCGGGGCTGCGGCCCATGCCCAACTGGTCCGGCACCTGGTTGCCCAGGGGGATGTAGACCAGGCCAAGCTCCTCATCGACCGAAAAGACCGACCAGCTGTTGGGCGAGTTCGGCACGTAGGTTTCGCCTCCGGCGATGTCGATCGGCTCGGTCTGCTCGGGATTGCCGGAATCCCAGTTCCAGACCAGTTCGCCGGTGTCGATGTCGAAGGCGCGGATGACGCCCGACTGCGAGTAGATCGAGAAGTTGTCGTTGACCGCGCCGCCGATGATGATCAGCCCCGCAACCGCAACAGGGGGTGACGTCGAGTAATAATAGCCCGCCGGATTGTAGGGCATCCCCGCCTCGAGATGCAGTTCTCCGTTGTCGGCAAAGAATGTGCAGCGTTCACCGGTGTCGGCATCCAGCGCGATCAGCCGGGCATCGGCCGTGGGCATGAAGATGCGCCGGGCGCACAGGTCGTTCCCCGCTGCCGCAGGTTCGGGGGGCGGGGTTCCCTCGGTCCCGGCCGCGGGGACGGCAGGCGGGCTCTGCCAATAGGTCACGCCGCGGCAGGTCTGGTGCTGGCGGTCAGGGTTCAGCCCGGAATTGGCGTCATAGCGCCACAGTTCTTGTCCGGTCGCGGCATCCAGTGCAATGGCGATGTTGTGGGGGGTGCAGACATAAAGGCTGTTGCCCACCTTCAGAGGCGTCACCTGGTAGGTCGTCTCGGTCACGTCCTCCGGCAGCTTGACATCGCCCGTCTGGTAGGACCAGGCCAGATCAAGCTGATCAACATTGGCGGGCGTGATCTGGGTCAGCGGCGAATAGCGCTGCCCATAGTTGGTCCGACCGTATTGGTGCCATTCGTCGGCACCGAAGTCCGCGCCCGCCGGGGGATCGGCGATCAGCGCCTGCTCAGGCAAGGAGCCCGACAGGTCGTGAGGGTCCTGAAACATTGAATAGGCCGCGACGGCGATGCAGGCCAGCGATGCCACGGCAACCGGCAGGACGGGCAAAGTCTCTCGTGACGCTTCTGCGCCTGACCGGTGTGCGGAGGCATTCCGACGGGTCCGCCGGGCGCCGGGCAGCAGCAGCCACAGGCCCAGAAGGACGATGATGCCGCCGCGCGGGGCCAGTTGCCACCAGTCAAAGCCGACCTCCCACACCGCCCAGGCCAGCGTGCCCACCATCAGCGCCGCATAAAGCCACAGGGCCAGGGGGCGTCCCGCCCGGATCAGCAAGCCGCAGGCAACAAGGACCAGACCAGCGATCAGGTAATACCAGCTGCCCCCCAGTAGGGCCAGCCAGCCTCCTCCTCCGATCAGGACCAGCCCGAGCAGGCAGAGCATCGCGACCGTCAACGCAATCATGGAAAAGAACCTTTCATTGCCCCCGCCCGGCGAGGTTAAGCCTGGTGCGCGCAACAGCCGCAGGCAGAATATGTTCCTGCCTAATTCGCCTGAGGTAGCGAATTCCGCACATTTCCGGCACAAGCCGCGCCTGCAAGGTTGCTGGCTATGCTCTACTGCCCAAGGGTCACGGCTCATTCTCGCGTCACAGCCGGAACATGACGGCTGCGGCGAGGGTGATGGCGGCGAGGAAGACCTTGGGGCAGCTGTCATCGCGGGTGGCG
>VGDE01000152.1 GCA_016869875.1 Alphaproteobacteria bacterium
CGTTGCACCGTTTCCGTCGCCCGGACCGCCTATTGCCTGCGGCTGATCGACCCCGATCACGACATAAAGGAACTGATGACCGGCCTGATCCAGTTCCAGCGGCCGGACGGGTCCTTTCCTGCTCGGGCGGGTTATGCCTCCGAGATGCAGAGCTTTGCCGAGGCTGTCCAACCGACGCTTTTCGTTGTGATGACCTTGCACATGGCGGCCTATCGGCGTTGGCGGGGGCGGCCGCCGGTCTGGTTGCGCCCGCAGCCTCTTCACGGCGCCGTGGACGAGATCGCCGCCCGTCTTGCGGCGGCGGTCACCCAAGAGCAGGTGCCGCCAGCGCTGTTGCTGCATGCGGCGACCAGCCTGACACGCGCGACGGGCATCAACTGGCTGTCCCGGCTGGAACCGGGCCTGCGACAGCAGCAGTCCGGCCCGCCGCTGGCGGTTCTGGCAGGGATCTGCTTTCGCGACGGCCCGACGGCGCGCCGGCTTCGGACCACGCTTGGCCTGACACGTGCGGACAAGGGTGAATGTGACGACAGGGCGCGGGCCGAGATGGACTGGTTGTACGGCAGGCCGGTCTCGATCCTCGGGGCGCTGCCCCCAGCCCTGTTGCACCTGTGGGACAGGGCCGCCCGTGCAGGTGACCGGGCACAGTTCCTGGAAGGTGCGCGGCTCGCGCTGCACCACCAGCAGCCGGAAAGCACCCCCGCGATCCGCGCAATGGCCCGCAGGATGGCAGGTGAGGCCCTGTTCGCCAGCGATCCGCACGCAGACCCGGTGCGGATGCTGGCCGATCTGGACCGGATGCTGTTGCTGGCGCAGTTGTTCGAACCTGAAACCCGGGTGGCCGCTGCTGCCTAGAACAGGCCCTCGACCTGGCCCTGGTCGTCCAGCCCGATGACCTCGGCCGCCGGGTGGCGCGGCAGGCCAGGCATGGTCATGATCTGCCCACAGATTGCCACCACAAAGCCCGCGCCAGCGTTCAGCCGTACCTCGCGCACGGGGATCATGTGGCCCTCGGGGGCGCCGCGCAGTTCGGGGTCGGTCGAAAAGCTGTACTGGGTCTTGGCGATGCAGACAGGCATGCGGCCGTGGCCTGCGGCCTCCCACCCGGCCAGCTGCTCGCGCACGCCGGGGGCGGCCTCGACGCGGGCCGCCCGGTGGATGCGGGTGCAGATCGTCTCGATCTTTTGCCACAGCGGCATCTCGTCGGGATAAAGCGTGCGGAAATCGGCAAGTCCGCCCTCGACCAGATCGACGACGGCATGTGCCAGTGCCTCGGCTCCTGCCCCGCCTTCGGCCCAATGACGTGCCAGCACCGCCTGCACCCCGTGGCCTGCGCAATAGTCCTGCAGGGCCGCAATCTCTGCCTCCGTGTCACCGGCAAAATGGTTCAGGGCCACCACGACAGGCAGGCCAAAGCTGCGGATGTTCTCGATGTGCCGGCCCAGGTTGGCGCAGCCGCGCGACACGGCGCCGACATCCTCGGCCCCCAGATCCGCCTTGGCGACGCCGCCGTTCATCTTGAGCGCGCGGACGGTCGCCACCAGCACAACGGCCGACGGTGCAAGACCTGCCAGCCGGCACTTGATGTTGAGGAACTTCTCGGCCCCCAGGTCGGCGCCGAAACCGGCCTCGGTCACGACATAGTCGGACAGGCGCAGCGCGGCCTTGGTGGCGATGACGCTGTTGCAGCCATGCGCGATATTGGCAAAGGGCCCGCCATGCACCAGCGCAGGGTTGTTTTCCAGCGTCTGGACGAGGTTCGGCTGCAACGCATCCTTGAGCAGCACGGTCATGGCGCCGTCGGCCCCGAGATCGCGCGCCGTCACCGGCTGTCGGTCGCGGCTATAACCAACCACGATGCGGCCCAGCCGGTCCTGCAGATCCGTCAGGTCGCGCGCCAGGCACAGGATCGCCATGACCTCGGACGCCACCGTGATGTCGAACCCCGACTGCCGGGAGAACCCGTTGCCCGGTCCGCCCAAGCCGATCACCATGTCGCGCAGCGCGCGGTCGTTCATGTCCATGACCCGCCGCCAGGTGATGCGCCGGGTGTCCAGATCCAGCGCGTTCCCCCAATGGACATGATTGTCGATCATCGCGGCCAGCAGGTTGTGGGCCGAGGTGATGGCGTGGAAGTCGCCCGTGAAATGCAGGTTCATCTCTTCCATGGGCACGATCTGGGCATGGCCTCCACCAGCCGCCCCACCCTTCAACCCGAAGTTCGGGCCCAGGCTTGCCTCGCGGATGCAGATGGTCGTCCGCCTGCCGATGCGGTTCAGCGCATCGCCCAGTCCGACGGTGGTAGTGGTCTTGCCTTCGCCCGCGGGGGTCGGATTGATGGCCGTGACCAGGACAAGCCGGCCTTGCGCGCGCCCGTCCAGTCCGGCCAGGGCGTCATGGGTGATCTTGGCCTTGTCATGCCCATAGGGCAGGATCTGCTGCGGCGTCAGCCCCAGGCGGCCCGCAATCTCGGCAATCGGGCGCTTGTCCGCTGCCCGGGCGATCTGAAGGTCGGTCTGCATGTCAGCCTATCTCACCACCATCACCGACACGGGCGAATGGCGAACCACCGCATTCGCATCCCGGCTGACCAGGATGCTACGCAGTTCGTCCGGCTTGTCACTGGCCATCACGATCAGGTCGGCCTTGAAGCGGGCGGCGGCTTTCAGGATGGTTTCGGCGACATGCCCGTGGCCCACATGAACGCAGACCCGGTCGGGATCGGTGAAATGCTCGGCGGCAAAATCGTCCAGCCCCTGCTTCATGGCCTGCAGCGCCTTCGCCTCGTAGCCCTTGGGCAGAAAAGTGGCGACCATCGAGCTGCCAAAGTCATGGACGATCCCCAGAAGGTGGATCACGCCCTTGTCTCCCGCCAGCCGCCGGGCCACGGGCAGCGCCCGTTCCCAGCTTTCAGGATGCTGAAGATCGATGGGCAACAGGACGCTCTCATGCATGGCGGGTGTCCTTTCGGGTGCGGGCGGTGGTAACGGTTCCCGCGCGGCGGCGCTGCACCCAGATAAGCAGAGCCAGCAGCACGAAGGCCGAGACATAGATCCAGTAGCGCGACGGCGTGGCGACCGGCGCGTTCACCGACAGGATCGTCTGGTCCCAGTCCAGTCCGGCCGCCTGGGCGGGGCTGTCAAAGGCCACGTTGTCGATCATCAGCCGATCTCCGTCCTGGATCAGCTCGATCCCGGCGGCCTCCAGACGCTCTTCTCCGGTTTCTCCCGCGGGAACGGGCAGCAGCGCCACGAATTCGACCGGGTTGCCGATGTCGTTCAGCCCCGCAATGCGCAGCCGCAGCCCGTCGCCCGGCTCGCTGTTCTCCAGCGCCTGCACGAATTCGCTGCCCGGCCTCTCCTCGAAGGGCGGAAAGGCATAGCTCCAGAAGAAGCCCGGACGGAAGATCGTGAAGGCGATCAGCAGCAGCAGCGCGGATTCCCAGATCCGGCTGCGAACCAGGAACCACCCTTGCGTGGCTGCGGCGAACAGCAGCATGGCGACCGTGGCCGTGACGAAGACAAAGATGCCCTGCACCCAGCCCACGTCGATCAGCAGAAGGTCGGTGTTGAAGATGAACAGGAAGGGCAGCGCGGCGGTCCGCAGGCTGTAGAAGAAGGCCACGACCCCTGTGCGGATCGGATCGCCCCCCGAAACCGCCGCAGCGGCAAAGGAGGCCAAGCCCACAGGCGGCGTCACGTCCGCCATGATGCCGAAGTAGAAGACGAACAGATGCACCGCGATCAGCGGCACGATCAGCCCGTTCTGCTGCCCAAGCGTCACAATGACCGGCGCCAGCAGGGCAGAGACGACGATGTAGTTCGCGGTCGTGGGCAGGCCCATGCCCAGGATCAGCGACAGCACCGCCGTCAGCGCAAGGATGGCCAGCAGGTTGCCGCCCGACAGGACCTCGACCACGTCCGCCAGCGCCGAGCCGACGCCCGTCTGGCTGACCGCGCCCACGATGATGCCCGCCGTTGCCGTGGCGATGCCGATGCCGATCATGTTGCGCGCGCCCGAGATCAGGCCGTCGACCAGATCATCCACGCCCGAACGCAGCGCACGTCCGGTGGTGGCGTTGCCGGTCCGGTCCTCGCCGCGCAGCCAGACCATCAGCGGGCGCTGCGTGATCAGGATGAAGATCATGAAGGCGGTTGCCCAGAAGGCCGACAGCCCCGGGGACAGGCGGTCGACCATCAGCGCCCAGACCAGCACCACGACAGGCAGGATGTAATGCAGGCCCGACCGCACCGTGGGTCCCGGCAGCGGCAAGGCCGCCACGGGCGCATTCGGATCGTCCAGCTGAAGCGGCTCCTCGCGCGAAGCGATCCACATCAGGCCGATATAGGCAGCGGTCAGCAGGCCAAAGACGAAATAGGGCGCGTTCGAGCCAAAGGCCGGCCGGATCCACCCCATGCCGTAGTAGACGGCAAGCGACAGACCGCAGATGCCCGCAATGATAAAGGCGGCGGTCAGCAGCCGGCGCAGGATCGGCGGCGGCGTGTAAGCCCGCGGCAGACCCTCCATCCCCGCCTTCATAGCCTCGAGATGCACGATGTAGACCAGGGCGATATAGCTGATCGTCGCGGGCAGGAAGGCGTGCTTGACCACGTCGAAATAGGGAATGCCCACATATTCGACCATCAGAAAGGCCGCGGCACCCATGACGGGCGGCATGATCTGCCCGTTGACGGATGACGCGACCTCGACCGCGCCGGCCTTTTCGCTGGAAAAACCCACCTTCTTCATCAGCGGGATGGTGAAGGTGCCGGTGGTCACCACGTTGGCGATGGACGAACCCGAGATCAGGCCGGTCATCGCACTGCTGACGACGGCGGCCTTGGCCGGTCCGCCCCGCATGTGACCCATCAGCGAGAATGCGACCTGGATGAAGTAGTTGCCGGCCCCTGCCTTGTCCAGAAGCGCCCCGAACAGCACAAACAGGAAGACAAAGCTGGTGGAAACGCCAAGCGCGATGCCGAACACGCCCTCCGTGGTGATCCACTGGTGGTTGGCGACCTCGGACAGCGAGTTGCCGCCATGCGCGATGATCGAGGGCATGTAGGGCCCGAGAAAGGTATAGACCAGAAACACGGTGGCCACGATCATCAGCGCGGGGCCAAGGCTGCGGCGCGTCGCCTCCAGCAGCAGCATGAGGCCGATGACGGCGACGATCAGGTCGGTCGTGATGGGCGCGCCGACGCGGCGCCCCAGCTGGTCGCTGTAGACGAAGACATACATCGTGACGGCAACGCCCGCGAGCGCCAGCGCCCATTCCCACGGCGGCACGCGGGTCTTGGGGCTGCCCAGCAGGATCGCGGCAATGATGCCTGCGGCCGACAGTCCAATCCACCACAAAGGCAGGCTGGCAGGCGCGCCATAGATGAAAAGGCCTGCCAGGATCAGCGGCACGGCCACGCCAAGCGCCAGTTGAAAGGGCGAGCGCTGGGCCGGGTAGGCCATGAACGCCAGGAACATGGCAAAGGCCAGGTGCACCGATCGCGCATCCGTGGCGCTGATGATGCCGAAGTTCAGCATGAATGGCAGCGGAGATGCGATCCATAGCTGGAACAGCGACCAGCACAGGGCCCCGGTCAGGATCAGCTTGCCCACCAGGCCCGGCGGCGTGCGCGCGCCCGTGTCGGACGAGGCGACAAGGTCGTCCAGTTCTTCCTGGGTCAGCTCTCCACGTCCCGCGGAATGCATCTCGACCGCGCTGGCCTGCTGCTGGCGGTCCTTGGGGTGGTCCGGGTCCTGGCTCATCGCGGCGTTCCTGCAATGCGTCGTGTCGACGGCGTCATGGTGAAGGGGCGGCCCCGAAGGACCGCCCCGATCAGCGCCGGATCACTCGATCCAGCCCTGTTCGCGATAATAGCGCTCGGCGCCCGGGTGCAAGGGCGCACTGTTGCCGTCGGCGATCATCTCGGACGGTTCCAGGGTCGCGAAGGCGGGATGAAGGCCCTTGAAGCGGTCGAAGTTGTCAAAGACCGCCTTGACGACCTGGTAGACGGTTTCCTCGGGAACATCGGCCGAGGTGACAAAAGTGGCCTTGACGCCGAAGGTTTCGGTATCCTCGTCATTGCCGGCATACATGCCGCCGGGGATCGTGACCTTGGAGTAATAGGGATTCTCCTCGACCAGCCTGTCGATGGCCTCGCCCGCCACGGTCACCAGGCGCGCCTCCACGGTCGATGTCGCCTCCTGGATCGAGCCGTTGGGATGGCCCACGGTGTAGCTGATCGCGTCCACCTGGTTGTCGCCCAGGGCGGCCGACTGTTCGGCCGGACGGAGTTCGGAGGCCAGCGCGAAATCCGACATCGACATGCCCATCGCGTCCAGCACGATCTCGAACGTGCCGCGCGATCCCGAACCGGGATTGCCGACATTCACGCGCTTGCCTGCCAAGTCCTCGAAGTTCTGCACGCCGCTGTCGGCGCGGGCGACCACCGTGAAGGGTTCGGGATGGACGGCAAAGACCGCGCGCAGTCCCTCGAAGGCATCGCCCTCATAATCCGAGCTGCCGTTATAGGCGTGGTACTGCCAGTCGGACTGGGCCACGCCCATCGTCATGTCGCCCGCCTTGATGGCGTTGATGTTGGCGATCGAGCCGCCGGTGGCCGGCGCGGTGCAGCGCAGGCCGGTTTCCGCGGTTTCGCGATTGACAAGACGGCAGATCGACTGGCCCACGACATAGTAGACGCCGGTCTGGCCGCCGGTGCCGATGGTGATGAACTGCTCTTGCTGCGCCAGCACCGGGCCGGAGACCAGCGCAAAGGCCGTACCAAGCAGGATCGGTTTCAATTTGCTCATTCGGCTTCTCCCTTGTTTGTTCCGGCAGGGCGGATGCCGTGGCACCCCTCCCGCGCACGATCGGCGTGATGTTAAAGATGTTGGCCGGATTAACAACCCTGCCGCCTGAACCGTCCGGTCCGGCCGCAGGTTCCGCGCCGGGTCAGGTGCCGGCAGAGGTCGTTCCGGCCAGCTGCTCTGCCACCGCGCGGCGCAGTTCCGGCAGCATCTCGGCCTCGAACCACGGGTTGCGGCGCAGCCAGCCGGTGTTGCGCCAGCTGGGATGGGGCAGCGGGAACACCGCCGGGGCATGGCTGCGCCAGTCGCGGACCGTATCGGTAACTTTGCGCGATCCCAGATGCCAGCGCATCGCATGGCCGCCAACCAGCAGCGTCAGCCGCGGCGCCAGCTCCTGCATGACGCGGTCCCGCCACGTCGCCGCACAGATCGGCGGCGGCGGCAGGTCCGAGCCCTTGGCGTCATACCCGGGAAAGCAAAAGGCCATCGGAACGATCGCGATCCGGTCAAGGTCATAGAACTGCGTCTCCGTCACGTCCATCCAGGCGCGCAGGCGGTCGCCGGACCTGTCGGTGAAGGGACGGCCGCTTTCGTGGACCCGTGCGCCCGGCGCCTGGCCGACGATCAGGATGCGTGCGCCCGGACGGAACCATGCGACGGGGCGCGGCACATGGCGCGTCGCGGTGGCCGCAAAGCGGTCCCGGCACAGGCGGCAGGCCCGGATCTGGTCACAGAGCGAGATCATGCCATTCACTTAGTCTAAAACTCGCGCTAAAGAAGAGTTGCAGGTTCAACATTCGTTCAGCCCAATGCGGCAAGACTGGACGGGAGGGACCCGCCGCCCTAACGTCCCGCCGTGCAGTCGGGCTCCTCTGCATGGCATGCCTCCTGCCTATCTTTTGCTGGTGAACACAACGCAATGCTGGAATTCGACAACGTGTCCAAGTCATTCTGGACCGGCAAGCAGCACAAGATCATCCTGGACCAGGCTTCGTTCCGGGTGGAACTGGGCAATTCCCTGGGCATCCTGGCCCCCAACGGCACTGGCAAGACGACCCTTGTGAACATGATGTGCGGGCTGGAAAAACCGGACGAGGGACGGATCCGGCGCGACTGCCGCATCTCGTTTCCGCTGGGTTTCATGGGCGGGCTGGTCACCAAGCACACGGCGAACGAAAATTCGCGCTATATCGCGCGGATCTATGGGCTGGATCCGGATTACGTGTCCGCCTTCACGCGCTGGCTGTGCGACATCCACGAATATTTCGACATGCCTGTCGGCACCTATTCCAGCGGCATGCGGCAGCGCTTTACCTTTTCGCTGCTGCTGGCGCTGGATTTCGACATCTACCTGATCGACGAAGGGATGCCGCAGACCACCGACGTCGAGTTCAACCGCAAGGCGGGCCGCGTCCTGTTCGACCGGCTGAAGACCGCCACAACCGTGATCGTGTCCCACCAGCCCAGCACGATCGAGAAATTCTGCAACCGGGCCGCGATCCTGCGCGACGGCCGGCTTTACATGTTCGAGACCTTGGACGAGGCGAAGCAATATTATGACTACACCTCCTAAGGCACGCCGTTATCACGCCACGGTCACAGAAACCGTCGCGCCGGCCAGACCGCAGGCCGCGGCAGATCAGCCCGGCGCACCGGCACGCGTCGAGGTCACGCGCAAGCCCCAGGACCCCACTTCGTCGGCCGAGGCGGCCAAGGCTTCCGACCAGGCCAGGCTCGAACGTCTGATGGCGACCGAGCCTCAGGACGACGGGTTTGGGGACC
>VGDE01000153.1 GCA_016869875.1 Alphaproteobacteria bacterium
GATGAGCCGACCGAAGAGGGCATCTATCGCACCGGCGTCCTGGCGAACGTGCTGCAACTGCTGAAGCTGCCCGATGGCACTGTCAAGGTGCTGGTCGAAGGGCGCGAGCGCGTGCAGATCGACGGCTTTGTTCCCAACGAGGATCATTTCCTGGCCCGCGCCACGCCCATGACCGAGGCGCTGGGCGACGAGGCCACCGTGGCCGCCCTTGTTCGCACGGTAGCGGAAGAGTTCGAGCGTTACGTGAAGGTGCGCAAGAACATTCCCGAAGAGGTCGTGGGCGCTGTCGCCGAAGCGACCGAGCCCGGCAAGCTGGCCGACCTGGTGGCCGGACACATGGGCATTGACCTGGACCGCAAGCAAGACCTGCTGGACACGCTCGAGATCGCCGAGCGGCTTGAAAAGGTTTACGGACACATGCAGGCCGAGATGTCGGTCCTGCAGGTCGAAAAGAAGATCAAGTCCCGCGTCAAGACCCAGATGGAGAAGACGCAGCGCGAGTACTACCTGAATGAGCAGATGAAGGCCATTCAGAAGGAGTTGGGCGATGGCGAGGATGGTCAGAACGAACTGGCCGAACTGGAAGAAAAGATAGCCCGGACCAAGTTCAGCAAGGAAGCGCGCGACAAGGCCGAAGGCGAGCTGAAGAAGCTGAAGTCGATGTCTCCGATGTCGGCCGAAGCGACGGTCAGCCGCAACTATCTGGATTGGCTGCTGTCCCTTCCGTGGGGCGTCAAGTCGCGCACCCGCAAGGATCTGGGCCGCGCCGAAGCGATCCTGGATGCCGATCACTTTGGCCTGGAGAAGGTCAAGGAGCGGATCGTCGAATATCTGGCCGTGCAGGCGCGCAGCCAGAAGCTGAAGGGCCCGATCCTGACGCTGGTTGGACCTCCGGGCGTGGGCAAGACCTCGCTGGGCCGTTCGATCGCCAAGGCGACGGGACGCGAGTTCATCCGCATTTCGCTGGGTGGCGTGCGTGACGAATCCGAAATCCGCGGCCACCGTCGGACCTATATCGGCTCGATGCCCGGCAAGATCATCCAGGCGCTGAAGAAGGCCAAGACCACCAACCCGCTCATCCTGCTGGATGAGATCGACAAGATGGGCCAGGACTTCCGCGGCGATCCGGCCTCGGCCATGCTGGAGGTGCTTGATCCCGAACAGAACTCGACCTTCGTGGACCACTATCTCGAGGTGGAATACGACCTGTCGAACGTGATGTTCGTGACCACGGCCAACAGCTACAACATGCCGGGCCCGCTGCTCGACCGGATGGAGATCATCAGCCTGTCGGGCTATACCGAGGACGAAAAGCGCGAGATCGCGCGTGGCCACCTGCTGCCCAAGCAGATCGCCGCGAACGGGCTGCGCAAGGGCGAATTCTCGGTGACGGACGAGGCGCTGACCCATGTGATCCGCTATTACACCCGCGAAGCGGGGGTGCGGTCGCTGGAGCGCGAGATCGCCAAGCTGGCGCGCAAGGCCGTGACCGAGATTCTGAAGGGCAAGGTCAAGTCGGTCGAGGTGACGGCTGAGAAGGCCGAGGAGTACCTCGGCGTCCGTCGGCACCGCTATGGTCTGGCCGAGAAAGAGGATCAGGTTGGCGTGGTGACGGGTCTGGCCTGGACATCGGTCGGTGGTGACCTCTTGCAGATCGAGGCGCTGCGCCTGCCGGGCAAGGGCCGGATGAAGACCACGGGCAAGCTGGGCGACGTGATGAAGGAATCGATCGACGCGGCTTCCAGCTTCGTTCGCTCGGTGGCGCCGGAGATCGGGGTGAAGCCCCCGGAATTTGATCGCCGCGACATCCATGTTCACGTGCCCGAGGGTGCGACGCCCAAGGACGGTCCGTCTGCCGGTATCGCCATGGTGACTTCGGTCGTGTCGGTCATGACGGGCATTCCGGTCCGCAAGGATGTGGCCATGACGGGCGAGGTGACGCTGCGCGGTCATGTGCTGGCCATCGGCGGCCTCAAGGAGAAGCTGCTGGCGGCCCTGCGCGGCGGGATCAAGACCGTGCTGATCCCGCAGGACAATGAAAAGGATCTGGTCGAGATCCCGGCCAATGTCAAAGAAGGGCTGACGATCATTCCGGTCAGCAACGTGCGGGAGGTCCTGCGTCACGCGCTGGTGCGGATGCCTGCACCCGTCGAGTGGGACGAAGCGGCCGAAGAAGCCGCCGAAGCGGCACGGCTTGCCGGACAGCGCGAGGCCCCGGGTTCGGGCGCTGTTGCCCACTGATCATCGAACAGGCGGAAAGCCGGGGATCCTCATGGTCCTCGGCTTTCGTTTTCACAAAGAGTTGACGTAGCGTTAAACCGCGTTAGGCTTGGTTAACTTCCGGGGAGGGGAACCAGGAATGTCTCACCAGATCGCACCGTTGACCAGCAGCAACGAATCACACGAGCCGCACACCGCCAATGTCGTCCAGAAGCGCGACTTCATTGACCGGATCATTGCGATGACAGGCGCACGCCGCACCGAGGCCAGGCCCATCATCGAGGCGACGCTTGCGCAGCTGGGCCAGGTCCTGTCGGAAGGGCAGACGCTTGCGGTGCCGCCGTTGGGCCGGGCAAGAATCGCCTTGGAAAAGGATGCCCGCGGCGGGGACGTCATCACGCTGCGGCTGCGTCGCCGCCCGGTGAACCTTGATCCGGACACGCGCAAGACCTGACGCAAAACTGTTTCCACCTCTTGCGTCCTGTCGCGGCTGGCGCTAGAAGCCAGCCCGACGGGTGATTAGCTCAGTGGTAGAGCGCTTCGTTCACATCGAAGATGTCGGGGGTTCAAATCCCTCATCACCCACCATCCTTCCGCTTGCAGGTTTGCCTCTTGGGGCAGCAGCACCTATACCGGTGCCCTTGTCGATCCCTGCCTGATAAACCGGACCCCGATTTATGCCTGATCCCGTCACCCGTGCCGCGCGCCTGTCGGTTGCGCCGATGATGGACTGGACCGACCGGAACTGTCGGCGCTTCCATCGCATGATGTCGCGGCGCGCGCTGCTGTATACGGAAATGGTCACTGCACCTGCGGTCATCCACGGTGATCGCTCGCGGCTGCTGGATTACGACGCTGCCGAACAGCCGCTGGCGCTGCAACTTGGCGGCTCGGACCCGGCCGAACTGCGCACCGCCACGCAGATCGCAGGGGGCTGGAACTATGCTGAGATCAACCTGAATGTCGGATGCCCCAGCGACCGCGTGCAGTCCGGCGCCTTTGGGGCCGTGCTGATGAAGTCGCCGGACCTTGTTGCCGACTGCGTGGCCGCAATGCAGGAGGTCAGCCCGGTCGAGGTGACGGTGAAATGCCGCATCGGGGTGGATGACCAGGATGTTCATCAGGTGCTGCCGGACTTCATCGACCGGATGCGTCGGGCTGGCATTCGTCGCCTGACGATCCACGCCCGCAAGGCCTGGCTGCAGGGCCTCAGCCCGCGCGAGAACCGCGAGATCCCGCCCCTGGACTATCCGCTGGTCCAAGCGATGAAGGCGCAGTTTCCCGACCTGCACCTGTCGATCAACGGCGGCATCGCCAGCCTGGCGACGGCAGTTGAACAACTGTCCGTCATGGACGGCGTGATGATCGGCCGCGCTGCCTATCACGAACCCTGGAACATTCTGGGGGAGGCCGACCGGCTTTGGGGCGACGCTCCGCCCTTCGAAACGCCCCACGAGGTTGCGCTGGCGATGCGTCCGCTGATCCTCGCTCATCTGTCGGAGGGAGGGCGCCTGCATCAGATGACACGCCACATGCTGGGCCTGTTCCACGGCCTGCCGGGCGCGCGGGGCTGGAAGAGAACCCTGTCCGAAGGTGCGTCCAAGGGCGGGATCGACGTTTATGACGCGGCCCTCGCGCAGGTCACGGAAGCCGCGTGACGCGAAAGGCGGTCAGTCCCTTGCCTTTTCTGCCAGCTTTGCCTGATCCCACAGGCGATCCATCTCGGCCAGGTCGCTGTCTTCGGGGCGGCGCCCGTCCGCGGCCAGCGCCGCCTCGATGGCGCCAAAGCGGCGGGTGAACTTGGCATTGGCGCGGCGCAGGGCCAACTCGGGGTCGATCTTCAGATGGCGCGCCAGATTTGCCATCACGAACAGGAGGTCGCCGAACTCTTCCTCCAGTGCCTCGGGGCCCAGATCGTCGCGGGCCTCGACCAGTTCGGCCGTTTCTTCGGAAATCTTGGCCAGGACATCGGCGGGACCTGGCCAGTCGAAGCCCACCCGCGCCGCGCGGTTCTGCAGCTTGACGGCCCGCGTCAGGGCCGGCAGTCCAAGCGCCACCCCATCCAGGGTCCCTCGTTCGGCCTTGCCCGCGCGCTCGACCGCCTTGATCGCCTCCCAGTCCTTGACCTGCTGTTCGGCCGACTTGTCGCGGCTTTCATCGCCAAAGACATGGGGATGGCGAAAAATGAGCTTGTCGCTGATCGCCGCCGCGCAGTCCGCAAAATCGAACATGCCCGCCTCGCGCGCGATCTGGGCCTGGAACACCACCTGCAGCAGCAGGTCGCCCAGCTCGGACGGCAGTTCATTCCAGGCCTCGCGCTGGATCGCATCCTCGACCTCGTGCGCTTCCTCGATCGTATAGGGCGCGATCGTGGAAAAAGTCTGCTCGATGTCCCAGGGACATCCGGTCTGCGGGTCGCGCAGCGCTGCCATGATCTGGATCAGGCGGGTGATCTCGACCGCCGGGTCACGGCGGGATGTCGTCGGGTCGGCCATTGCAATTCCCCTGAGGACACGGAAGATGCCCCCCGACTGCCACAGCGAAAGGCCCATGTCCACATGCCCGTCCTGAACCGCATTGCCGACTTCTCCGACGAGATGACCGCGTGGCGCCGCTATCTGCACCAGCACCCCGAACTGGGGTTCGAGTGCCATCAGACCGCCGCATTTGTGACCGAGCGCCTGCGTGAATTCGGCGTGGACGAGATCCACGAGGGGATCGGCCGGACCGGCATTGTCGCCATCATCAGGGGCGCCGGTGAGGGGCCGACCATCGGGCTGCGCGCCGACATGGACGCGCTGCCCATGGACGAGGTGACGGGCCTTGCCTGGGCCTCCGCAACGCCGGGGCGGATGCATGCCTGCGGCCATGACGGGCACACGACGATGCTGCTGGGGGCGGCGAAATACCTGGCCGAGACGCGCAACTTTGCGGGCAGCGTCGCGCTGATCTTTCAGCCTGCCGAAGAGGCGGGGGGCGGAGGCGACGCCATGGTGCAGGACGGGATGATGGACCGTTTCGGCATCACCCGCGTCTTTGCCATGCACAACAACCCGGGCCAGACCCTTGGCAGCTTTCAGACGACGCCGGGACCGATCATGGCGGCGGTGGACACCTTCGAGATTCATGTGAAAGGCCAGGGCGGTCACGGTGCCTTGCCGCATCTGACGGTCGATCCCATTGTCGCGGCTGTGGCGGTCGTGAATGCGATCCAGACGATTTCCAGTCGAAACCACCATGCGACGGACGACCTGGCGCTGTCGGTCACGCAGATCCACACGGGCAGCGCCGACAACATCGTCCCGGACACGGCGTATATCTGTGGCACGGTGCGGACCTTTGCCCCACATGTTCGCGACATGGTACGCCGCCGAATGACGCAGATCTGCCGCGGCCAGGCGGCCGCCTATGATGTCGAGGTGCGGCTGGACTATCAGCATGGCTATCCGGCGACGGTGAACGACCCCGAGCAGACCGCCTTTGCCGTGGAGGTTGCGGCGGAAATCGCGGGCGAGGCGCAGGTCGTGCCCGACGGTGGCCGCGAGATGGGCGCGGAGGATTTCAGCTACATGCTGAACGCGCGGCCGGGCTGCTATCTGTTCCTGGGGCAGGGGGACGGACCGGGCGTGCACAACCCGGCCTATGATTTCAACGACGCCGTGGCGCCTGTCGGGGCCAGCTTTTTCGCCCGCCTGGTCGAACGCGCGCAGCCCGCGCGGCCCTGACATCGACTGACGCGCCATCACGAAGCCGTTTGGGAACTTGCCCTGTGCGGCAGCGGGCCTTTCTTGCCAAGGAGGGGCGGCGCGGATAGGTTGCGCGCCAATCCAGACGCGGCCCGTGCCGCGCCCCTTGACCGAAAGGACCGTGAATGTTCGTGACCCCCGCTTATGCCCAGGCTGCCGGTGGTGCCGGTGGCGGTGCCGCCTTTGCGCAGTTCATCCCGCTGATCCTGATCTTTGCGATCATGTATTTCCTGATGATCCGCCCGCAGCAAAAGCGCCTGAAGCAGCATCGCGCGATGGTCGAGGCTGTCAAGAAGGGCGATCAGGTCGTCACGCAGGGCGGGATCCTGGGCAAGGTCGTCACGGTCCGCGACGACGAGCTTGAGGTCGAGATCGCCCAGGGCGTCCGCGTCCGCGTGATCCGCAGCACCCTGGCGCAGGTCATCAACAAGACCGAGCCGGTCGCCGCCAACAAGTGAAAGGCGTAAGCCATCATGCTGCAGATTGACCGCTGGAAGCGCATCCTGATCCTTGGGATCTGCCTTCTGGGACTGCTTTTCGCGCTGCCCAACGCCTTCTATGCCCGCGTGGAGGCGCATAACGACGCCGTTGCCCAGATCGCGGCAACCGGGGTCGAGACGCCCGAACTGGTGGCGGCGCGGGACGGCTGGCCCTCGTGGATGCCCAATACTTTGGTCAATCTTGGCCTTGACCTGCGCGGTGGCGCCCATCTTCTGGGCGAGGTGCAGGTCGAGCAGGTCTACAAGTCCCGCATCGATGCGCTGTGGCCGGAAGTCCGCCGCGCCATGGCGGCCGAGCGCGAGGCGATCGGTGCGATCCGCCGCGTCCCTGCCCCTGACGGCGTGTTGTCGATCGAGATCGGCAACCCCGACCAGATGGCGCGCGCGGTCGAGATCGTGCGCGGCTATTCGACGCCGGTGACGACCCTGACCGGGGCGGGTCAGCAGTCGCTGGCCATCGCCACGCAGGGCGCGACCCTGACGGTCCAGCTGTCGGATGCCGAAAAGGCCATGACCGACGACCGCACCATCCAGCAGTCGCTGGAGATCGTGCGGCGTCGGGTGGACGAGGTCGGCACCCGCGAGCCTACCATCATGCGCCAGGGCGAGGATCGCATCCTGATCCAGGTCCCCGGCATCGGCTCGGCCGCCGAGCTGAAGGAACTGATCGGGACCACGGCGCAGCTGACCTTCAATCCCGTCCTGGGCACCACCGGCGACGCCGAGGCGCAGCCGGGTCTGGGCCAGTTCATCGCGCCCTCGGTCGATCAGCCGGGCGTATTCTACATTCTGGAGGAAAGCCCTGTCGTCACGGGCGAGGATCTGGTCGATGCCATGCCCGCCAGCGACGAGAACGGCCTGCCTTCGGTGAACTTCCGCTTCAACCCGACGGGCGCGCGGGCTTTTGGCGCCTACACCTCGGCCAATATCGGCCAGCCCTTCGCGATCGTCCTGGACAACGAGGTGATCTCGGCGCCGGTCATCCGTTCGGCCATCACCACCGGTTCGGGACAGATCTCGGGCTCGATGGACTTTGACCAGGCGAACCGCCTTGCGGTCCTGCTGCGCGCCGGCGCCCTGCCGGCCGAGATGACCTTTCTGGAGGAGCGCACCGTGGGTCCGGAACTGGGCCAGGACAGCATCGACGCGGGCAAGGTCGCGGCCGCCGTGGGCTTTGTCGCCGTTGTCGCGCTGATGATCCTGTCCTATGGCCGGTTTGGCATCTTTGCCACGGTGGCGCTGGCGGCCAACATGCTGCTGCTGTTCGCGGTCCTGTCCGTGATCGGCGCCACGCTGACGCTGCCGGGCATTGCGGGGATCGTGCTGACCATCGGCATGGCCGTGGACGCCAACGTCCTTGTCTTCGAGCGTATCCGCGAAGAGCTGAAGACCGCCCGCGGCCCCGCCCGCGCGATCGAGCTGGGATACGAAAAGGCGATGTCGGCCATCGTGGACGCCAACATCACCACGCTGATCATCGCGGCCATCCTGTTCGTGCTGGGTTCGGGCCCGGTCAAGGGGTTCGCGGTGACATTGACGATCGGGATCGTGACCTCGGTCTTTACCGCGCTGTTCGTCACCCGCCTGCTGACGGTGATGTGGTTCGAACGCGCCCGCCCGAAACAGATCGAGGTGTGAGATGGCATTCCGCCTGAAACTGGTCCCTGACCAAACGAACATCGACTTCTTCCGCTGGCAGTTGCTGACCTTCGGCATCTCGACGGCGCTCATGCTGGCCTCGATCGTGCTGTTGTTCGTGAACGGCCTGAATTTCGGCATCGACTTTCGCGGCGGCACGACGATCCGGACGGAGTCCGAGCAGTCCGTGGATGTGGCGGCCTATCGCGCTGCCCTGCAGCCGCTGAACCTGGGCGATGTCGCGATCACCGAGGTCTTTGACCCCGGCTTTGGCGCGAACCAGAACGTCGCGCAGGTCCGCATCAGTGCCCAGGACGGCGCCGAGGCCGTGACGGCCGAAACCATCGCCACCGTCGAGGCCGCGCTGCAGGAGGTCGATCCCTCGATCACCTTCCCGTCGGTCGAGTCGGTGGGTCCCAAGGTGTCGGGCGAGTTGATCCAGACTGCGGTCTATGCGGTTCTGGCCTCGCT
>VGDE01000154.1 GCA_016869875.1 Alphaproteobacteria bacterium
CGCGATCCCATCCTGCTGACGATCGAACAGAAGGAGTTGCTGGGCTTGGCGCAGCGCCCTACGCAGACAGAACTGCAATAAAAGACGAGGTTGCAGATCTCTCATTCCTGGCTTGAGGCCATGGGTTGCCTGAAGAACCATGTTTCCATGGAGGCAGGCTTACATCCCATATCATACAAATAATTCAAAGCTTTGGAAGATATTGGCTGGGGCGGTAGGATTCGAACCTACGGTACACGGTACCAAAAACCGATGCCTTACCACTTGGCCACGCCCCAACTGTGGGAGGGTGATTACCCAAGGCTGCGGGCGGGTGCAAGTCGAAAATTCTGAAAATCTTGCTCCTTTGTCCAAGGCGCCTTATGCCGCCTGAATGGAGCATTTTGACCTTGTTATCTTGGGTGCCGGAGCTGCCGGGTTGTTCTGCGCGGGTTCTGCCGTTCTGCAGGGACGGCGGGTTCTGGTGTTGGATCACGCCGCCAAGCCGGCGGAAAAGATCCGAATCTCGGGCGGTGGCCGCTGCAATTTCACGAATCTCGCGACAGGCGCGGACCGTTTCCTGTCGAACAACCCCCGATTTGCCGCAAGCGCGCTGTCCCGTTATCAACCCACGGCATTTCTGGAGTTGGTGGAGCGGGCCGGTATCGCATGGCATGAAAAGACCCAGGGGCAGTTGTTCTGTGACGGCAAGGCCACGCAGATCACCCAAATGCTGCTGAACCGGATGCAGGGCGCCGAACTGCGGCTCGAGGCGCCGGTCGATAGCGTGGAAAAGCAGGGCGATCGGTTTCACCTTCGCGGCCCTTGGGGCCAGATCACAGGGGCGCGGCTTGTGATTGCCACGGGCGGCAAGTCGATTCCCAAGATCGGGGCCACGGGCCTTGCCTATGACCTTGCGCGGCAGTTCGGTCTGAGACTGGTTGAAACCCGCCCTGCCCTTGTGCCTCTGACCTTTGCCGAACAGGATCTTGCGCTTTGCCGCCCCTTGGCCGGCGTGGCGGTCGAGGCGCGGATCGCTCATGGGCCTGCGGCTTTTCAGGATGCACTGTTGTTCACGCATCGTGGCCTCAGCGGGCCGGTGATCCTGCAGATTTCCAGCTATTGGCGACCCGGGGAAATGCTGGAGATCGACCTGTGCCCGGGTCAGGATGTGGCCGCCGCCTTGAAACAGGCACGTACCAGCGGCGGCCGGGTTGCGGTCGGCACCGCCTTGGCGCGGATGCTGCCGGACCGGCTGGCACAGGCCATCGCGGCCGAGATGGGGATGGCGCAGGGGCGGTTGGCCGACCAGCCTAATCGGCAGCTGGATGCGGTAGGCGCCCGCGTGAACCACTGGCGCCTGCGTCCCGTAGGTTCAGAGGGTTACCGGACGGCCGAGGTCACACTGGGAGGCGTCGATACGCGCGATCTGGACGCCCGCAGCCTGCAGGCGCGCGCGGTGCCGGGGCTGTTCTTCATCGGCGAGTGCGTGGATGTCACCGGCTGGCTGGGCGGATACAATTTTCAATGGGCCTGGGCTTCGGCAGATGCTGCCGCACGCGCAGCGTGATCTTTGGAGCGCTTTCCGGGTGGCTGCATCTTTCCGGCTCCGCTTAAACATCTTCGGGTGACCAGCACCGCAAGGCCTTGTCCTCCGGTAGCCGATGGCGGGCCGCTTCATGGTCCTGCCGAGGAACAGGCAGAGCGGCCTGTGTGTGAGATGATAGACAGCAGGAAGACCAAGCCTTTCATGCTGTTGCAGGCATCTGGGCGGTCCTGATTACCTGTGTCCTGTCCGATCTCTGCCAGAGGCTTGTTGACTTCAAGCCGCTCATTGGAACAAAAAGGGAACATACTGCTTGTTCTTTCATCTTCTGGAGTTCCCATGCCCGCCTCTGCTTCCGCCCTTGCTGGTTTGCGTGAACAGATCGCCCGTCTTGAGGGGAACGACAGGCAGATGCGCAAGATCCTGCCCTTCGGGATTGCAGCACTGGACCGGCGGCTGCCGCAGGGCGGGCTGGCGCTTGGTTGCCTGCACGAGGTGGCGGGAGGGGGCCATGGGGCGGTGGATGGAGCGGCCGCCAGCTGCTTTGCCGCCGGGATCGCCGCGCGCCTGCCCGGGCAGGTGCTGTGGTGCGTCACCGAGGCCGATCTGTTCGCGCCGGGGCTGGAACAGGCGGGCCTGCCGCCCGACCGGGTGATCTATGTCGAGGCCGGCGACGAAGGATCGGTGCTGGCCTCCATGGAGGAAGGGCTGCGTCATGGGGGGCTGGCCGCAGTGGTGGGCGATGTGGCGCGCCTGTCGATGACGGCCTCGCGACGGCTGCACCTGGCGGCCAGGGGCTCGGGCACGACCGGCATCGCGTTGCGCCGTTGGCGGCGGCAGGCGGAGGCCAGCGACTTCGGCATGCCCACGGCGGCGATGACGCGCTGGCGGATCTCGGTCCTGCCCTCGGCGCCCCTGCCCGTTCCCGGTGTGGGGCGCGCGCGCTGGCTGATCGAGCTGATCCGCGCGCGGGCGGGCGAAAGTCTGGATATGGAAGTGGAGGCCTGCGATGGCTCGGGTTATCTCGGTCTGCCTGCCGATGTGGCCGATCGACCGGCTGCGGCGGACGGGCGGCGGGCCTTCGGATGAGGCGCCGCTGATCCTGGCCGGGCGCGCGAACAGCCGCCGCGTCGTGACCGCCGCCTGCGAGGCCGCCGCGGAACTTGGGCTGCGCATCGGCATGCCCGTCAGCAAGGCGCAGGCGCTGGTCCCGGACCTGCGGGTGGAGCAGGCCGATCTCCACGCCGACCTGGACGCGTTGGAGCGGCTGGCCTTGTGGCTGATGCAGCGTGTCAGCCCGATGGTTGCCGTCGATCCCCCCGACGGGGTGGTGATCGACTCCACCGGAGCCGATCACCTGCATGGCGGCGAGGAGCCGATGCTGGAGGTGCTGCTGGGTCGCCTGACGTTGTCGGGCATCACCGCACGACTGGCGGTTGCCGATACATGGGGGGCCGCCCATGCGCTGGCGCGGCATGGTCCGGCGTCCATGTGTCTTGCGTTGCCCGGTAGCCTGCGGGACGTGCTGGCCCCCCTGCCCCTGGCCGCGTTGCGTCTGACGCCCGCGACGGTGGGGGAATTGCGGGACCTAGGCTTTGCCACCATCGGCGATCTGATGGCGGTTCCCCGCGCTCCTTTGGCGCGCCGCTTTGGGCCGCAGATCATCCGCCGCCTGGATCAGGCTCTGGGCCTGACGTCCGAGCCCATCGAGCCCCTGCGCCCTGCCAGCCTGGTCGAGGTACGTCAGGCCTTTGCCGAACCCATCGGGGCGGCCGAAACCATTGCCCGACATATTTCCCGAATGGTGCGGGACCTTTGCAACCGGCTGGAGGCGCGGGGTCTGGGCGCGCGGCGGCTGGACCTGATCTGCTGGCGGGTGGACAGCCATGCCCAGTTCGTCCGCGTGGGGCTTGCCGCCCCGCAGCGTGACCCGGCGCGCCTGAACAGGCTTTTGTGCGACAAGATCCCGACCATCGATCCGGGCTTCGGGATCGAGATCATGTCCCTGACCGCCACCCTGGCCGAGCCGCTGGCACCTCGCCAGACAGCCGGCCTTCTTGAACCTGCCGCCCCCGATCTTTCCGGTCTTGTCGATGCGTTGGCAAACCGCGTGGGCGCCCGCGCCGTTTATAGGCTGGCTCCGGTTGCCAGCGACGTGCCCGAACGATCCGTGACCCGCGTCACCGCCCTTGCACGCGGCGACTGGCAGGAAGGGGGGTGGCCGGGACACTGGCCCCGCCCTTCGCGCCTTTTGCCCCGGCCCGAACCCATCGAAACGATGGCACTGCTGCCCGACCACCCGCCCAACTGGATCGCCTGGCGGGGCATCCGCCATCGCGTCCGCCGCGCCGACGGTCCCGAGCGCATCTTTGGCGAATGGTGGAAGCGTGAGGCCGAGACCCGTGCCGTGCGCGACTATTTCCGCATCGAGGACGAGACCGGGCGCCGCTTCTGGATCTTTCGCGCAGGCGATGGCGAGGATGCGGGCACCGGCTCTCAGCGCTGGTTCATGCACGGGATCTTTGGATGAGCTATGCCGAACTTCAGGTGACCTCGCAGTTCTCGTTCCTCAGGGGGGCCTCTTCGGCCGACGAACTGTTCTCGGCCGCCGCCCTGATGGGCATGCGTGCGATGGCAGTGACCGACAGGAACAGCCTTGCGGGCATCGTGCGTGCGCATGAGGCGGCCAAGGCCACGGGGGTGCGGCTGATCGTCGGTTGCCGGCTGGACCTGCGCTGCGGAATGTCGGTGCTGGTCTATCCGACCGACCGGGCGGGTTACGGGCGTCTCTGCCGCCTGCTGTCGCTGGGCAAGTCGCGGGCGGGAAAGGGCGGCTGCCACCTGGATTGGCCGGACCTTCAGGCACATGCCCAAGGGTTGCTGGCGATCCTGATCCCCGATCTTGCGGATGACGTCTGCGCCCTGCGCCTGCGTCGGCTGCGCGACACCTTTGGCCAGGACGCCCACTTGGCCCTGACCCTGCGCCGCCGCCCCAACGACCAGCTGCGCCTGCACCAGCTGTCCTCTGTTGCTGCACGCCTGGGCGTGGCCACCGTTGTCACGAACGACATTCTGTATCACGATCCGGGGCGGCGCATCCTGCAGGATGTGGTGACCGCCATCCGCCACAACATTACCGTGGATGCCCTGGGCGTCCGACGCGAGCGTCACGCCGACCGCTACCTCAAGACCCCGGCCGAGATGGCGCGCCTGTTTCCCCGCCACCCGGAGGCACTGGCCCGGACAGTCGAAATCGCCAACCGCTGCCGCTTTTCCCTGGATGAACTGCGCTATCAGTATCCCGAGGAACGCGCCGACCCCGCCCTCACCCCCCAACAGACGCTGGAGGCCCTGACCCGGGAAGGTGCAAGGGAACGTTATCCCGAAGGTCTTCCCGATGATGTGGCTCGCGCCTTGCGCCACGAGCTGCGCCTGATCGCGCGGCTGGATTACGCGCCCTATTTCCTGACCGTGCACAGCATCGTCCGTTATGCCCGATCCCAAGGCATCCTCTGCCAGGGGCGTGGTTCGGCCGCCAATTCGGCCGTCTGCTTCGTCCTCGGCATCACCTCGATCGACCCCGTAAAGGGCGAACTGCTCTTCGAGCGTTTCGTCAGCGAAGAACGCCGCGAACCGCCCGACATCGACGTGGACTTTGAACATGAGCGGCGCGAAGAGGTGATCCAGTGGATCTACAGGACCTATGGCCGCGACCGCGCCGCGCTCTGCGCCACGGTCATCCGTTATCGCACAAAGGGTGCGCTGCGCGATGTCGGAAAGGCCCTTGGTCTGCCCGAGGATCTGATCCAGTCCATCTCCGGCCAGATCTGGGCCTGGTCGGAGGAGGGGATAAGCGACGCGCAGCTGCGCGAGTTGAACCTCAACCCCGACGACCGGCGGCTGCGGCTGACCCTTGAACTGGCGGCGGAACTGCGTGGCGCGCCCCGCCACCTCAGCCAGCATCCCGGCGGCTTCGTTCTGACCCGCGACCGGCTGGACGACCTGGTGCCGATCGAACCTGCCGCCATGGCCGACCGCCAGATCATCGAATGGGACAAGGACGACATCGACGCGCTGCGCTTCATGAAGGTCGACGTGCTGGCGCTGGGCATGCTGACCTGCATGGCCAAGGGGCTGAAGCTGCTGGCCCGGCACAAGGCCGTGCAGTATGACCTGGCCTCCATCCCGCAAGAGGACGCGCGCACCTATGCGATGATCCGGCGCGCCGACACGCTTGGCACCTTCCAGATCGAGAGCCGGGCCCAGATGGCGATGCTGCCGCGGATGAAGCCGCGCACCTTCTACGATCTGGTCGTGCAGGTGGCGATCGTCCGCCCCGGCCCGATCCAGGGTGACATGGTTCACCCCTATCTGCGCCGGCGCGAGGGGCTGGAGCCGGTCGAATACCCCAGGCCCGAACTGCGAAACGTGCTGGGCAAGACGCTTGGCGTGCCGCTGTTCCAGGAGCAGGCGATGCGCGTCGCCATCGAATGCGCGGGCTTCACCCCGGGCGAGGCCGACATGCTGCGCAAGTCCATGGCGACCTTCAAGTTCACGGGCGGCGTCAGCGCCTTTCGCGACAAGCTGATCGCCGGCATGATCGCCCGCGGCTATCAGGCGGATTTTGCCGAACGCACCTTTCGCCAGCTGGAGGGCTTCGGCTCCTACGGCTTTCCCGAAAGCCACGCCGCCAGCTTTGCGCTGGTGGCTTATGCCTCGGCCTGGCTCAAGTGCTGGCACCCGGATGTCTTTTGTGCGGCGCTGCTGAACAGCCAGCCGATGGGATTTTATGCGCCTGCCCAGATCGTGCGCGACGCCCGTGATCACGGGGTTCGGGTCCGGCCGATCTGCATCAGTGCTTCGGGCTGGGACTGCACGCTGGAACCCGAGGGCGAGGGCTTTGCCGTCCGGCTGGGCCTGCGCATGGTCAAGGGCCTGTCCCGCATCCATGCCGAGGCGATCATTGACGCCCGTCCTGCGGTTTCGGCCCTTGATCTGTGCCGCCGCGCGGGCGTGCCAGTCGGCGCCCTGACCCGCATTGCCGAGGCCGACGGATTTCGCCCCACCTTTGGCCTGTCGCGTCGCGAGGCGATCTGGGCCATCAAGGGCCAGGAGGACGAGCTGCCCCTGTTCGCGGCAGTGGCCGAGGCTGCGCCACGGCAGCAGGACCGGGGGCCGCAATCCGGGCCGCGGACCGACTTGTCAGAGCCAGATCGACAGCCCTTATCGGAAATCCTCCCCGTGCTCCCGGACCCTCATGTCGAGCCCGCAGTTCCCCTGCCTCCGATGACGGCGGGACGCGAGGTGGTGGAGGATTACGGCCATACTGGCCTGTCGCTGCGCAGCCATCCACTTGCCTTCCTGCGCCAGGACCTGGGGCGCCGCCGGATCGTCAGTTGCGCCGACGCGATGTCTGCCCGCAACCGCCGCTGGTGCGAGGTGGCCGGCATCGTTCTGGTGCGCCAGCGCCCCGGCTCGGCCAAGGGGGTCATGTTCATCACGCTGGAGGACGAAACGGGCGTGGCCAACCTGGTCGTCTGGCCCAAGGTGTTCGACACCTTCCGCCGCATCATCCTGTCTGCCGGAATGATCGCGGTGCAAGGCCGCATCCAGCGCCAGGGCGAGGTCGTGCACCTGGTCGCCCACCGCCTGACCGATCTTTCGGCCGAACTGGCCAGCATCGGCAACCGGGGCGGCGCATTCCCCCTGCCCCATGGCCGTGGCGACGAGTTCCACCGGGCCGGACCGCCGACAGACCTGCCTGCACCGGCCCCTCCGCGCAGCCGCGACATCTATATTCCCGATCTTCATATCGACACCGTCAAGGTAAAGACGCGGGATTTCCGCTGAATGGCATGACTGCGGCTAATCCGTCCGCGTCAGGAACCAGCACGTCCGTTGAAACGTCTGTTCCCAGCAGCAATTTCTGAACACAGGAAGGATCAAGATCATGCGTCTTATGGCAATGGGACTGTGCAGCGCTGTGCTGATGCTGGCCGCTTGCGGCGACAACGTGCGGGAACGGGCCGCAACCGGGGGCGTGGGCGGCGCGGTCATCGGTGGCCCCGTGGGCGCGGTCGTCGGCGGAACCGTTGGCGCGGTCAGCGCCACAAACTGATTCCACAGCGATCCAGGCCGCATCGACGCGCGGCCTGCATCACGCGGTCTTGCGAGCCCGCAGCCCATCCCCTACATCTGTCATGAAAGACAAAAGGATCTCTTCATGGCGATGGAAGCGCATGACATCGAAGCCCTTATCAGGGCAACCTTTCCCAAGGCGCGTATCACGATCACCGACCTGGCCGGCGACGGAAACCACTTCGCGGCCGAGGTGATCGACGAAAGCTTCCGTGGCCAGAACCGGGTTCAGCAACAGCGTGCCGTTTACGCAGCCTTGCAGGGCAAGATGGACGGTCCCTCCGGACAGCTGCATGCCCTGGCCCTGACCACCAAGGCGCCCGACTGAGCCGCACCCCGAAAAAACCGATGTTTCGTCCCGCCGCCGGCGGGACTTTGACCGAAAGGACTGCCGCAATGAGCGATGTCAAGACCCGCATCCAGACCATGATCGATCAGCATGACGTGGTGCTGTTCATGAAGGGCACGCGCGAGATGCCCCAGTGCGGGTTTTCCAGCCGCGTGGCGGGTGTCCTGAACTACATGGGCGTGAACTATCAGGACGTGAATGTACTCTCCGACGCCGATATCCGCCAAGGTGTCAAGGATTTCTCGGACTGGCCGACCATTCCCCAGCTTTACGTCAAGGGGGAGTTCGTGGGCGGCTGCGACATCATTACCGAAATGACCTTGTCCGGCGAACTGGATCAACTTTTTGACCAGAAAGGCGTAGGCTTCGACAAGGCTGCCGCTGACAAGATCCGCGAAGCAAACGCCTGACAACGTTACATGATTTTCCGAAACCGGGCTGTTCCGCAGCCCGGTTTTATTTTTG
>VGDE01000155.1 GCA_016869875.1 Alphaproteobacteria bacterium
GGCGTCGTGGGCTGTGCCTTTCTGGTCCAACTGGGCCTATGGCAGCTGGATCGCCGTGACTGGAAGGAAGGACTGCTGGCGCAGATCCAGGCTGGCATTCAGGCCGAGCCGGTTCCCCTGCCGGACCGGATCGACCCGTCGATGAAGTACTTGCCGGTGACCGTCAGCGGGACCACCACGGGCGACGAGATCGACGTGCTGTCCCACACGCGCGAGCAGGGGGCAGGTTACCAGATCGTGTCGCGCTTCGTCACCGACGACGGGCGGGCGATCCTGCTGGACCGCGGCTTTGTTCCGCAGGACGACCGCGGGATCGACCGTCCGCCGGTCCGCCTGACGGTTCGCGGCAACCTGCACTGGCCACAGGACGCCAGCAGTTCGACGCCGGACCCCAACCTCGAGGAAAACATCTGGTTTGCCCGTGACGTCGACGCCATGGCGCAGCAACTGGACACCCAGCCCGTTCTTGTGGTGGCAAGCTTCATCGAAGGCGACAACCAGGGCGCCGAGCCCATCCCCGTTGCAGTCGAGGGCGTGCCCAACAACCACCTGTCCTATGCCATCCAGTGGTTCCTGATCGCGGCCACTTGGGCGGTGATGACACTGGCGCTGATCTGGCGTATCAGGCAGCGCAGCTACTGAAGGAATTCCGATGCGTTACGTCTCGACGCGGGGCCAGGCCCCGGTGCTGAATTTTGAACAGGCCATGCTGTCGGGGCTGGCGCGCGACGGCGGGCTGTATCTGCCTGAAACCATTCCCGCCTTTGACGGGCTGGATCAGCTGGACGGGCTGCCCTATGAGGAGGTCGCCTTTCGCGTGGTGCGTCCCTTTACGGGCGACAGTTTTACCGATGAAGAGCTGCGGGGCGCCATCGACCGCGCTTATGCGGGCATTTCCCATGACGCCCGCGCGCCGCTGGTGCAGCTGGCCCCCGGCCACCACCTGCTGGAACTGTTCCACGGGCCGACGCTGGCCTTCAAGGACTTTGCGATGCAGCTGATCGCGCAGCTCTTCGAGATTGCCCTGAAGCGGTCGGGACAGCGGATCACCATCGTGGGCGCAACATCCGGCGACACCGGGTCGGCCGCCATCGAGGCATTCCGCGGCATCGACAATGTCGATGTGTTCATCATGTATCCGCATGGCAGGGTCAGCGATGTGCAGCGCCGCCAGATGACCACGCCGCCCGAGATCAATGTGCATGCCCTCGCCGTCACCGGCCATTTCGACGACTGCCAGGCGCGGCTCAAGGATCTGTTCAACGACCACGATTTCCGCGACCGGGTCGGCTTGGCTGGCGTCAACAGCATCAACTGGGCGCGAGTCGTTGCGCAGATCGTTTATTACTTTACCGCCTGCGCCAGCCTGGGCATGCGTCCCACGGATTTCAGCGTTCCCACCGGCAATTTCGGCGACATCTTTGCAGGCAGCATCGCGCGCCAGATGGGCCTGCCGATCCGCCGCCTGATCGTCGCCACGAACCAGAACGACATCCTGCACCGCGCGCTGACGCAGGGCGAATACCGGACCGGCCAGGTCGAGCCGTCGATCAGTCCGTCGATGGACATCCAGGTCAGTTCGAATTTCGAGCGGGCGCTGTATCTGGCCTATGACGGGGATGCCGGCGCGATCCGCCAGCTGATGGATGAGCTGAAGGGCGGCGGCTTTACCATCAGCCAAGGCGCGCTGGAGGCGCTGCGCGAGCAGTATCGCTCGGGCCGCGTCAGCGAGGATGAGACGCTGGACACAATCCGCGCCATTCGCGCGGCGACAGGCGAGGTCCTGTGCCCGCACAGCGCCATCGGCGTGGCCGTGGCACAGCGGCACCTGGAGCCGGGCGTGCCGATGGTGACGCTGGCAACGGCGCATCCGGCCAAGTTCCCGGACGCGGTTGAACGGGCCATCGGCCTGCGCCCCGGCCTGCCGCCGCACATGGCCAACCTTTTCGATCTGCCCGAACGGGTGACACGTATTGAAAACGATGCCGAGGCGCTTAAATCGCTGATCCTCGACCGGAGGACCCAGTGAGCCAAGATCCCACCCCGCGCCTGACCACCCTTTCCAACGGATTGTCGATTGTCACCCGCCAGATGCCGGGGCTGCATTCCGCGGCACTGGGCATCTGGGTCAGTGCCGGCGGCCGCAATGAACGCGCCGAACAGAACGGCATCGCCCATTTCCTCGAGCACATGGCCTTCAAGGGCACCGCCACGCGCAGCGCCCTGCAGATTGCCGAGGCGATCGAGGATGTGGGCGGCTATATCAATGCCTATACCTCGCGTGATGCAACGGCTTTTTACGTCCGCGTGCTGGAGGATGACGTCGATCTGGCCTTTGACGTGATCAGCGACATCGTCCTGAACCCGGTCTTCGACCCGCGCGAGATCGAGGTCGAGCGGGGCGTGATCCTGCAGGAAATCGGGCAGTCCATGGATACGCCCGACGACATCATCTTTGACTGGCTGCAAGAGGCGGCCTATCCCGACCAGCCGATGGGGCGCACCATCCTGGGCCCGGCCGAGCGCGTCAGCAGCTTTGGCCGCGCGGATCTGTCGGGCTTCGTGGCCGAAAACTATGGTCCCGGGCAGATGGTCGTGGCCGCGGCGGGCGCTGTCGATCACGACCGCATCGTGCGGCTGGCCGAAAAGGTGCTGGGTCACATGAAGCCGGTGGCGCAGGCGCCGCGGGAAACCGCGCGGTGGCAGGGGTTGGAAACGCGGCAGGTCAAGCCGCTGGAGCAAGCTCATTTCGCGCTGGCGCTTGAAGGGCCGGGGTATCTGGCAGTCGATTTCTATGCCGCGCAGATCTTTTCTTCGGCCCTTGGCGGGGGCATGTCCTCGCGACTGTTCCAGAAGATCCGCGAGGAACGTGGCCTTTGCTACACGATCTTCGCACAATCGGGCTTTCACGACGATACCGGCATGCTGACGATCTATGCCGGAACCGGGGCAGAGGATCTGTCCGATCTGGCCACCCTCACCATCGACGAGATCAAGCGTGCAGCCGAGGACATGTCCGAGGCCGAGATCGCCCGCGCCAAGGCGCAGTTGCGGGCGGGTCTGCTGATGGGGCTGGAGAGCCCTTCGGCCCAGGCCGAGCGCATGGCCCGCACCCTGGCGATCTGGGGCCGCGTTCCCGACCCTGCCGAGGTGGCCGAAAAGATTGCCGCCGTGACGGCCGCCGATGTGCGCGCCCATGCCGAGGCGCTGTTGGCGCGGGCCCGTCCCGCCTTGGCCCTGTACGGCCCTGTTGCGGGGGCGCCCTCTCGCGATGCCTTGGCCGAAAGGCTTGCCGCATGATCCTGGCGCGGCGCCGTCCCTTTCGGCTCGAGGCCGAACGGATCGTGCTGCGCCTGCCCATGCATTCGGATTTCGGCGCCTGGACGGCCCTTCGCGCGGAAAGCCGTGCCTTCCTGACCCCGTGGGAGCCGGTCTGGTCCCCGGACCACCTGTCGCGCAAGAGCTTTACCAACCGGGTTTACTGGGCGGCACGGTCCTGCAAGTCGGGTTCGTCCTTTCCGCTGTTCCTGGTGCGGCGCGACGGGGTCCTGCTGGGGGCCATCACGCTGGACAACATCCGCAGGGGTCCTGCGCAGTCGGGCACGATCGGATACTGGATCGGTCAGCCCTTCGTGCGTCAGGGCTATATGCGCGAGGCGATCGGGGTGCTGGTGCACCACGCCTTCACCACGCTGGGCCTCAGCCGGATCGAGGCGGCGTGCCTGCCGGAAAACGCGGCGTCGCGCGGGGTTCTGGAAAAATCGGGCTTCAAGTACGAAGGTGTGGCCCAAAGCTATCTGCAGATCGACGGACGCTGGCGCAACCACGTGCTATACGCCAACCTGCGCAGCGACCGGCGCGGCAAGACCGAGGTGCGTTGATGCTGAACCCTGCCGATGCCGCCCTGGCCGCCCAACTGCCGGCGGGCGTGCTGCGCGACCTGTCCCCCGCCTATACCGACGAGCCGCGCGGCCGGTTTCGCGGGGTTGCCGGCCTGGTGGCCGCCCCCCGCGACACCGAGGAATGCGCGGCCGTGATCCGCGCCTGCGCCCAAGCTCGGGTTCCTGTGGTGCCGCGGGGCGGGGGAACGGGTCTTGTCGGTGGTCAGGTGATGGCAGAGGGCGGGACACCCCTGATCCTGTCGCTGGAGCGGATGACCACGATCCGCGACATCTTTCCCGAGGAAGGCGTGATGATCGCGGACTCGGGCGTGACGCTGCAGCAGGCGCGTCAAGCGGCGGCCGATGTGGGGCGGCAGTTCCCCCTGTCGCTGGCCTCGCAAGGAACGGCACAGGTCGGGGGCGTGCTTTCCACCAATGCGGGGGGCGTGAACGTGCTGCGCTATGGCAATGCACGGGCCTTGTGCCTGGGGATCGAGGCCGTGCTGCCCTCGGGAGAGGTGATGCGCGACCTCCGGCGTCTGCGCAAGGACAACACGGGCTATGACCTGCGTGACCTGCTGATCGGAGCCGAGGGCACGCTTGGCATCATCACGGCCGCGTCGCTGGTGCTGGCGCCGATGCCGGCCGAGGTGGGCGTGGCGATGCTGGTCGTGGACAGTCCTGCCGCCGCCCTGTCGCTGTTGTCGCTGGCGCAGGCCCGCATGTCGGGCGGCGTCACGGCCTTCGAACTCATCTCGGGGCAGGGGCTGCGCTTTCTGGATGTGGCCTTTCCGGACCTGCGCCAGCCCTTTGCCAGACGCCCGGACTGGCTGGTGCTGGTCGAGGTGGGGCTGCCGACGGGCCTGCCGGCCGATGCGGCGCTGGAAGGGCTGTTCCTGGCCGGGGCCGAGGCAGGGCTGGTTCACGACGGCGTCATCGCGCAATCGGGCCAGCAAGGTGCCGAACTGTGGGCGCTGCGCGAGCAGATCCCGCTGGCCAATCGCCATGTGGGCGCCATCGCCAGCCATGACATCAGCCTGCCCTTGTCCGAGATCTCCCGGTTCATCGACGATGCCGGCGCATTCATCGCGGAACAGGGCGACATGCGGGTCAACTGCTTTGGCCATCTGGGCGACGGGAACCTGCACTTCAACCTGTTCCCGGCCGAAGGGCGGCGGCGCGAGGAGTATGATCCGATCCGCCGGGACCTGTCGCGGATGATCCACGAGATGGTCGTCGCGCGCGGCGGGTCCTTTTCGGCCGAACACGGGGTCGGCCGGCTCAAGGCGGCGGACCTGGCGCGGTGGGGCGACCCGGTGCGGCTGTCCGCGATGCGTGCCATCAAGACGGCGCTGGACCCCCTTGGCATCATGAACCCGGGCGCGGTGCTGGCCTAGGCCCCCTCGAAGTCGCAGAGCGCGTGGACCGGCATGTTCATGCCTTCCAGCACAGCGCGCCCGCCCAGTTCCGGCAGGTCGATGACGAAGGCGCAGCCGATGACCTCGGCCCCCAGGCGCTGGCACAGCTTGATCGCGGCGGCCGCCGTGCCGCCCGTCGCCAGCAGGTCGTCCACGATCAGGACCTTTTCGCCGCGGCGCAGGGCGTCATCGTGGATCTCCATGATCGCCTCGCCATATTCCAGCTGATAGGCTTCCGAAATGACCGTACCCGGCAGCTTGCCCTTTTTCCGGATCGGCACAAAGCCGGTGGACAGCTGATGCGCCACCGCGCCGCCCAGGATAAAGCCGCGCGCCTCCAGCCCCACGACCTTGTCGATGCGCGTCCCGGCATAGGCATGCAGCAACTGATCGACCGCCATGCGGAAACCGCGTGCATCCGCGAAAAGGGTCGTCACGTCGCGGAAGATGATTCCCTCGTGCGGAAAGTCGTGGATCGAGCGGACATAGTCCTTGACGCTGCGGCTCATGAAGGGCGTTCCATTTCAAAAAGTTCGTCCACGGCGCAGTAGTCCTTGTAGCCAAGCCGCGCAATCCACCCGCCCGCCGACCGCAGGTCGAAGCGGCCCTCCACGATGCAGTCGTCCCGCAGATGGACTCCGGTCACGACGCCAAAGACCGCGAAATTCGCCTGTCCCGCCAAGGGAACGATCTGCGTCATGCGGCATTCCAGCGAGGCCGCAGCCCCGGCCACCCGCAGGCATTCGATCGTGGTGCAGGGCGCGCCCTCCAGTCCGGCTGTGTCGAACTCGCTGGTGCCGGCAGGCAGCGGGGCCGAGGTGGCGTTCACCGCATCGCGCAGGTCCCCGGTCGCGATGTTGACGCAGAACACGCCCGTCTCGATGATCTGAGCGACGCTGTCCTTGGTGCCGTGCCGGTCGGTCTTGGCCCCGGTCGAGGCGAACATCACCTGCGGCGGCACATAGGCCACAGCGTTGAAGAAGGAATAGGGCGCCAGATTGTCCCCCTGCGACCCGCGGGTCGAGATCCAGCCGATCGGCCGTGGCGCGACAATGGCGTTGAAGGGGTTGTGGGGCAGGCCGTGTCCGGCTTCGGGGCGATAGAACATGGGCGGCCTCCTGTGGGGTTGCGCTCGTAACCTGCCATCGCTTTTGGCCCGGTGCAATGTTCCGCCTGTCGCAAACCCGTGCTAAGGGGCCGCCCAACCGCAAGGAAGCGCGATGTTCGAGATATGCCCCGAGACTGCCGCCGACGAACCCGAGGTCGAGGCCTTGTACGATCTGTGCTTTGCTCCGGGCCGCACGGCCCTGTCGTCCTATCGCCTGCGCGACGGGGTGCCGCGGGTGGCCGAGCTGTGCCTTCTGCTGCGCGACCCGGGCCGGACGCTGATGGCGGCGATCCGCTTCTGGCCGGTGCGGGTGGCGGGGCATCCGGTGCTGCTGCTGGGGCCGATTGCCGTGCATCCGACGGCGCAGGGCGAGGGCTTGGGCGGCCTCTTGATGCGCGACAGTCTGGCGCGCGCGCGCAGGATGGGCTTTGCCCGCGTCCTTCTGGTGGGCGACGCGCCGTATTACTCCCGCTTCGGCTTTGCGCGCCTGGATCATGTCGAGATGCCGCCGCCGACGAACCCTGACCGCGTCCTGGGCCTGGAACTCACGCCCGGCGCATGGGTTGCTGTCGCAGGTACGGTCGAGAAAGATCTTTCGCCCGCATCCGCCACCCCGGTTGTGCCGGACAGCACCGCCTGCACCGAGGTCCCGCACCCGAAAGAGGCCCCCCATGCCAGCTCCTCCCACCCAAGCCCGACAAGACATCCTGCCACCAATTGCTGACCCCTCGATCCATCCGCAGATCGACCGCCTGGCGCGCCGCTATCTGGATGCGGGTGGGCTGGGGATGCAGATCATGGCCCGCATCGGCAACAGCGCCGAGGGCCTGATCGAGCGCCTGCCGGGCTTTGTGCGCAACCGCCTGGACGGTGCCACCCGCGCCGCCCTGACCCGCGCCTTTTCGGCAGCGGCCAGCAGCCGGCGCGTCCTGCGTGACAGGGGTGACTGGTTCAACCGCATGGCCTCGACCGTCAGCGGCGCGGCGGGGGGTGTCGGCGGTTTTGCCGGGGCGCTGGTCGAACTGCCCTTCACCGTGACCCTGCTGCTGCGTGCGATGCTGGACATTGCCGCCGAACATGGCCTGGACCCCGACAGCGAGGAGGTGCGGCTGGAATGCCTGCGGATCTTTGCCGCTGCCGGACCCATGGCCGAAGATGACAGCACCGATCTGGGTCTGTTGGCCGCGCGGCTTTCGGTCACCGGACAGACCGTGCAGGGGCTGGTCAGCCGGGTCGCGCCGCGCCTGTCGGTTTCGCTCGGGCAAAAGATGGCGGCGCAGGCGGCTCCGGTTTTCGGGGCGGTCGTGGGTGCCTCGATCAACTACACCTTTGCCCGCTATTACCAGGAACTGGCGCGGGTGCATTTCGGGATCATGCGCTTGTCGCAGGAAACCGGCCTGCCGCGCGAAGCCCTGACCGAGGCGCTTCGCCTGTCGATCCAGCGTCAGCAGCAGGACCCTTGACCGACGTTCCTGCAGGTCAAATCAAAAAGTAACCCGGCTTCGCTGAGGCAGCGTTGTCTGCACCGAGCTTGGTGGATGTCTCTCCACGTCTTCCGCTTGAACTTCAAAGGTCCGCCAGGTGGCGCAAGGCAAGGTGCCCGTGCCGCAGATTGCACACCGGCTCTTTCGCGTCTCCTCAACCATGTGTGGGAGTCGAAGCGGGCGACATATCTGAATTCTGAACTCTCGCAGCACGGAGGCTATCTTGCGCTGATTGTTCGGGATCAGTCTGAAAGCTGCCGTGCTATGCTCCACTGCCCAAGGGTCAAGGCTCGTTCTCGCGTCATAGCCAGAAAATGACGGCTGCGGCGGGATGCAGGGCTTCATCCCCCCTGTCCTTCAACGCATCCCTGAACCGATCAGCGTCCTGGCCCCGGTCAGCCGGCAGCCATTGCGCGTTGGGCAAGCTGCCCGGCAGGACCGCAGCGCCGGTGTGATCGCCGTTTCCGGCCTGCGGTCATGAAGAACCGGATCGGGCGCCCCCGGATCGGGCGCCCGTCGGCATCGGCGACGGCATGCAGCTTGGTGTTCCGTTCTCGGGCGAAACTG
>VGDE01000156.1 GCA_016869875.1 Alphaproteobacteria bacterium
AAACGATGTGATCCATGGCGGTTCGGGCAACGATCTTCTTGCCGGACAAGGGGGCGACGACCTTCTGTTCGGGGACGAGGGCGACGACACGCTGTTCGGAGGCGAGGGTGACGACACGCTGTTCGGCGGGCCGGGAAATGACTTCCTGTCGGGCAATGACGGAAACGACGTCCTGATTTCGACGGAAGGTTCGGACGACCTTGATGGCGGACGCGGAGACGATGTCCTGATCGGCCATGACGGGCCCGAAACAGTCTGGATGAACGGAGGCGAGGGCGATGATACCCTGATGCCGGGTGCCAACGATTTTGCGTCCGGCAATTCCGGCGCCGACATGTTTATCCTGCACCAGGCGGCCGGCGGTATCCCGACCATTGCCGACTTCGACTCGTCGGAGGATCAGCTTGTCCTGCATCTGGACGCCGACGTTGCCAGAACCGCGCAGCTGAGCCTGCACGAGGACGAGGACGGCACCTTTCTGCTGAACGTGAACGGCAACGCGATTGGCCGGCTGCTGCAGCACGGTGGCCTGCGCGTCGAGGATGTGCGGATCGTGCCGGTCAAGGCCTGATCGGCGCGTTCAGGCCTTTTCTTTTGTGCCGGCTTCGATTATAGGCGCGCATCCGCCACGGCCCCGGCCTTGCGCGGTGACCTATGGGCCTGTGCTGGACGACATCCCGGCCTGCGCCATCACCCCACGTTTCCAAAGGAGATCCCGATGTCGATCACCGTTGAAGAAAAGAACCGCGTCATCAAGGAATTCGGCACCAAGGAAGGCGACACCGGTTCGCCCGAAGTGCAGGTCGCGATCCTGTCCTCGCGCATTGCCACGCTGACCGAGCATTTCAAGACGCACAAGAAGGACAACCACTCGCGCCGTGGTCTTCTGATGATGGTCGCGCAGCGCCGCAAGCTGCTGGACTATCTCAAAGCCAAGGACGAGGGCCGCTACACCGCCCTGATCGGCAAGCTGGGCCTGCGTCGCTGATCCGACGCGCCTTGCGATGATTGCCGGGACGCCCGTGGCCTTTGCCGCGGGCGTCTTGCGTTCGGCGGGACAGGCGCCGCGCCACTTCCCTGCAGGATGCGCCCTAGCGGCGGATATAAACATGGCCATAGGCCAGCGCGACTGCTGCACCCCCGACCAGGTTGCCCAGGGTCGACGCCACCAGATTGGCACCGATGCCGCCAAGCGACATCTCCGTCGCAGGGGCATCGCCTGCCATCTGGACCAGATAGGCGTAAGGCAGCAGATACATGTTTGCCACCGAATGCTCCAACCCTGCCGCGACAAAGGCTGCGATCGGCAAAAGCAGTCCGGCAAGCTTCTGGGTCACCGTCCTGCCCCCATAGGCCATCCAGACGGCAAGACAGACAAGCATGTTGGCCAGAATCCCGCTGGCCAGCAGGGCAGCAAAGGATTTTCCGGTCTTTGTGGCGCCAAGGTCCAGGGCGGCCCGGCCGACCGCGCCCTCGCCTGCCTCGTGAAGCCCCGCGCCAAGCACCAGCAGGGCCAGCAGCACCGCGCCCCCAAAGTTCGCGACATAGACGGTGACAAGCGCCGACGCGGCCTTTGCCAGGGGCACTTGGCCCGCCCGGACCGGCCCTGCCAGCAGCGTGTTGCCGGTGAACAGTTCGGCCCCCGCGACCATCACCAGAAGCAGCCCCAGCGAGAAGACCACCCCTGCCAGAACCTGCGCGACTCCAAAGGGCAGGGCATCCGCTCCCGCCAAGGCGATGGTCGCGAAAAGCCCGCCCAGGCCGATATAGACGCCTGCCAGCACGCCCAGCACCACCCTTGGGCCGGTGCTCAGCTCCGCCTTGTCCTTCAGCGCTGAAAAGACGGTTTCCGTCAGGTCGGCGGGTTCCGGCAGCGTCGTTGTCTCGGTCATGCTGTGCCTTCTCCTTGGGTTCAGGGTCGGGATACGTGGTGCGGGGGCGGTTCCTGCCACCGGGGGCGAAGTCGGTGCCTGCAAGCAAAAGGCGCCAACGGAAGCGTCCGTTCCCCCGAAGGGGCCGATCGGCCAAAGGGGCGGGGGCAGGCCTGACTTGCCCGTCGCCCTTCCCAACAAGCGTATTTTCCTGTAAATGCCGAACATCTGCGACGTGAGGTCCGGCCCCGGGGCACATGCAAAGGATAGGGGCGGCGGCAATGGGGCCGCCATATGACACGGGATGACCGGAGGGCCGGATCATCCTCAGAGGAAACCAGATGTTTGATGAAGTGAAGAAATCGATCCAGTGGGGCCAGGAAACCCTGACGCTGGAAACGGGCAAGGTTGCCCGTCAGGCCGACGGCACCGTCATCGCCACCCTGGGCGAGACCAGCGTCATGGCCAACGTCACCTTCGCCAAGGAACCCAAGCCCGGGCAGGACTTCTTCCCGCTGACGGTTCATTATCAGGAAAAATACTATGCAGCCGGCAAGATCCCCGGCGGCTTCTTCAAGCGCGAGGCGCGCCCGAGCGAAAAAGAGACGCTGACCGCGCGTCTGATCGACCGGCCGATCCGCCCGCTGTTCGCACCCGGCTTCAAGCATGAAGTGCTGGTCATGTGCACCGTGCTCAGCCACGATCTGGTCAACGATCCGGACATCGTCGCGATGATCGCGGCCTCGGCCGCCCTGACCATCAGCGGCGTTCCCTTCATGGGTCCGATCGGCGCGGCTCGGGTCGGCTTCGCCAACGGCGAATACGTGCTGAACCCCGAGGTTCAGGACATGGATCACCTGCGGAGCAACCCCGAACAGCGTCTGGACCTGGTCGTCGCCGGCACGAAAGATGCGGTGATGATGGTCGAATCGGAGGCTTACGAGCTGACCGAGGAAGAGATGCTGGGCGCGGTCAAGTTCGGCCACGAGGCGATGCAGCCGGTCATCGACCTGATCATCGATCTGGCCGAATCCGCTGCCAAGGAGCCTTTCGATTTCCAGTCGCCCGATTACAGCGCGCTTTATGCACGCGTGAAGGAACTGGGCGAGGCCGACATGCGCGCCGCCTATGCGATCCGCGACAAGGCCGATCGTCATGACGCCGTGACCGCAGCCAAGGCCAAGGTCAAGGCAGGCCTGACCGAGGACGAGCTTGCGGATGCGAATCTGGGTTCGGCGCTCAAGAAGCTTGAATCAGGCATCCTGCGCGGCGACATCATCAATGGCGGCGCCCGCATCGATGGCCGCGACACCCGCACGGTGCGTTCCATCGTCAGCGAAGTGGGCATCCTGCCCCGCACCCATGGATCCTCGCTGTTCACGCGCGGCGAGACGCAGGCGCTGGTCGTGACGACCCTGGGGACCGGCGATGATGAACAGATCATCGACGCGCTGCACGGTAATTCCCGCTCGAACTTCCTGCTGCACTACAACTTCCCGCCCTACTCGGTTGGCGAGGTTGGCCGCGTGGGTTCGCCCGGCCGCCGCGAGATCGGCCACGGCAAGCTGGCCTGGCGTGCGCTGCAGGCGGTTCTGCCGGCTGCGACCGACTTCCCCTACACCATCCGCGTCGTGTCCGAGATCACCGAGTCGAACGGATCGTCCTCGATGGCATCGGTTTGCGGCGGCTCGCTGTCGATGATGGATGCAGGGGTTCCGCTGAAGGCGCCGGTCGCAGGCGTGGCCATGGGCCTGATCCTGGAGGACGACGGCAAATATGCGGTCCTGACCGACATCCTGGGCGATGAAGATCACCTGGGCGACATGGACTTCAAGGTGGCGGGAACCGAAAACGGGATCACGTCGCTGCAGATGGACATCAAGGTCCAGGGCATCACGCCCGAGATCATGGAGCAGGCGCTGGCACAGGCCAAGGACGGCCGGATGCACATCCTGGGCGAGATGTCCAAGGCCCTGACCGAAGGCCGCAACGAGTTCAGCGCCCATGCGCCGCGCATCGAAACGATGCAGATCCCGACCGACAAGATCCGTGAAGTGATCGGCTCGGGCGGCAAGGTCATCCGCGAGATCGTCGAGGTTTCGGGTGCCAAGGTCGACATCAACGACGATGGCGTCATCAAGATCGCCTCGGCCAATGCCGATTCGATCAAGAAGGCCTATGACATGATCTATTCGATCGTGGCCGAGCCCGAAGAGGGCCAGATCTATACCGGCAAGGTCGTCAAGCTGGTCGATTTCGGCGCCTTCGTGAACTTCTTCGGCAAGCGGGACGGGCTGGTCCATGTCAGCCAGATCGCCAACCGCCGTTTGGGCCATCCGAACGAAATCCTGAAGGAAGGCCAGGAGGTCAAGGTCAAGCTGCTTGGCTTCGACGACCGCGGCAAGGTCCGCCTCGGCATGAAGATGGTCGATCAGGAAACCGGTGCGGAGATCGACGAAAAGCAGGAACAGTCGGCCGAAGGCTGATATTTCGCAGCGGCCGCCCACAGCTTGGGCGGCCGCGCTTCCTTACGGTCCGGAGTAAGAACACTTGCGCGAGCTGGCGACCTTCTGGTGCGGCAGGACCTTGGGTCCGATGGAAAGGGCAAGCCTCAACTCGATGACCCGCCTGGGCCATTCTGTTACACTTTACAGCTATACACCCATCCCGGATGTTCCCGCAGATGTCACCGTGCGTGACGCAGCACGGATCATGCCGACGGACAGGATTTTGCTCTACCGAGACAAGCGCAAACCCAGCCCGGCACTGCATGCGAATTTGTTTCGATATGCGCTGCTGGAAATGACAGACGCGGTTTGGGTCGATCTGGACATCATCGCCCTGCAGCCGTTGCCATCCGACGACTACCTCATGGGCTTCGAGTCGGAAACTTCGGTCAACAATGCGGTTCTTCGCCTACCGCACCAGTCACCGACCCTGCGCGACCTGCGGGCGTTCTCGCCCGCAACCCGGGGCGTGGCACCCCATATCACCGGCGCACGAAGGCTGAAGTACTGGGTCCGGACATTGGGACGGGGCTATCCGATCGAACAATGGGCTTGGGGAAGTACTGGACCCAAGGCGCTCACGATCTATCTGACGCGTCATAATGAACTGAGGCACGCGCTGCCCGTGCCCGCATTCTATCCTGTGGGCGTCAATGACCATGCGGAGTTCCTGGAACCCGGGCGCTGGCGATTGAGCGATTTCGGAGATGCCACGGTCTGCCTGCACCTGTGGGGCAGCCGAATCCGTAAGACGCTGCAGGAAAGCCATGGTGGTGCTGTTCCACGCGGAAGCCTTTATGCAGAGCTTCTGGAAAAATTGCTTTGAGCCAAGCGCAGAGATGACAGAATGAGTGAACCCGTCCTTATCCTGACGATGAAATGGGGCACGCTCTACAGCGCGCAGGACGTGAACCGGCTTGCAGCGCAGGTCCGAAAGCATCTGGCGCGGCCGCATCGGTTCATCTGCTTTACCGACGACTCCCAAGGCCTCGACCCTCTGGTCGAAGCAATGCCGCTGCCCGATCTGGGCTTGCCGGATGGTCATTCCGATACACGCTGGCGCAAGCTGGCCCTGTTCCGTCGCGATCTGGGGGGACTGTCTGGAACGGCGTTGTTTCTGGACCTTGATCTGGTGGTGGTGGACGACCTTTCACCATTCTTCGACCTGCCTGGTGCCTTTTTTGTCATTCGCGACGACGACCTGTTCCGGGCCAAACCCTTGCGACGTGTGAATCCCGCGCGCGACCGGTTCCTGCACAGCGTCGGGAACTCCAGCGTGTTCCGCTATAGAATTGGTGATCATGCCTATGTGCTTGATGCCTATCTGGCCGATCCCAAGGCTGCGACGGAAAGCTATGAGATCAGTCAGCAGTTCCAGTCTGCCCAACTGGCTTCAAGGGGCCATCTGAACTACTGGCCCAAGGGCTGGTGCGTCAGCTTCAAGAATGACTGCGTTCCGCGACACTTCAAATCCTTCCTTGCTGATCCCGCCCTGCCGCAGGGCGCCAAGATCGTGCTGTTCGCCGGCGCCCCCAAGATGGAAGACGTCTTCGCAGGTCGGGGCCACAAGTGGTATCGCCGCATCGGTGACATTGGCTGGTTGCGCAAGGCTTGGGAAAATACATGATTCGCAACGCCTTTCGTCGCTTCAAGCACCACCGCCGCCTCGCGCGCGCCTTGGCCGAGACAGCCACCAGACCTGATAAACCCGGCCGTCCGCATGGGCTGCCGTCCGAACTGGTCGTATCCCTGACCAGCCACGCGGCACGTTTTCCCACGCTGGCACCCACCCTTCGTGCACTTCTGCGGCAAAGCGTGCAGCCGGACCAGGTGATCCTATGGCTGGACGAGGGAGACGAGGAGCGGTTGCCCGCCGAAATCCACGCCATGGCAGGCTTGGACATCCGGACCTGTCCGAACTGGCGCTCTTACAAGAAGATCGTGCCGACCCTTCTGGCCTGCCCGGGGGCGCATGTGGTCACGGCGGATGACGATCTCTATTATCCCGCGGACTGGCTGGAGCAGTTGGTTTCAGCGGCGCATCAAGGGGCGACCGTGGGCTGCCTGCGCGCGCACCGTATCGTCATGGCGTCACCGGAGAGGCCTGCCGCCTATGAGGCGTGGCAGCACAACATCGCGGTGGCTCAGGCAGGGGCAGATGTGTTTCCGACCGGTGTCTCGGGCGTGATCTACGCGCCAGGCGTGTTTCATCCCGATGTGACCCGAGAGGATCTCTTCACCCGGCTTGCCCCAAGTGCGGACGATGTATGGCTGTACTGGATGCATCGTATGAAGGGGTCGCAGCCCCGCAAGATCGGGGGTCGCGCCCGCATACTGGAATGGGATGGTAGCCAGGTCGTCAACCTGCGCGCGGGGAACCGGCAAGGACGCGGCAATGACAGGGCCATTGCCGCGCTGACGGACCACTATGGCTGGCCCGTCTGATTCTTGATCTAGGCCGGGTCCTTGGCATAGCGCAGATAGGGCAGCTTGATGTCCAGGGGACCGTATTTCGCCTCGGCGGCCTCATTGTCCAGGGCCAGCGCCACGATCACATCCTGACCGGGCACCCAGTTTGCCGGAGTGGCCAGCGGAACGCCGTCGGTCTTGCGAACCGCATCCAGCGCGCGCAGGATCTCGGCAAAGTTGCGCCCCACCGACATCGGATAGGTCATCGTCAGGCGCACCTTCTTGTCGGGGCCGATGATGAACACGGTCCGGACCGTGGCCGAATGCGCGGGCGTGCGCCCTTCGGTCGGCAGGTAATAATCCGCGGGCAGCATGTCATAGGCCTTGGCCACGGTCAGGTCCCGGTCGTCGATCATCGCGAAATTGGCAGGAACACCCGCCACCTGCGCGATGTCGTTCTTCCATTTCCGGTGATCCTCGACGCTGTCCACCGAAACGCCCAGGACCTTGGTCCCGCGCTTTTCAAACTCGGGCACCAGTTGGGCCACGGCGCCGAATTCCGTCGTGCAGACCGGGGTGAAATCACGCGGGTGGCTGAAGATGATCGCGTAGCTGTCGCCAATCCAGTCGTGAAAGCGGATCTCGCCCTCGGTCGAGCTGGCGGTGAAATCGGGGGCAACGTCGTTGATGCGCAGGGACATGGGCCGACCTTTCAGTTGATGGCGTCGGGCACAACATAAGGCGGGCCGTGGGGAATGCCAGTGCGGGCGGAATGACCGGTGACGCGGCGCTTTGCCTGACGACGGGCCTGTGACGGGCCTGTGACGGGCTTGCAGCGGGCACAACGCGGTGACAGGCTTTGGCCGGATGACGAACAGAGGAGGGCAGGATGGCCGATTTGCTGGACAAGCGTAACTTCTACATCGACGGAGCCTGGGTGGCGCCTGCGGCGGCGCGCGAGCTCGAGGTGATCGACCCCTCGACGGAAGAGGCGGTGGCCGTGATCTCTTTGGGCGATCAGGCCGATACGGACCGTGCGGTGGCTGCCGCCAAGCGCGCCTTTCCGGCCTGGGCCGCCACGCCCCCGGCCGAGCGCCTGGCCGTGGTCGAGAAGATCCTGGAGATCTACACCGCCCGCGCCAGGGACATGGCCTGGGCGATCAGCCACGAGATGGGCGCCCCCCAGGACATGTCGCTGGACGACCAGGTCGATGCCGGGGCCTATCACACCCGCAACTTCATCACCGCCTTCAAGAATTTCCAGTTTATCCGTCCCCTAGGGGATCATGCCCCCACCAGCGTGGTCGCGTGGGAGCCGGTGGGCGTGGTCGGCCTGATCACGCCCTGGAACTGGCCGATGAACCAGGTGACGCTGAAGGTGATCCCGGCGCTTCTGGCGGGCGACACCTGCGTGCTGAAGCCCTCCGAGATCGCGCCGCTGTCCTCGATGCTGTTCGCCGAGATCCTGCACGATGCCGGGGTTCCCGCCGGCGTCTTCAACCTGGTCAACGGCGACGGACAGGGGGTCGGCAGCCAGTTGTCGGTTCATCCCGATGTCGAGATGATCAGCTTTACCGGATCGACGCGCGCTGGCATCGCCATCAGCAAGGCCGCCGCCGACAGCCTCAAGAAGGTGGTGCTG
>VGDE01000157.1 GCA_016869875.1 Alphaproteobacteria bacterium
ATTCTCCGTCCTTCCTGTCGGACCGCCCCGTTCTGTCGCAGGGTCGGCTTGATGGGTGGGCGGGGCAGGCGGCCCCGCCATTCGGTCGTCAGGCCGCCATGCGCAGCACGTCGCCCAAGGTGCCGATCAGTTGGTCGATCTGCTCCTTCGAGATGATCAGCGGGGGCGACATGGCAATGATGTCACCGGTCACGCGGATCAGGATGCCGGCCTCGAAGGCTCTGACAAAGATGTCAAAGCCGCGCTTGCCCGGCTGGCCGTCGATCGGGGACAGCTCGACCGCGCCGATCAGCCCCATGTTGCGGATGTCCATCACATGGGGATGGTCCTTCAGCGAATGCAGCGCCTCCTGCCAGTGGTTCTCGAGCTCGGCCGCGCGGGTCAGCAGACCCTCTTCGGCATAGGTGTCCAGCGTGGCCATCGCGGCGGCGCAGCTGATCGGGTTGCCGGAATAGGTATAGCCATGGAACAGCTCGATCAGGTGCTCCGGTCCCTGCATGAAGGCATCGTGAATCTGGGCGGATGCAAGAACCGCCCCCATCGGGATCACCCCGTTGGTCAGGCCCTTGGCGCAGGTGATCATGTCCGGCACGACCCCGAAATGCTGTGCGGCAAAGGGGCTGCCCAGGCGGCCAAAGCCGGTGATGACCTCGTCGAAGATCAGCAGGATGCCATGCTTGCGCGTGATGTCGCGCAGCCGCTGCAGATAGCCCTTGGGCGGCATCAGGACGCCGGTCGATCCTGCCATCGGCTCGACGATGACGGCCGCGATGGTTTCGGCTCCATGCAGGGCCACCAGACGCTCCAACTCGTCGGCCAGATGGGCTCCGTGTTCGGGCTGACCCCTTGTCATGCGGTTTTCGGGCAGATGCGTGTGGGGCAGGTGGTCCACACCCGCCAGCAATGTGCCGAAATGGCGGCGGTTGTTGACGATCCCGCCCACTGAAATGCCGCCGAAGCCCACGCCATGATAGCCACGCTCGCGCCCGATCAGGCGGGTGCGGGCGCTGTCTCCGCGCGCCCGGTGATAGGCCAGCGCGATCTTCAGCGCCGTGTCCACCGCCTCGGAGCCCGAGTTGCAGTAAAAGACATGCTCCATTCCTTCGGGTGCGATGTCGACCAAGCGGTTTGCCAGCTCGAAGGCCAGCGGATGGCCCATCTGGAAGGCGGGCGCATAATCCAGTTCACCGACCTGGGCGCGCACGGCTTCGGTAATCCTGGGGCGGCAATGGCCCGCATTGCAGCACCACAGGCCGGCCGTGCCGTCCAGGATCTGCCTGCCGTCGGACGAGGTGTAGTGCATGTCCTTGGACGCCACGAGCATCCGCGGCGCCGACTTGAACTGCCGGTTTGCGGTGAACGGCATCCAGAAGGCACGCAAATCGTTCGGAGCGGGCTTGCGGTCGAGCGGCATCTGAAGGAACCTCACGGATTATTGACCAAACGGTCAGGATCAGGCTAGCACGGGCCCTGCGTCAGTCAAGCATCCTGACACGGCGCGTGACAAATCGGATGGAACTGCCCATTTTCGGATCATGCCAGACCGGGAGACGCAATGACAGATCCGAGCGCGCCGCCCCTGACCCGCATCCAGCAGAAAAACCGCGACCTGATCCTGCAGGGGGCGCTGGATGCCTTTTCCGCCAATGGATTGCGGGGAGCAACGATCGACCAGATCGCGCGGGCCGCGGGCCTGTCCAAGCCGAACGTGCTGTATTACTTCGACTCGAAGGACGACATCCACAAGACGCTGCTGACGACGCTGCTGGACATGTGGCTGGCGCCGATGCAGCGGATCAATCCTCAGGGCGATCCGCTGACCGAGGTTCTGAGATACGTGCAGGCAAAGTTGCGGATGTCGCGCGATTACCCGCGCGAAAGCCGGCTTTTCGCCTATGAGATCCTGCAGGGGGCGCCGCATCTGACCGCCATACTGGGCGGGGGGCTGCGCGACATCGTCGACCGCACCGTCGAGGTGCTGGAACGCTGGATGTCGGAAGGGCGTCTGGCGCGGGTCGAGCCGCGCCACCTGATCTTCTCGATCTGGTCGATGACGCAGCATTATGCCGATTTCGAGATTCAGGTGCGCGCCGTCCTGGGGCCGGGACACGACCCCTTTGCCGAGGCAGGCGCGTTCCTGGAGGATCTGTACCGCAAGCTGCTGACGCCCTAGGGCGTTGGCTTGTCCAGCATCTCGGCCGCGACGAGGATCAGCGCCAGGTTCTCGTGCGCGGCGGCGATGAAGTCCGTGCGCGTGCCGGCGACCCAGTCCTTGGTGGCGGCATTGGTCGCGGCAACGATCGCTGCGGCCAGGATCTCGATCAGCCGCTCGTCCGATCCTGGCAGGCGGCGATGCAGCAGGGTGCGCATCTGCGCCCGACGGGCCAACATGGCGCTGTTGCGCAACGCCTCCAACTTGGCGTCGCTTTCGCTGAGACGCAGGATATGGCCGATCATCTCGCGTTCGTCCAGAAAGCGGGTGATATGGGCCTCGATCAGCTGTCCCAGATCGTCGATCAGCCGCCCCTTGCCCTGGACAAAGATTTCGGAGGCTTCCGCCGGATAATCGGGCGGCGGGCCCATCAGGGCCGCTTCCTTGTAGGGATAATAGTTGAAGAACGTGCGCGTGCTGATGTCCGCATGGCGCGCGATGGCTTCGGTCGTGACATTTGCCAGTCCATCGCGGACGGCCAGCTCGACAGCAACCGCCTGGATTTTCTTTGCCGTCTTGAGGCGTCGGGTGTGGTGAAGGCTCATGCAGTTCCGATCTTCGAGAAGTATGTTTGACAGCTTGACCGCGTTTGTCCTGCCGGGGCAATCCTGCAAGATGCCGCATGCTTTACGCAGAAAAGCGCTGTCTGCCGAGGCAGAAAGCGCTTTGACAAGCATCAAGACAATATTGGCTCAGCTGCCCCAGCTGCGGACGGGGCCGCAGTCCATATGCACGAAGTTCGACCGGCTGTAGCGCCCGACGCCGCCCGCGCGGCACGCCACTGCGGCCTGGTACATCTGTCCGACCGACCGCGACTTGAGCCGCAGGTCCGCAGCCTTGCCGGTCATGTGCAGCGAGTTCTGGGCGACGCCGCTGGACTGACGGCGCAGCATCGCGTTGGTGCGCGGCGAGCGATAGCCCGACAGCATCATGTAGGGTTCGTTGGTCTGCATCAGCCGTGCCGACGCGGCCGCCACGTCAACCGTGCGGGGGTCGATGCCGATCACCTCGCCCGTGCGCCAGTCGCGCATGAAGATGTTGATTTCGTTCAAAGATTCGCGGATGTACTTGCCGTCCACCCAGTAAACCGTATCGATGCTTTCACCGGTCCGGCCGGAATACATCCGGACACGCCGCATGTCGCCTGCGCCGCGAAGAAACCCGAAGGCATTGGCCATCACCGGAGCCGCCGCAACCGAGGTCGCCGCGAAGACACCAAGGATGCCGCGACGGGAGATAAGGTCCATTGTCATGTCAGATCGCCTGTCCTGCTTCGTTTTTTTCAGCCCGCGACGGATCGCGGCACGCCGTGGTTTATCCCCGACTTGTGAACATTATGTCAAATCCCCGTTCGGCACGAAACAGATTCCGCCGCGCCGCACCGCTTGAAGTAGAATATCGGCGGGTTTTCGCCTAACCCAGGGTTGTGGCAGAATGGCGGCTGAGCTGTTGCTCTCATGCCACGGGCCGATTTCTCCCGCTTGATCAGCGGGATGTGATGTGGTTGTGGCGCGGGGATGTGAAACGGTCGCAACAAGACGAACGAGGTGTGTCATGGCCGTGCAACGGGTCCGGATTTTTGCTCAGATCATGTTGGTGGCGGCGGCAGGGGCCATGGCCGTTCCGGCAGCCGCACAGGATCGTGCTGGCGCCGTGACCATCGCGTCATCGCCTCGGCTGCATTTTTCCGCAGCCCAGATGCAACTGGCGCAGGCTGCAGCCGCTGACCCCGATCTGGCCGCCTTTTACGGCGCGAACGGGCTGTCGCCCGCCTTCCTGGGCAAGGACGGGGCGGCACGCCGGAGGGCGCTGCACCAGGCAATCGACGGGATGGCCCGCCACGGCATCCCGGCCTCGCGTTATCAGCCCGAGGCCCTGCCGGACTGGCCGACATCCGTCGCGCACGAGATCGCCTATGCCCGCCAGGCAGCACGGCTGCTGCGCGACCTGACGGGCGGCATCCTGACGCCGGCGGTCGCCGATCCCGAGATCAAGCGGGTCGTCCGCCGCCCATCCATCCCGGACCTCTTGGCCCGGTTGCAGGCCGCCCCGGACCCGTCCATTGTCTTTCGCGAAGCCGCGCCCCGGCACCCGGCATATCTGGCGCTGCAGGAGGCGCTGGCAGGCAAGGCCGAGCTGGCCGTTCCGTCAGGTCTGCCGCGCGCACCGGAGGCGGTCTGGCATGTCGGGAGCCGCGGGGCAGGGATCGCGCCGCTGCGCGCGCGTCTGGCAGCGATCGGTTTCGATGCTCCGGCCGCCGATCCGCAGCTTTACGATCAGGCCCTGGCCCAGGCGGTCGCAGGCTACCAGCGTGCGGCCGGACTGCCGGACGACGGCGTTGCGGGTCCGCGGACCATCGCCATGCTGAACGGCGACGCTTCTTCCGGACAGGCGGCGCGACAGCGCGCGATCCTTGTCGCGATGGAGCGGTTGCGCTGGATGGGCGGAGAGGACCTGGACCTGCGTCATGTCTGGGTGAACATCCCCGAGTACTCGACCACCATCGTCGAGAACGGGCACGAGGTCTTTCGGACCCGCAGCGTGGTCGGCAAGGACACGTCCGACATGCGGACGCCCGAGTTTTCCGAACTGATGTCGAACGTGGTGGTAAATCCCAGCTGGAACGTGCCGCGCTCGATCGCGGTCCGCGACTATCTGCCCAAGCTCAAAGCGAACCGCTATGCCGTGTCCCATCTGGACGTGGTGGACCGGGCGGGCCGGGTCGTGTCGCGCGACAGCATCGATTTTTCCGGTTTCAGCGCCTCCAGCTTTCCCTATCGGCTGCGGCAGAAGCCCAGTGACGACAATGCCCTGGGCGTGGTCAAGTTCATCTTTCCGAACCCCTGGAACATCTATCTGCACGACACGCCCACCAAGCACCTGTTCGGAAACCGGATGCGCGCCCATTCCAACGGCTGCATCCGGATCGGGGACCCGGTGGACCTGGCCCATGCGCTGCTGTCGGTCCAGAGCGACGACCCCGCGGGCGTCTTCCGGCGTGCGCGGGACAGCGGACGCGAAACCTGGCTGGTGCTGCGTCCCGCGGTGCCGGTTCACCTGGTCTATTTCACCGCCTGGCCGGATGCGGACGGGCAGATCAGGCTGTTCGACGATGTTTATGGCCGTGACGCGCGCGTCTGGCAGGCATTGCAGGCGGAAGGTGTCACCTTGGCCCAGGCTGGCCCCTGACGCGCAGGCTTGTGAGCCTGTCGATGTCGCTTTGGCTGGAAGGGCGCGGCCAAACAGGCTAATCCCCTGACGGAAAGGGGGCATCATGGCCGTGACGATGGATGAGCTGGCGCGGGCTCTGGAGGCGCGCAGCTGGGGCGATCTGACGATCCGCGTGACGGGCGCCGCAGAGCCGTCCCAGGTCGAACCGGCCGGTCCGGAGGGTGGGCGCATAGCCCTGGCCATGTCGCCCAAATATGCCGAAGCGCTGAAACCTGGCAGCATCGCCATCCTGGCCGAGGGCATGGAGCCTGAACGCTATGGCCTGAAGGCCGCCATCTTTGCCCCGCGCCCCCGGCTGGTCATGGCGGGGCTGACCCGCGCCTTTGATCCCGGCCCCGACATCGCGCCGGGCATCCATCCGTCGGCGGTGATCGACCCGTCGGCCCGGATCGGCGAGGGTGCGGCAATCGCCCCGCTGGCCGTGATCGGAGCGGATGTCGAGATCGGCCCCCGCGCCCGGATCGGCGCGCATGTCAGCATCGGCCGCGGCAGCCGCATCGGCGCCGACGCGGTGCTGCATCCCGGCGTCCGGATCGCGCATGGGGTGACGGCCGGCGACCGCCTGATCGTGCAGCCGAACGCCTCGATCGGCGGCGACGGCTTTTCCTTCGTGACGCCGGAAGAATCGGGCATCGAGGAAATCCGCCGCACCCTGGGCAAGCGGCAACAGATCAAGGCGCAGCACTGGACCCGAATCCATTCCCTTGGCGGGGTCGAACTGGGCAACGATGTCGAGATCGGTGCGAACTCGGCCATCGACCGTGGCACGATCCGCGCAACGCAGGTCGGGTCGGGCACCAAGATCGACAACCTGGTGCAGTTGGGCCACAACGTGGTCATCGGGCGGGATTGCCTGATCTGCGGTCAGGCTGGTGTCGCGGGTTCGGCGCGCCTTGGCGACAGGGTGGTGCTGGCCGGAAAGGTTGGAGTGAACGACAACATCGAGATCGGCGATGATGTCATCGCGGGCGCCGCGGCCAAGATATTCACCCGTGTTCCGGCCGGGCGGGTCATCCTAGGCAACCCGGCGGTCAAGATGGAAACGCAGATGGAGATCCAAAGGGCGATGCGCCGGCTGCCGCGCTTTGCGCAACAGCTGTCAAAGCTTCAGGAAACCGTTACACGCCTGTTGGAAAAAGGCTGAACAGGAGGCCACATGACAGATGATATCAGACAGCGCATTCGGGCAATCATCGCCGAACAGGCCATGCTGGAGCCAGAGCAGGTGACGGACGAGGCCACCCCCGAGGACCTGGGCATCGACAGCCTGGGCCTGGTCGAGTCGATCTTTGCCATCGAGGAAGAGTTCGACATCTCGATCCCGTTCAACGCCAACGAGCCTGAGAAGTCGGATTTCGACATTTCGAACATGGGCACGATCATCGCCGCGGTCGAACGGCTGGTGGCGGAAAAGGACGGATGAGCAAGACAAAGAGCAGCGGCGACGCGGCGGGAAGCACGGCCGCCCTGGTTGACGCAGGCGTCGTGGCGCCAGCCGTGTCACCCGGCAGCGACCTGTCCGGGCGGGGCGGGCTGCGACGCGTCGTCATCACCGGCGCGGGAACGATCAACGCGCTTGGACATGACGTCGCCTCGACCATGGAGGCATTTCGCGAAGGGCGCTGCGGCATCACCCAACTGGATTTCCGCGATGTTGAGCGGCTGTCGATCCAGATCGGCGCGCAGGTGCACGACTGGACGCCCGAGACCTACTTCAACCGGCAGCAGATCCTGCTTTACGACAAGTTCACGCAGTTCACGCTGCTGGCCGCCAAGCAGGCGGTCGCGGGATCGGGCCTGCATTTCGAAGGTGCGCTTGGCCTGCGCGCCGGCGTCATCCTGGGCACGGCAGGGGGCGGACTGAACACCTGGGACGAAAATTATCGCGCCGTATATGAGGAAGGAAAGAACCGCGTCCATCCGTTCGTGGTGCCCAAGCTGATGAACAACGCCGCTGCCAGCCATGTCAGCATGGAGTTCGGGCTGCGCGGTCCAGCGTTTACCGTCGCTACCGCCTGCGCCAGTTCGAACCACGCGATGGGTCTGGCCTTCCAGATGGTGCGCGCAGGCGCGGCCGACGTGATGCTGTCGGGCGGGTCCGAGGCGATGCTGTGCTTTGGCGGCGTCAAGGCCTGGGAAGGGCTGCGCGTCATGTCCAAGGACGCCTGCCGTCCCTTCAGCGCCAACCGCAACGGCATGGTCCAGGGCGAGGGTGCGGGCGTCTTTGTGTTCGAGGAATACGAACACGCCAAGGCCCGTGGCGCCGAGATCCTGGCCGAGGTCGTGGGATTTGCCATGTCCTCGGACGCGCAGGACATCGTGATGCCTTCGGCCCAAGGGGCGGAACGGGCAATCACCGGCGCGATCCGCGACGCCGGCCTGAACCTGGACGAGATCGGCTATATCAACGCGCATGGCACCGGCACGGCGGCCAATGACAAGACCGAATGCGCCGCCGTCGCCCATGCCTTCGGGCATCACGCAGACAACCTGATGATGTCTTCGACCAAGTCGATGCACGGGCACCTGATCGGCGGAACGGGCGCGGTCGAACTTCTGGCCTGCATCATGGCGCTGCGCGACGGGGTGATCGCGCCCACCATCGGCTATCAGGAACCGGACCCCGAATGTGGCCTGGATGTTGTCCCGAACGAGGCGCGCGAGGTCAAGGTCGACGCGGTGCTGTCCAACGCCTTTGCCTTTGGCGGACTGAACGCGGTGATCGCGCTGCGTCGCGTGTGATCGGAACCCGGTGAAGTTGATCAACCGCGCCGGATCCCGGCGCGGTTTTTCGTTGAATAGGTCGTGTGGACGCTTATTCGGCCGGGGCGGCCTCTTCCGGGGCATCTTCGGCTGCCGGTGCGGACTCGGCTTCGGGCGCAGGGGCTGCGGCGTATGCGGCCAGTTCGTCGAACGCGGCGGTAAAGCCCGACAGCGACATTTCCAGCGTCACCGGGTTCTGCGGGTCACCG
>VGDE01000158.1 GCA_016869875.1 Alphaproteobacteria bacterium
AGATCGGCGGGCTTTGGTCCGCAAGCGGGACGGCAGCTTTGATGCCGGCGAGGCCGGGCGGGCGATTGTAGAGATCCAGACAAGCCTCAACGCTGTCCGTGCCGCCATGAAGGAGGAGCTGGACGCCAGTCACAGTCCGTGAACCTCAGGACAGACGGATGTGTGGCTGCTTGTGAACCTCCCGAGCAACGTGGCTCTCTTCTATCCTATGTCAGCAGTCGATCATTCCCAATACGCCGCGGCCATGAAGTTGCGCTTTGCGGTTCCCCGGACCAGAAGCTGCTCCCGGGCGGCGCGGGCGTCAGCGGCATGTCCTGCAAACCAGACATAACCCTGCGGCGGCAGCACGGCCTTGGTCAACTCGGCCAGCAGGTTGTCGGTTCGGGCAACGCGGGGATCCTCGGCAAGGGCTCCGAGATCTTCAGGTTCTACCTTGATGAACGCGCGGACCGGGCCCGTCACATGCGCAGGCGCCAGATCCAGCATCCGCGCGATCGCCGGCAAGGCCGTCTGATCGCCAAACAGGGTCAAGGCGGGTGCGGCCGGACACCAGCCGCCGCCGGGACCAATGATGGCGACCTCGCTTCCCTCGGGGCCCGACAGGGCCCAGTTACAGGTCGGACTGCCAGCATGGCAAAAGATCTCGAACTCCAGCCAGTCCTCGGCTTGTGCGGCAATGGTGTAGACCGGGCGATGGAGGGCATCCGCGCCTTCAGGCCATGCCGTGCGACCCGAGGCCGCCACGCGCGGCCACACCGGCCGGCGCCCGGGCGGAGGCAGCAACAGCCGGAAATGCAGCCCTGTCTGGCCAAACCGTGCCGCGTCGGAGCCTTGCAGCCGGACGCGCAGGAACCCAGGGCTGCGCCGCCGGATGCCCGCGACGCGCATGACCGACAGTCCCGGAGCCAGTTCGCCTTCGTCCACCTGATCCCAAGCAACGTCCAGACCGGCCTCGGCGAACATTTCGGTCGCGCTGTCCTGCAGGCTGCCGATCAGGCGGGCATCGGGCGCCAGCAACTCCACCCGTGCGCTGTCAGGCTCGGCCGCCAGACGCAGCTCGCAGCCCCAGACAAAGAGGCTGAGGCAGCCGGGCGTTTCGACCAGCGGCACGTCCCATGCACTGGCACGGGCTGCCAAGGCGGCTGCGGCGGCTCCCGAGGCACGAGGGATAATTCCGCTGCGACGATGGTGGGCAAGATGGGACATTGTTGTGGCTCCACGAACACACGCTTTGTGGCGGGGTGGAAGGCCTGACACTCTGCCGTTGCTGAACATCGGCGGCGACAGGGGCCGCTGCTTCGACCGTCTGTCAGGCACATCTCAGGACGGAACCGGCGCTTGTTGTTCCGGCGCCGGTCCAAAGAAGGTCAGAACCGGTGGCGGAGCGTCACCGCAACCTCGCGGCCTGGATTGTAGTAGTCCGCACTGCCGCGGCCCACGACGTGCTTCTCATCCGTCAGGTTGTGGATGTTCAGCGCCAGCTGCGTGCTGTCGGTCACGTCGTAGCTGTAGGCAGCATCCAGCAGAAGCGCCGCTTCGCTCTTGCCGCTGTTGTTCTGGGTCGCAAAGAAATACGTGCCCGTGTAGCGCGCGCCCAGGCCAAAGGTCATGTCGCCCCGTCCTTCGCGTCCCGACAGGGTATAGTCCAGCCAGAGGGACGCGGTGTGATTGGGAACAGAACCCATCTCGTTGCCGGTGACGTCGATGCCGAAGATCGGATCCGACCGAAGAACCTCCGACTCGGCATAGGAATAGGACGCGGTCAGGCTGACGTCCGAGGCAAGCTCCGCCTTGGCCTCCAGGTCCAGACCACGCACCCGGATCTCCCCCACCAGGGAACGTTCGAAGGTGTCGGTATCCACAACCGTGATGTTGGTCTTGCTGAGCTCATAGATCGCGGCACTGAAGAGGGCATTGGTGCCCGCGGGTTCGTACTTCAGGCCAAGCTCGTACTGATCGCCGCGCTCGGGCTCGACGCCCAGCACGGGGGGTGCGACGGACTCGGCGTAGCTGACATAGGTCGAGATTTCCGGCGTCACCTTCCAGGTCAGCGCCGCACGCACGGAGGTTTCGGCGTAATTGTCGCTGCTGGTTGTTCCTGTCAGCAGGTTGTCCACCTCCAGGTCCAGCCGGTCGTGGCGCGCGCCGACGGTGGCAATATAACGGTCGTCCAGGGACAGGTTCTGCTGGACAAAGATGGCCTTGGTTCCACTGTCACGCCGCTCGTCCAGATAGGGTGTCAGACTGCCCGGCGCGCCGGCATAGACCGGATCGCGTGGGTCGATGGGGGATGCGGCGGCAAAGAACGACGTCTGGTCTGACGACACGCGTCTGTATTCGATGCCCGCAAGGGTGCTGCTGTCGATGCGTCCGAAATCGCGGTCGTACTGCAGAATCACGTCGCCTGCGATCTCCTCGGCCGATCCGTCCGTGGCCAGATAGCCGCGCCCCACCGGAAAGACCCCGTCGTCGCCCGCAACATAGACATAGCCGTAATTGTCGGACGTGTCGCTGTAACGCAGGTTCGACCGCAGGGTCAGGCCGTCGCCAAAGTCATGTTCGGCGATGAGGCTGACGGTCGTGCGCTCGACGTTGAGATAGTTGAAGTCCGGCTCCCCAAGAAACCGGCTGCGATCATAGTTGCCAAAGCGCGGGTAGCCGCCGCTGTTCGGAGTGGCATCGCGGTCCAGATAATCGGCGATCAGGCTGATCGAGGTCACATCGCTCGGCTGCCAGGTCAGCCCGCCCATAAGGAAGGTCTCGTTGTCGCGCGAGAAATCGTACTCCCGCCCGCTGTCCTGCACCTTGCCGGTAAAGCGATAGGACAGCTTGGCGTCAGGTGTCAGCACGTCGCCGAAGTCGAAGCCCACCTCCTTGCGGCTGTAAGAGCCCACGGTCCCGAATATCTCGGAAAAGCGCTCGCCCCGCGGCCGCCTTGTGACGAAGTTGATCGACCCGCCCGGGTCGGCCACCCCGAAAAGCGTCGAGTTCGCGCCCCGGATGACCTCGACCCGCTCATAGGCCAACGGTTCCTCGCGGATGCCGCGCATGGAGCCAAGCGTGATGCCGTCACGGTAGGTCGATGCCTGAAAGCCCCGGATCAGGAAGTAGTCGTTGCGGTCGTCGGTGCCATAATAGTCACTGACTGCACCGGCCGAATATTGCAGCACATCCTCCAGCGTTCGGGCGTCACGGCGCTCGATCTCCTTCTGCGTGATGACGGACACGGAGGCGGGCGTGTCCAGGATGCTGGTCGCGACCTTGCCCCCCACGGCCAGTTCCTGCGCCACGATCGAGGCCGCGTCGTCATCCGCGCCCTGCACCTCCAGGACAATCTCGGGCAGGCGGATGACCGGCGACAGCCGGGTGCCACCCTCCTCCTGCGCCCGCGCGGCCAAAGGAGCGAGTGCGGCACAGCAGGTCAACAGAACAGCGCGACGGGAAGGGGTGCGACGACGGCCGTCGACACTCATCTGGAACATGGTCTGAACCTTATAAAAACTGTCAACTTACGAAATCACTAGCGGTGGTCTTGCGGCGGAGCAAGAGAAACCTGTCCGTGACAAAGGCCGCGTGGCACAAAGGTGACATTATTTGTCAGTTATATGGCGTCGGCGCTCAGCGTCCTGTGGCGCCCGACCGGCAGCATCATCGGACGCCCGGAAACGGGGTCGCGGATGACACGGCTGGACAGGCCGAACACCTCGGCGATCCTGTCTTCGACCAGCACCTCCTCGGGTCGACCCTGCACATGCAGCCGCCCCCGGCGCAGTGCGATCAGGTGGTCGGCATAGCGCGCCGCCAGGTTCAGGTCGTGCAGCACCATCACGATCGTCGTGCCGCGTCGGGCATTCAGGTCGCACAGCAGGTCCAGCAACTCGATCTGATGCGTCACGTCCAGAAAGGTCGTCGGCTCGTCCAGCAACAGCAGGTCCGTGTCCTGCGCCAGCGCCATGGCGATCCAGACGCGCTGGCGCTGCCCGCCTGACAACTCGTCCACGGCGCGGTCGGCCAGATCCGCGATCCGGGTGGCCTCCAGAGCGGCAGCAACGGCCCGGTCGTCGTTTGCCCCCCACCTGGAGATCAGACCATGATGCGGATGACGCCCCCGGCTGACAAGATCGGCGACCGTGATCCCTTCCGGTGCGACAGGGGATTGTGGCAACAGGCCCAGCACCCGCGCCAAGGCGCGCGTGGGCATGCGGTGGATGGCCTGCCCGTCCAGCGTCACCTGCCCCTGCTGCGGACGCAGCAGCCGTGACATCACGCGCAGCAAGGTGGACTTTCCGCAGGCGTTCGCGCCCACGATGGCCGTGATGCGCCCCGGCAGCAAAGCCAGGTCCAGCCCCTGGAGGATCGGACCGTTGCCATAGCCGGCGGACAGGTTCGCAACAGTCAGTTGGTGGTCGACGGTCACAGGGTTCCTCCGGTGCGGTTTGCGCGAATGATGAGCCAGAGCAGGAAGGGCGCCCCAAGGGCACCGGTCACGACGCCGACGGGATAGCGGCCTGGCAGCAGGAACTGACCTGTGTAATCGCCGACCAGAACCAGCACCGCGCCCACAAGCGCTGCCGGGACCAGGACGGACCCGTGCGGACCCGTGATCCGTGCCGCGATCGGTCCTGACAGGAACGCGACAAAGGCGATCGGCCCCGTTGTCGCAGTTGCGACCGCAATCATGCCCACGGCGCCAAGGATGACGACCAGCCTCACCTTCCCCACCCGCACCCCCAGGGCACTGGCCAGATCGTCTCCCATCCGCAGCGCCTCGAGGTCGCGGCGGCGGGCCAGCATCAGCCCGCCAAAGACCAGCAGCGCCGCCAGCAGCGGCCAAGCCTGGTCAAGGCGTGCGCCGTTCACGCTGCCGGTCAGCCAGCGCATGGCCTCCTGCAGGTCCCAGGCCGGCGCGCGCGCCAAGGCATAGGCGATGAAGCTGTTGATCATGGCCGAGATCCCGATGCCCACAAGGATCAGTCGCGATCCTGCCACTCCGCTCTTGAAGGACAGCGCGTAGATCAGCAGCGCCACCCCCAGCCCCGCCGCAATGGCCAATCCCGAAACGCTGGCCCCGTCCAGCGACAGAAAGACGATGCCGAACACGGCCGCCGCGCTGGCCCCCGCGCTGATGCCGATGATGTCGGGGCTGGCCAGGGGGTTGCGCAGCATCACCTGAAAGGCCGCGCCCCCCAGGCCAAAGCACATCCCGGCCAGGATCGAGATCACTGCGCGCGGCAGCCGCAGCTGGCCGACGGCAAAGCTGGCGCCGGGAACGTCCTGCCCCAGCAGAACGCGAAAAACCTGTGCCGGCGGCGTGACGCCTTGTCCCAGCATCAGGGCCAGCACGAAGAAGGCCACCAAGGCGGCAAGGAGGCATGCCAGGACGGCGCCCCGCCGCCTTGCGCGGCGCCTGCGTCCCGCAACCAGAACCTGAAGGGTGGTGCCGCTCACAGCTCGCGCACCCGTTGGCGTCGGACGATCCAGATGAAGACAGGCGCTCCGACCATTGCGGTGACGATGCCGACCTCCAGCTCGCTCGGCCGTGCCACCAGCCGGCCCACGATGTCGGACAGGACAAGCAGCGCCGCCCCGCCCAGGGCCGAGGCCGGCAGCAGCCACCGGTGATCGACCCCGAAGGTCAGCCGGCAGGCATGCGGCACCACCAGCCCGACAAAGCCGATGGGACCGCACACCGCCGTTGCCCCGCCGCAGAGCAGGATCGCCCCAAGCGCGGCCAGCGCCCGAGCCAAAGCGACCTTTTCCCCCAGCCCTGCGGCGAGGTCATCCCCTAAGGCGAGCAGGTTCAGCTTGCGTGCCGACAGAAGCGAGAGGGCCATGCCTGCCACAAGAAACGGCACCACCAGTTCGATCCGGTCGTATGTGGCTCCGCCGACCCCGCCCACCTGCCAGGACCGGACACCGCCGGCAATATCCGCGCGCGGCAGCACCACCGCCAGCGTCAGCGAGGAAAAGGCGACCGATGTCGCGGCCCCCGCCAAAGCCAGCTTCAGGGGCGTCGCCCCGCCGCGCCCCAGTGATCCGACGGCATACACGAACAAGGCCGTGACGCCGGCCCCCATGATCGCCACCCAGATGAAGCTGGACGCGGCGCTCATCCCGAACCAGGCGATGCCAATGACAACCGCCAGCGCTGCACCATTGTTGACACCAAGAATGCCGGGATCGGCCAACGGATTGCGCGTGATTCCCTGCATGACCGCGCCCGACAGACCCAGGGCCGCCCCAGCCAGCCCGGCCAGCAAGCTGCGCGGGACCCTGACCGCCACCGCCGCCTGCCCCACCGTTCCCGTTGCCCCCTGCAGACCCGCCAGCAGATCCGGTCCCGTGACCGTTCGTGTGCCCACGGCCACCGACAGCAGGCCCAGCAGGAGGACCGCCCCGATCAGCGCCAGAAACGCCAGGCCGCGCATCGCCGGAGAGCGCCGAGGCCCGGCCTGCAGGGCAGTTTCGGCCATGCTCATTCCCCGGCGCGTGCGGCGGCCGCCAGCAGATTTACATAATCGTCCAGCACCCAGGGGATCGACAGCGGCGTGGGATTGGCCCCGGTCCCGATCACGTCATTGTCCAGCATGACCAGCGCGCCATTTGCCACTGCGGGCATATGCGCCACCAGGGGATCGGCCATCAGCCGGTCGCGCAGCTCGGGGCTGCCATAGGAAACGAAGATGTCCACGTCGTCGAACCGGTCGATCAGTTCGGCGCTGGTTTCGCCCGCGAACTGACCCGGCAAGGTCACCGCGCGCACGCTTTCGGGCAGGCCAAGCCCCAGGTCGCCAAAGAACTTCACCCGCGTGTCATTGGCGGAATAGAAGCGGATGACGCTGAGGTCCGTGCTGTCGAGATGGGTGATGAACATGGCGGATTTCCCTGAAAGCTCGGGATGGGCCGCGACCGCGGCATCGATGTCACCTTCCAGCCGGCCGATCAGGGCCTCGCCTTCGGCGGCCATGCCAAGGCCGGCCGCGTTCAGCCGGATCATTCCGCGCCAGTCGGTGGCCCAGGGTGCCTCGGGATAGGCCACAACAGGCGCAATCTGGCTCAGCATATCGTAGTCTGTCCGGCTGAGCCCGGAATAAGCTGCAAGGATCACGTCAGGCTCGCTGGCCGCCACAGCTTCAAAGTCGATGCCATCGCCTTCGTCGAAAAGGGCAGGTATGTCCGCGTCCAGTTCCTTCAGCCGCGCTTTGACCCACGGCAGGAGCCCATCCCCATCCTCATCGCCGAAGCCTGCGGCAGCAAAGCCCACGGGCACAACGCCAAGAGCCAGGGGCACTTCGTGATTGGCCCACGCCACAGTGGCAACCCGCTGCGGGCGCTGCGAGATGACGGTTTGTCCGAACGCATGATCAATGACTATGGGATAAGCCGCTTCCTGAGCTGACGCAGTGCCGGCGACACCAAAGACTGCCGCTGCCAGGACATGCGGCGCCACCGCGGCAAAAACATTACTCTGCTTCACGATCAGGTACCTTACTTTTTTCGTAGGGCTTTCACGAAGTGCGATATCTGTCAAGATTCCACAGAAGCAGGCCGAACTTTTGGCCTTGATCATGGCCGTGGCTGGCCTGTCCTTATCGAGTGGTCCGGTTTCAGTCTTGGTGCATGATGGGCCTTTGTGCCAAGGCAGGTGTCGACGGGGGAGATGATTGATCTGGCTTTGACGGCCAGTGGATGGCCTCCGGCGCGGGTGGCCGGTAGCCCAGAGACGAGTGTGGCCGCACCGTGTTGTAGTGGACGCGCCATGCTTCGATGACGAGGCGAGCCTCGGCGAGAGAATAGAAGATCTGGCCATTCAGCAGCGCGTCGCGGCGCTTCGCGTTGAAGCTCTCGCAGTAGCCCGTTGTCGGGAAAACAGTCTCCCAGACGGTTTTCTGATCCTCCTCCATCCCAAGGACTGCTTGGCTATGAATGCCGTCTTCGCCCCCAGGGCGTCGATCCAGTCCCGAACGGCTGTGGCGATGAACTCCGGCCCGTCGCCCATCGGGCTTGAACCGATGGCGCCTCAACGGGCAACTCTGAGCGAACATGACCCGGCACGCCTCGCAAGATGAACAGGTCCGTCAGGACGTCGATCACGGCGGCCGAGTTCAGCCTCCGATCAATCCTGATCGCTAGGTACTCGCGGCTGAACTCGTCGATCACGTTGAGCATGCGGAACTTCCTCCCGTCATGGATCCGGCTCTTGACGAAGTCGTAGGACCAGACGTGGTTTGGACGCTCGATCTTCAACCGCGCCGGGTTTGCCGGAGGCTTCAACTCCTGAGCAGGATGAAGCCATCATGAGCAAGACGACGAACAAATTTTCTCCTGAAGTGCGCGAGCGCGCGGTGCGGCTGGTGCTGGACAATGAGGGT
>VGDE01000159.1 GCA_016869875.1 Alphaproteobacteria bacterium
CTATAGCTCTTCTCTCTCATCGCCTGCTCCCCGAGACGTCGCCTTGTGCCGCACTTCAGAAGTTCTTTCCCAACATCTCCTTCGGCGTCGCCACATTCAGCATGTGTTCGACGTCCATCTTCTTGAGTGTTGCGGTCTTGGCCTCAGGCGCCTTCAGCCGCCTGGTCAGCGCATGGGTGGAAGGTGCCATCGCTGATGCCGTGCTTCCGGGGAGTTCGCCGGCCCCCCGTCCGGTGCTTCTTCAGGATGCCAATGATCTGGTCGTCGCTGAATCTGCTCTTCCGCATCGTCTGTCTCCTCGCCCGGAGATCAGGCCAACTTCAAATCGCGGACGTTTCAAGGGAGCAGGGCATAGTGCCGACGGCAACCCTCCCGTTTCTTTCGTGCTCGTATGGCTGATGAAGTTGCCGTTGCCGCGCTATTGGGCGAGGAGCAATGGCGATACATTTTCAGGTTCTCTGACCGGAGCGTGTTGTTGAAGGCTTCGATGAAGCCGTTGTTCAGGAATTTCCGGAACGGAAGAAGTCCCAGGTCGACATCGTTTTCGCTGATGTCGTTGATCCGGTGCTCGACGGCTGCTTGGCCGGTGCGCCGGGGCTTGTAGTGGAACGTGGAGGCATCGAACTTCAAGGCCTTAAACGCTCCACAGAGTGACAGGCCTCATCCATGCACATCCGGCGAAACAGCTCGCGCAGCGGCCGGGGTGAGCCAGCAGGCGCCACCGGCTCGAGCCGGCTGGTGAACCAGCTTTCGTCAGATGCCGTGCCTTGCAGCATCCCACGGTCGAGCGCCGGATCGGCGACGATCTTCTTCAGCCGGTTGTTGTTCGCCTGTTCTGCCGGACCAGTGGTGTTCACAGGCTGGCTCCCCCAAGCGCTTTCAGCCACCGCTTCCCGTCAGGCAGCAAGCTGCCAGAGCCGCGAGCGTCAGGTGAACAGTCCACCGGGCTGTTCACTCATCCTCCTCACTTCGATTGAAGAGGCACGCCTGGCTGATTTTTGTCTACGTATAAGCGAACTCCAGCAGATTTCGGCCACCGGCGTACCTTCCTCGCCCTGTGTCAGGACAAACGCCCTTTCTTCACAGGGGCTCGCGCGCCCCACCGGGCCGATGATCCCCCGTTCATCTCTAGATTTTTTGGTGCTTTCCTCGATTTCACCCCTTCTCCCAAGCGGGAGAGATCAGCCCAAGTTCCAGTCGCAAGCATTTCAATTCGCAAGGTCAACCCTTTCCCGCCGCAAGCACTTGCTGAGGCGTAGGACAAAGCCTCTACGGTCATCTCCAAGCGCCCGGTCCAATAGAGCCAGTTCAGGAAAGCAGGGGTGCCAGATCTCAAGCAGTTGTGGCACATATTTGCGACCTGTATGGGTCCCGCGCCACAGCAGGGAAAAGCTTTCGCAGGTCCGACAGCCGCGACGTGGCACAAGGTTCAGGATGCGGATCGCCTTTGTTTGGCAACCGTGGACGCACCCCTTGCAGATCTGGGGCACCTTGCAATCAGGTCTCCAGGCGCTGTGGCGTCACGCCGGTGTAAGGCAGGCCTGCCACGACGTCGCGGACAATCGTCTGAACCTGCCGCGCGGCCTCCTCGCCAAAACTGTCGGCCTCCGATCCGTCGCCGCGCTTCAGCCGGTGCGGCAGCCCGACGGGGCTGCGCTGCCAGATCACGGCAAAATGGGTCAGCGCCACGACATAGGATCCCAAGTCCCCGATGTGGATGGTGTCCAAAGCTCCCTGATCGTCACGCGCGAAAAGATCATCGCGAGATGTCACGCCGGGCAGGTGCCCATCCTCGGCGGCGCGGGCAACGGCCGCCATCGCCTGTCCAGCCGGAATCAGGTAGATCATGCCGGTGTCGCGCCGCGCCTCGGCCGGTGCAAGGACGCGGCCCAGCCACTGTTCGGACAGGTCCGCATCGATCCGTTCCAGCCAGCCCGCAGGATCGTCAAGATTGTGCCACGTCTCGTAAAGATAGACCCGGATGTCCGCGTTTCCCTGCCGCGCAAGCCGGGTCCATTCCGACAGCCACCGCGGGCTGTCGAACCAACGGATGGCGTCGCGTATCTCGACCATCTCGGTCAGGACCAGGACGTCGAACTGCCCTGATGCCAGCGCCTCCTTGGCCGGCATTTCAGGCATGCCTTTTGCGTGCAGCTCGTATCCGGGAACCTCGGCACCTTCATTCCAGTGCTGCTGCAGGGTGGTGCCCCACCCCACCTGTGAGGCATAGGCATGCCCTCCCATCTGGGCCAGCATTGCGGGCATGTTCTGTCCGACCAGACTGTGCCCCAGGTGATAGATGGAATCGACCTGCTGAAGGGGGGACAGTGGCAGCCGGTCTGCCACCGCCATCGCAGGAGGGGCGCCGCGCCACCGCCGCCAGGCAAGGGCCGAAGCGCCCAATCCGCCCGCTGCGGCAAGAAGTCCTGCGATGGTGACCCTGCGATTCATGCGTCGTCTTCCTTCTGAAACTGAGTTACGGCCGCTGCCGGAAAGGCGGGGCGTCCAGATGCACCTGTATGCAACGGCATATCCTGCTCAGTGCAACGAAAATGCCTGTCGTCTGCTGGCGACATGCAGGAAAGGCTGCAAGCGGGATCGCCTCTTCTCGCATCTGCCCCGTCCATGTCGCCCGTTCGTCCCGTCAGAAAGGTTTATGGCAAACTCTCCTGTGCCTGCCTAGCCTTGTGCCCCTGCGGCATCGGCAACGGGCAAGGGTCGCTGTCCCCGACCAGGACCGCCTGCCGAAGGAGATCCGGCCTGGCGGCGCGCGTCTTGCCGCCCATCCGTCGGCACCTGCCTAGATTTGCGCGGGAAATTCTCGTAGCTTCCCTTTGTCAACGATCATCATGTTCCAGAAGGCAAGGCGGTATCCGAATGACTGACCGGCACAGTAACACCAGGGCTGGGTGGGGCACCTCTCGCTCTGAACTGCAACAGGTAAGCCGGCGCGCGTTTCTGCACAGCGCTGCCGCCATTCCCGCACTTTGCGTCATCGGGCTGGGACAGGCGCAGGCGGCTGCCTTGCGCCCCTTTTCGACCAAGGTGATCCAGTCGGGCCATTCCCTGACCGACCCAATCGTGCCGGTTCTGGACGCAATGGTCGCGGCGGCCGGGCAGCAGGACGCGCGGGCGCGGGTCATCGACCGCTCGTCCATACCCGGAAGCCCGATGGAATGGAGATGGGACCACCGCACCGACGACCAGCCGGACGCGCGGCGCGACATTGCCAAATACGAGCTGCTGGTCATCACCGAGCGCGTGTCGCTGTCGAACACGGTGCCGTGGCACAATTCGGGAAACATGGCCGTTCAGTGGTTCACCCATGCCTGGACCGAAGGGAATGATGGCGCGGGAGCGGAGACGATCCTTTATGCGACCTGGGTCGATATCAGCAGCGGACCCGATGCTGAAAACCCCTACAACGACCCGGAAGCGCATATCCCATTCCGCGAAAGACTGCCCCTGGAGATGGAGCGGTGGCAGGCCATCGCCGACCAAGTCAATGCCGAGCGTCCGGCAGGCTCGCCTCCGATGCGGGTCATCCCGGGCCCGCTGATCATGGCCGCTGTTCATGACGCCATCGCGGCCGGGCAGGCTCCGGGACTTGAGGGGATCGAGGATCTGTTCGGTGATACGATCCACCCCAACGCCTGGGGCGCCTACCTGATCTCGCTGGCGCATCTTGCAGTGATCTACGGGTTCGACCCTCGCGATCTTGCGGTCGAACTGGCCGGCCTGGAGGTGCCCGCGCCCGAAACCGCCGATTGGATGAAGCAGCTCGTTCACGATGTGCTGCGCGATTATCCGGATGCGGGCTATCCCGCGGCGATATAGACCAACCGCTGTGGTCCCGCAGGCACAGGCGTCTGCCGGCTGCGCAACATGCCGGCAGAGGCGGGGGCGGATCGCGACAAACACCAGAGCAAAGAAAGACCGGCGCCCGCAGCAATGGCAGCGTGGCGACGCGCGAAGATCGCGGAACGTGGCGCTTCCGCTGGTCCCTGGCCAGGGATAAGAACAGGGGCCAGCGGCTTTGGGAGCCGCCCGAACTGTGCCTAGATGATGTGAAGGCGCCGAAGCCAGCGCATCGTCTTGGTTTCGTTGTGAAGCTGGCGCAAGCCGCGCAGCATCGAATGGGTCGCGCCTCGGCGGGACAAGCACCGGGGCAGCTTGCCAATGGCGCGAGGAACCTCCAGCCAAGTGCTTGACGAGGCCGGTGCCTGGTCCGCCAGTTTCGCAACCGCATCCAGCCAAGCGTTGACGATATGCTCGGCACCGGCACGGGCTTCGCCCGGCACCTGTTCGGGTGGTTCGATCCAGGGATTGGTGTTGATCTCGAAAATCTGGGGACGCCCGCCCACCAATGCGTAATCGGCGCGTCCATATTCGATTTTCGCGGCGTCAAAGGCCGCGCGCAACGCCGCCTCGTCAATGTCGCTTTTCAGGAATGCCAGTTCGCGATCTGGAATGGGGACGGTGGCAGGGTCAGTATATTCACCCTTGCAGACCCAGGCCTTGCTCTGGTCCAGCGCCGAGGGAAACAGCCGGGAGCCGACGCGCGTATAGGACCGCTTTTCGTGCAGACCATCGGCATTGCGCGCATCGACATATTCCGTCACCACGAAGCGGCCACCCTCCCGGTCGCATGGGGCCAATGTGGCGATGGCGTCCTGCAGTTCCTGGGGCGAATGAAGCAGGTCCGATTTCGGTCCCTCGTGATCGTCCTCACAGCGCAGAAAGACCGGATAGCGCAACGCTTCCGGGTCGGTGGTGATCGGCAGCATCCGGAAGTCGTTGATCCCCGCTTCATGCAGCCGCCGCATTATGTCCAGCCGCGTTCCGATCTGCGCGGGCATGTTCAGCATCTCGCAATCGGGACAAGTTTGGCGCAGGGCGTCGATCCGCGCCTCCACAAGCCGTGTCTCGGCGGCGTTCAGACGCTCCAGATCGGTGAAGACATAGGTCGAGCGGGGCAGGCGGCGGAAGGCGACGAACTCGTTGTAGCTCAGGATGAAGATACGGCCGTGCAGCGGGTGCTTTCTGGTCTCGAGGACGTCGCGGACGGCGTATTGATGGTTGGCTGTGGCTACAAACGTAATCATGGCTCTCACGTATTACTGGGGTACTAGGATTTTTGGCTTTTGAGCAGCGAGGTAAAGTCCTCGAAACACTGCCGGCAGGTCACCAGCAGGGTGAGGCTGTAGACAATGACGCCGGTCAGGATAATAAGCAGCAGGTTGGTCAGCGAGATCGTCGGTGCGCCGTCACGGAGGAAGATGACCGTGATCGCGCCGGCCATGACCAGGGCTGCCAGCCAGATCCGCGCAATCATGATCGAGGCGGAGGCTGCGGCCCCCTTGGCGACAATCCTTGCACAGATCAATGCGACAATAATGGTGGCAACCTCATAGGTTAAAAAGGCGACGGCTGGCGCGGAATGTCCATCAGACCAAGCCAGGATCAAGAAGCTGATTGCCATACAGACTAGCCCGACCGTGCTGCCGATCAAGCCATATTCAGGGCGGCCGAAGGCGGAATAGGCCGAATAATAGAACCGATAGGGCAGGGACATGCCCACTGCCAGGCACAGCACCTGGGACAAGGGCACGGCCAGTTCCCAGCCCGGCCCGACCAGAAGCGGCAGCAGGACGGGCGCGGAAGCCGCAAGGCCGACAAAGGCCGGGACCGCGGCCACCGCAACACCCGCGGAAATCCTGCCCGCGGTTTCCAGCAGTCGCGGGGGGGCGGTCTGCAGCCGCACCAGGACCGAGAATGCCAGGTTGTGGCCGACACCCATCAGAGCCATGCGCAGGGGGTCGACGATCCTCAGGGCGATGTTCAGCTGGCCCAGCACTGCTCCGCCAAAGAAGGCGTTGACCAGGAACGCCAGGATGGCCGGCGCCGACGAGGTGACGCCCACATCGGCCAGGTGCAGCCAGGAAAAGCGGAAGATTTCCTGAAACCGCTTCGTGTGCCAGCGCACGGGGATCAGGATCGTCTGTCCGCGCCACCACAGGAAGACGGCAGCCAGCATCGGATAAAGGACGTTGGGCAGCAGCCGCTGCAACAGCAGCGAATAGACGCCAAAGCCCTGCATCGCCGCGATCACGGACACGATCGATGCGATGACCGTGCTGACGGCCTGGCAAAAGGAGATCTCGACGAACCGCCTGGATCTTCGGGCGATGGCCGTGGACACGGCGCGTGGCCCCTGCCACAGCAGCAGAAAGCTTGACACGATCAGGTAGATGGCAAAGTCGGGCGCACCAGCCCAGACTTCGATCAGCGGACCCAGCACGAACGACAGCACGATGGCAGCCCCCGTCAGGACCAGCGATGCGAACAGCGCGGTTTCCAGATGTGCGGTGTAGAGCCGCCGCCGCTGGCTGAGCGACTCCTCGAAAGGCAGGCCGATAAAGGCGCCCATGATCGCGTTCACGCCCAGCACCATCGTGGCCAGACCGAATTCGGTGGGCGACAGGATGCGGGCGACGACCACGGTGCTGGCCATTTGCGCCGCAAGGCGCACGGCCGCATCTGCCGCCGAAGCTCCGATCCATATTCTAAACATTTCTACCTTGCACTCTTTAGGTCCCCGTCTGGTATCGGCCCGAACTGCGGAAGACAAGAAACGACTATGACCGTCTTTTCTCCGGAAGGCGTTTCCCGCATAGTGCCGCCGCAATACCAGAACATCCGTAACATAGCTGCACAGGTGAAATTGCTGCTCATGCCCAGGATTACCGCGACATCACCCGAACTGCCTGTCATGCAGGCCTGCCGACGCGTTTGTGAACAGATTGCGACACCGCTTGCCGGTGGCCTTCGCCGCAGGGTCGTTTCGGGCCTTGCCGCGCTCGCCTTTGCCGTTAGCGGACTTGGCGCAACGGCTGCGCAGTCGTCCTCGATTCCGGACGATGCGCTGGGTTTGGCCGTGGGTTTCGATGCGCTGCGCTGGAAGGACAGCCTGGATCTGCGGGCCGAGCTTGCGGACTATGCCGCCATGGGGGTCCGCTGGCTGCGCACCGACCTGAACTGGGCCACGATCCAACAAGGCGGCCCCGACAGCTTTGACTGGAGCGAAATGGACCGGGTTGTGGATCTGGCCCGAGCGTATGACATCAAGGTGCTGCCGGTGGCAGGCTCTACCCCCGAATGGGCCTGGCAGAACCCCGAGCGCCCTTCGCCCCCCAGGGATGCCGAGGCGTTCGGGCGCTTTCTGAGGGTCGCCGTCGCCCGCTATTCCACGCGCGGCATCGACACTTGGGAGATCTGGAACGAGCCGAACCTGGAGGGTCCCTTTCCGCCCCAGCCCGATGCCCGCGAATTTGCCAGGATCCTGAAAGCCGCGAATGCATCGATCAAGGCCGCAGATCCAGATGCGACAGTCATCCTGGGAGGACTTGCCGCCGTCGTCGAAACGAACCTGTCGGGGGATCCGCTGGTGGTCTCGGCCACCGATTTCCTGGAAACCGTTTACGCCGAAGGTGCGGGCGATTCCTTCGACGCCTTGGGGTTTCACCCTTACACAGGGGCCGACCTGCCTGACCTGAACGCATCCGGAAACTCTTGGGCCATGATGGCAGGCCCGATCCGGGATATCATGACGGCCCATGGCGACGAGACGAAGAAGATCTGGATCACGGAATATGGTGCGCCCACGAACCGGGACGGCGGCGGTGTCTCGCCCGAGCGCCAGGCCGAACTTATGAGGGCCAGTGTCGAACTGGCGCGTGCGACGCCGTGGATCGGCCCGCTGTTCTGGTACAGTTATCGGGACTTGGGCACTGATCCGACCGATCGAGAGAACTGGTTCGGCCTCATGACGACCGATGGCGATGCAAAGCCCGCGCGCAGCGCGCTTGAAGGCCTGGTTGCCCGTTAAGACAGGCAGCCTTAGCCTTTGAGGCCAGAGCAGGATATGTCTCAGCTGAAGCGGCAGCCCCGAGATTTCATGGCTTGGGGCTGTCTGGTGCCACATACGTATCGCAGGAAGAACGGTGCCGAAGGTTGCGGCCCTTGCTTGCGAACGGAACCATCCAATGACCCATCCTCCACTGCTCGCGCGATCTTGAGATCGTCGGGCGGAACAGAATCGCGGTCGGCCATTTATCAGAAAAGCGGCGCGTACTCTGCCTATTTAGCGCACCTTAGAAGCGAGGTGCCCAATGGATAAGCTACAAATTGCCGATAGTGTAAATCAGGCGTCTGTGCATAGGCAACAAAAACACCTGAAAACCCAACATGAATCTCGTGATCAGAGGCCAATTCACGTTAAGGTTGTATTAATAAGATTTGCTCAACTCCGGCGCATTTAGTTAATGAACTTAAT
>VGDE01000160.1 GCA_016869875.1 Alphaproteobacteria bacterium
TGTTCGACGAAACCGACGTGCTGATGTGCCCCCTGCCGATGTTCCACGTCTTTGCGGCCTATCCGGTGCTGATGTCCTGCATCGCGTCAGGCGCGCATGTGGTGATGCCGACGCCCGCCGGCTATCGCGGCGATGGCGTCTTTGACAATTTCTGGAAGCTGATCGAGCGGTGGGAGGCCACCTTCCTGATCACGGTCCCTACCGCCATCGCGGCGCTGATGCAGCGGCCGGTGAATGCCGATGTCAGCAGCCTCAAGACCGCGATCTCGGGGTCGGCGCCCCTGCCGATCGAACTCTACAATCGGTTCAAGGCGGCCACCGGGGTCGAGATCGCCGAAGGATATGGCCTGACCGAGGCGACCTGCCTTGTCAGCTGCAACCCGGTGAACGGGCTGAAGAAGGTGGGGTCGGTGGGCATCCCGCTGCCCTATAGCCATGTCCGCATCCTGAACCACTCCGACAGCGGCCAGGTTCATGAATGCGGCGTGGACGAGGTGGGCGAGATCTGCGTGGCCAGTCCCGGCGTCTTTCCCGGCTCGACCTATACCGAGGCGGACAAGAACCACAAGCTGTTCGCCGAGGACCGTTACCTGCGCACGGGCGATTTGGGCCGGATAGATGCGGACGGATACCTGTGGATCACGGGCCGGGCCAAGGACCTGATCATCCGCGGTGGCCACAACATCGACCCGGCCGAGATCGAGGACGGGCTGCTGTCCCATCCCGCCGTGGCGTTTGTCGGCGCGATCGGCCAACCCTGCAGCTTTGCCGGCGAACTGCCCTGCGCCTATGTCGAACTGGTGGCCGGCGCCGATGTTTCGGTGCGCGAGCTGATGGAACATGCGCGGTCCCATATCCACGAGCGCGCGGCCGTTCCCAAGCATATCGAGATCCTGCCCGAGCTGCCCAAGACCGCCGTGGGCAAGATATTCAAGCCCGACCTGCGCAAGCTGGCGATCACCCGCGTCTACAACGAGGCTCTGGCCGGAACCGGTGCCCGCGTCGTCGCGGTGCGCGAGGACAAGAAGCGCGGGCTGGTGGCTCATGTGTCGCGGGAAGGCGCGGACGAGGCGCAGGTCGGGGCGCGGCTGGGTCAGTTCGCCAGTCCGTGGGACTGGGCGTGATCCCACACGCCGGCCGCGTCAGCCGTTTTCGCGCAGGATGCGGCCGGCCAGATAAAGCGAGCCGCAGATCAGGATGCGCGCTCCGGGATCCGTGGCGGTGATCGCCCGGATGGCCGCGCCTGCATCCTGGGCCGTGGCCGTGGGGATGCCGACCTGCGCGGCCACCTCTGCGGTGGCGCGGGCGGGCAGGGTGTTCGGCTCTCCGGGGATGTCGATGGCCGTCAGGCTGGCGGCATGGGGCGCCAGCGGGCGCAGATAGCCGGCGATGTCCTTGGTGTTCAGCATGCCGCAGACCAGATGCGTGGGCCGCGGCGGCAGGGCCGCCAGCGTGGCCGCCAGCGCCTCGCCTCCGGCCGGGTTGTGGCCGCCGTCCAGCCACAGTTCGGCCGCGCCCGCCAGATCGACCAGGGGACCGCGGCGCAGGCGCTGCATGCGCGCAGGCCATTCGGCGCGGGTGACGGCCGCATGGGCCTGCGCCTCGGTCGCGCCAAGCGCCCGCAGGGCTGCCAGCGCGGTTCCGGCGTTCTGGACCTGATGCGGGCCGATCAGGTTCGGCAGCGGCAGGTCCCACAACCCGTGATCGTCCTGGAACACCATGCCGCCGCGGTCGGTCTGGATCATCCAGTGCTGGCCATGCGCCACGATGGGGGCCGTCAGGCCCTGGGCACGGGCCTCGATCACCCGCAGTGCCTCGTCCTGCTGGGGGCCGATGACGACGGGGACGCGGGGCTTGATGATCCCGGCCTTTTCCGCGGCGATCAGCGGCAGCGTCTCGCCCAGATACTGGGTATGGTCGATCGAGACAGGCGTGATGACCGTCAGGCGCGGCTGGTCGATCACGTTCGTGGCATCCAACCGGCCGCCCAGACCCACCTCGAGCAGGGTGTAATCGGCGGGGCCGCGCGAAAATGCCAGAAAGGCGGCGGCGGTCGTGATCTCGAAGAAGGTGATGGGCTGGCCGTCATTGGCGGCCTCGCATTCCTCCAGCACCGCCGCCAGCTCGGGTTCGGGGATCAGCGTGCCGCCCAGGCGGATGCGTTCGTGGAAATGTGCCAGATGCGGCGAGGTATAGGCATGCACGCGCGCCCCTCCGGCCTCAAGCCCGGCGCGGATCATGGCCTGCGTGCTGCCCTTGCCGTTGGTACCGGCGATGTGGATGACCGGGGGGATGCGCCGCTCGGGGTGACCAAGCGCGGCCAGCAGCCGGTGCATCCGGTCCAGCGACAGGTCGATCACCTTGGGATGCAGCGCCATCAGGCGTGCAAGAATGGCATCGGATTGGCTCATGTGGGCACCGCCGGGGCAGCCCCGGATCACCGGGGGTGTTTCAACAACCTGGAACTTCAGTCGGCCTTGGCCGGCTCGGGCGGGACCTCTGCCTCGACAGGCGCAGGCAGGTCGGCCCGCGTCGGGGCCGGCAGGCCGCCCAGCATCCGCAGGATCGAGATCAGCTCGTCCCGCAGCTGCTTGCGATGGGTGACGCGGTCCAGCATGCCGTGTTCCAGAAGGTACTCGGCCCGCTGAAAGCCCTCGGGCAGCTTTTCGCGGATCGTTTGCTCGATCACGCGCGGCCCGGCAAAGCAGATCAGGGCGTTCGGCTCGGCGATGTGGATGTCGCCCAGCATGGCATAGCTGGCCGTGACGCCGCCGGTCGTCGGATGGGTCAGCACGACGATATAGGGAATGCCCGCGTCGCGCAGCATCTCGACCGCGACCGTCGTGCGGGGCATCTGCATCAGCGACAGGATGCCCTCCTGCATGCGGGCGCCGCCCGCGGCCGAGAACAGCACAAGCGGCTTGCCCGTCTCGATCGCGCGCTGCGCGGCCGCGATGATGGCGTTGCCGACATACATGCCCATCGACCCGCCCATGAAGCTGAAGTCCTGGGCCGCGACGATGACGGGCGTGCGCCCGATCTCGCCCTCGCCGACCAGCATCGCCTCCTTCTCGCCGGTGGACTTCTGCGCGGCCTTCATCCGGTCGGGATATTTCTTCTGGTCGCGGAACTGCAGAGGGTCCGCGATCGGCTCGGGGACCTTGACCTCGACAAAGGCGCCGCCGTCGAACAGGACGGCAAAGCGGTCGCGCGGCGTGATCGCCATGTGGTGGTCGCAGTTGGTGCAGACGTTCAGGTTGTCCGCCAGTTCGCGGTGGAACAGCATCGTCCCGCATTCCGGGCATTTGGTCCACAGATTCTCGGGCACCTCGCGGCGCGAGAACAGCGAGTTGATGCGCGGGCGGACGTAGTTCGTGATCCAGTTCATCGCGAATGGCCTTGGCTGTTTCCCGCCCCAGATAGGCCGCGACGCAGGGAATTGCAATTGCCCCGGCAGGCACGGATGATGCCCGCCATGTGGGCCACGCTGTTCTTTTTCATGCATACCTCGGTGTCGCTGGCGATCATCGCCCGCGTCCTGCTGCGGCCCCGGGTCGAGCCCTCGGTGCGGCTGGCCTGGATCATGGTCGTCGAGGCCGTTCCCCTTGTGGGCATCGCCGCCTATCTGCTGTTCGGCGAGGTGCGCATGAAGCAGGCCGAGGTTCAGCGCATGGCCGACGTGCGCGACCGCCTGACCGGGTTGCGTCTTGCCAGCCCCGCCAGCGCTGCCGAGGTGCCCGACGAGGCCCGCCCCGTCGTGGCGGCCAATGCCGCGGTGGGTGGGATGGCCGCGCTGACCGGCAACCGCCTGCGCCTGCTGGAAGAGTCGGATGCCGCCATTGACCGTCTGGTGGATGCGATCGATCAGGCGCGCGATCATGTGCATGTGCTGTTCTACATCTGGCTGCCGGACACCAGTGGCACCAAGATCGCCGATGCCATCTGCCGCGCCGAGGCGCGGGGCGTGCAGTGCCGCGTGATCGTGGATGCGCTGGGTTCCCGCGCACTCGTCCGGTCGGAACTGTGGGAACGGATGCAGCAGGGCGGGGCAGAATGCGTGACGGCCTTTCCCTGGGGCCTGCCCTTCATCAGCCTCCTGTTCCAGCGGCTGGACCTGCGCAACCACCGCAAGATCCTGGTGATCGACAACCGCATCGCCTTTACCGGCAGCCGCAACTGCGCCGACATGGCCTTTGCCGTGAAGGCCCGCTTCGCCCCTTGGGTGGACATCCTGGTCGCGGCCGAAGGACCCGTCGTGCGCCAGCTGCAGGCGGTCTTTCTGGGCGACTGGATGAGCTATACTGGACGCGATCTGGGCGACATGCTGCAGGCGGTTCCCCCTGTCGCGGGGGCGGGAACGGTGGCGCAGGTGGTGGCGACCGGCCCCGACCTGCGGGCGGGCAGCGTGTCCGACTGCCTGTGCGGCATGCTGCATGCTGCGCGCGAGCGGGTGGTGATCACCACCCCCTATTACGTCCCCGACGCGGCGCTGGATGCCGCCATCCGGGCGGCGGCCCGGCGCGGGGTCGAGGTGACGATGATCCTGCCCGCCCGCAACGACAGCCTGATCGTCGGCGCGACCAGCCAGGGCTTTTACTATGGGCTGCTGGCGGCGGGGGTGCGGCTGATGCTGTTCGATGAAGGCCTGCTGCATTCCAAGATCATGACGGTGGACGGGCGCATGGCGATGATCGGCAGCGCGAACCTGGACCGCCGCAGCTTCGAGCTGAACTACGAGGTCAGCATGGGCGTCTTTGATCCCGAGGTGGTGGCCACCCTGGATGCGCGGCAGGACAGCTATGTTGCCCGCGCCCACGAGATCACGCTGGACGAGGTGCGCGCCTGGACGTCCTGGCGCCGGCTGCGCAACAACCTGCTGGCGCTGGCCTCGCCGCTCTTGTGATCCCAAGGGAAGGGCGGTCGTGTATTTCGTCTGGCGCAGCACGAAATGCGTCACCGTGCTGCGGATGATCCCCAGGGGCAGCATTCGGCGCATCAGGAAATGTTCCAGCCCCTCGGGGTCGCGGGCGACGATCTTGAGCTGATAGTCCGAGGTGCCGGTGATGGTCGCGCATTCCACGACCTGATCCTCGGTCTGCACGAAGCGGTCGAACCGCGTCAGCGTCGCCTCGGTGTGGTCCAGCAACGAGACCTGGACATAAGCCATCGCGTGCAGCCCCGCCTGCTGAAGGGGCACCAGCGCCACCTGGCGCTCGATCACCCCGCCCTCGATCAGGCGGCGCAGGCGGCGCCAGGCAGGCGAGGTGGACAGGCCCGTTGCCTCGGCCAGGGCCTGAGTCGAGATCGTGCAGTCCTGTTGCAGCAGGCGCAGGATGCGGCGGTCCGTGTCGTCCAACTGGGGCATGGTGTTTCCTGTGCCGGCCCATCGCGGGCAAGACTTGCCGCATCTTGGCAGGAAGCGCGCCAGATCGAAAAGGATTTTCCACAGGATGCGGTAGTCTGATTCTCGGAGGAGAGGAGGAACCATCATGCCAAAATCGACCGAGTACCAGGCCAAGCATCCCGATGCGGCTGGCTTCATTGCCTATGATGACGAGGAAAACGCCGTCTGGCGCGATCTTGTGGCCCAACAGCTGCCCGCGGTGCGGCGTCACATGGCGGCGCCCTATCTGCGTGGACTTGACCTGCTGGACCTGCCGCGGGATCGCGTGCCGCAGTGTCCCGACGTTTCAGCCAGCCTTGGCCGGCTGACCGGCTGGCGGGTCGAGCCGGTGCCTGCTCTGATCGGGTTCGGCAGGTTCTTTGGCATGCTGGCCGACCGCGCCTTTCCGGCGGCCAGCTTTATCCGCAAGCGCAAGCATTTCGACTATATCGAGGAGCCGGACATCTTTCACGAGATCTTCGGTCATACGCCCCTGCTGACAGATCCGGCCTTTGCGGCCTTCAGCCAGGCCATCGGAGAGGCCGGCACCCGCTGCGACAAGGCCGATTACAGCTGGCTGATCCGGCTTTACTGGTTCTCGATCGAGTTCGGGCTGATGCGCGAGGGGGACGAGCTGAAGGCCCTGGGTTCGGGACTGGCCAGTTCAGTGACCGAACTGCCCTGGGCCATCTCGGGCCAGCCCGAGCATCGGCCGTTCGATGTCATCGACATCCTGCGCACCCCGTATCGCATCGACATCCACCAGCCGCTCTATTTCGTGATAAACGATCTGGACGACCTGTTTGCCGCCGCCCGGCGCGACCTGCTGGCTGACATCGCCGCGGCCCGCGCCCTGGGACTGCATGAACCGAAATATCCGCCCAAGGATGCCGCCTGAGGAGTGATGCGATGAACGACAACGATCTGGCTACCGGAACCTGCGAGCCCTGCCAGGGTGGCATCGCGCCCCTGTCCCTGGACGAGGCGCGCGTGATGATGGACCAGCTGTCCGGCTGGACCCTGTCCCATACCGGCAAGGAGATCAGCCGCCGGTTCGAGTTCAAGGGCTTTGCCAAGGCGGTCGAGATGGCCAACCTGGCGGCCTGGTTGGGCAACAAGCAGGGCCACCATCCCGACATCGCCTTTGGCTGGGGGTACTGCACCGTGACCTTCACGACCCATGAGGCCAAGGGATTGACCCGGAACGACTTCATCTGCGCCGCCCGGCTGGATGCGCTGACGGCCTGAGGCGGCCGCGCCACCGTGGATCGCCCGGCGGTTGCACAAGGCTTGTTCCTGCGGCCGTCCCGGTTTATCCCGGCGGCATCGCGCAAGGGGATGTCCGAATGATCTATCGCAGCGGCAAGCCGGTCGGGATGCAGTGCAGCCATTCGGGCACACGGCCGGTGCCGCGCCACGCCGCATCCGGTCTGCCGGCAGGGCGAAACTGATGGCCCGCGAGACAGGCTGGCTGGCCCGGCGCATCAGGACGGCGGCCGCGCGGCAGTGGAACGCCATCCTGTCGGGCAGCCTGCGCCGTTCCTCCGCGGTGCCCGAAGGGTTGCGCCACGAGGCGCGCGATCTGCAGCAGACACTGTCGCGCCTTTTGCACCTGGCCGACAGCCGCGCCTCGATCAGCCGCAATTCGCTGGCGCGGATGCATCTGCCGGCGGGCACCGACTGGCGCTGGCGGCCCCAGGTGCTGCGGGTGCAAAGCCCTGACCCCGCCCTTGTGGCGCCCGCCACCGGGAAATGGCTGTCCGACGAGGTCACGCTGTTTCACGACTGCCGGGAACGTGCCCTGATCCTGCGCCAGGTCCGCAACCGCAAGGCCACCGACCTGGCCGATTACGGCCTGCAGCTGGAGGTGATGGGCTTTACCGGCAGCTTCCTGTCCTATTCCCTGACCCTGCCGCCCGAATCGCTGGACCAGATGGCCGGCCATCACATCATCCGCCTCGAGGCGACCCTGCAGTCCGAACGTGCCATCACCGTTTATGCGCGGCTGAATGTCCAGCAGGGCCCCAACACCGAAACGATCCTGCGGCAGATGGGCGATCCCATCGCCGGCCGGCACTGCCACCGCATCGTCGAGTTTGACCTGGGCTATGCGCAGCTGTCGCCGCGCACCGTCGACAAGGCTTGGCTGGACGTGATCTTCGAGGCGCCGCAGATGAACGCCGTTGCGCTGCGGGATGTCATCCTGTCCCGTCACCCGCGTGCGCAGATCTGAGGAGGCCCTGATGCTGCAGTTCGAAAACCACGGCTTGAAGGGCGGCTTGTGGCATGGTCGCGTCACCGGGGCGGAGACGCCACCCGCGCGGATTGTTCTGGTCCATCAGGGCGAGGTGCTGGCCGAGGCCCGTCTGACTGCCGATGGTCCCAAAGCCTGGCTGGTCGAGGTCGATCTTCCGGGCGAGGCTTTGTCCGACGGGGTGCAGACGCTGCTGCTGCAGGCCGACGACGGAGCGGAGGGCAGCGCCACCGGAGCCGGAGCGCTGCTGCTGGCGCGGCTGCCCGTGACGGCGGGCCGCCCGCTGGATCATGACCTGATTGCAGAGATCACCGCGCTGCGGGCTGAACTGGAACTGGTCAAGCGCGAGCTGCGCCGCCTTGGGGCGCGGATCGCGGAGGACGCCGCCACGGGCTAGACCTGTCGCCGCGTCACCAATCCGTCATGGTTTCTTGCGAAAAGCGGGGGGCGCGGCTATATGCCGGTTCCGTGCCGCGCGGCCCTGCGCGCTCCCGATCCGAAGGTTTGCCAATGACGCCGCTGCAGACACCCCATTATTTGATCGACATGGCCCGCCTGCGCGCCAACATGGAAAAGGTCGCGTGGCTGCGCGAGGCGTCGGGGGCCAGGGCGCTGCTGGCGCTGAAGTGCTTTGCCACCTGGTCGGTCTTTGACCTGATGCGCGACTACATGGATGGCACCACGT
>VGDE01000161.1 GCA_016869875.1 Alphaproteobacteria bacterium
CGGAGTGCCATAGGATGCGGTCTGCCCATATCATCCCTCCACCTGTCATGCAGGCAGGGAATCACAGATCAAGCCACAGGGGTATCCTGAATCGGGAAAACCGCAACACGCTCTAGCCGCCTGAAGCCGAGGAAGTTGCTGACCTCATGCGCCCTGCCGTACGGTTTGCGACTGAACCTGGAAGAACACACCCATTGCTGCGGATGTCGCGGACGGCACACGGAACGATGCCCCTGGCATGTTATCCTTTGGCAACTGAACGCAGCCTCGGGATCCTCTACGATCAGGTCACCTTCGCCCTTGTCTGGAAGCGCTGCTCGCGCCAGATACCGGATTTGATCACCTCGCCGACAATGCTTGCCGCCTGCATGACATCGTTGTTGTCCAGGTAGAGGGGCGTGAAACCGAAGCGCATGATATCGGGGGCGCGGAAATCGCCGATCACACCGCGCTCGATCAGGGCCTGGATCACGGCATAGCCGTCCTCGAACGCAAATGACACCTGAGAGCCACGCTGATGCGGATCGACCGGCGAGGCCAAGCGCAGGTCGGGGCAGAGCCGGGACACTTCGGCGACAAAGGCCTCTGACAGAGCGATCGAAGCGGACCGCACACTGTCCATGTCCAAGCCGTCCCAGACATCAAGCGCCGCATCCAAAACGGACAGTTGCAAAATGGGCGGCGTCCCGACCCGCAGCCGTTCCGTGGACATGGCCGGCTGATAAGTATGGCTCATCGCGAAGGGGGCTTCGTGCCCCATCCAACCTGCCAGCGCGGGTTGAACCTCAAGCACAAGATCAGGCCGCACATAGATGAAGGCGGGCGCGCCCGGCCCGCCGTTCAGATACTTGTAGGAACAGCCCACGGCAAATTCGGCGCCGCAGGCGGCCAAGTCAACCGGAACCGCCCCCGCACTGTGAGCCAGATCCCAGATCATGATGGACCCTGCCGCTTGAGCCTGCCGCGTGATGGCCTTCATGTCGTGCAGGCGGCCGGTCCGATAATCGACATGAGTCAGCATGACAATGGCCACACTGTCGTTGATGGCATCCGCAACATCCTCCGGGGCTGGTGTGCGCAGTTCCCATCCTTGTCCAACCAGGTCTGCCAAGCCTTGTGCAATATAAAGGTCGGACGGAAAGTTGCCGCTGTCGGACAGGATCACGCGGCGGTGGGGCTGCATCCGCATCGCAGCGGCCAGCGCCTGATAAACCTTGATCGACAAGGTGTCGCCCGTCGCTACCGAGCCTTCAGGCGCTCCAATCAGCCGCCCGATCCGGTCGCCCACCCGCTTGGGCAGGCTGATCCAGTCGGCACTGTTCCACGCCTTGATCAGTTCGTGGCCCCATTCGTCTCGAATCACGCGGGTTGCCCGGTCCGCCGCGGCGACCGGCATGGCACCAAGCGAATTTCCGTCCAGGTAGAGAACCCCTTCGGGCAGGTCGAACAGGTGTTTTCTGGGAAGGGTCATCGGCATGTCCTTACAGTTCGCTCCGCAGGTTCCAGATTTCGGGGAACAGCTCTACTTCCAGCATGCGCCGAAGATAGGACACGCCCCCCGTGCCGCCGGTTCCCCGCTTGAAGCCGATCACCCGCTCCACCGTCGTCACGTGGTTGAAACGCCAGCGCCGGAAATAGTCCTCGATGTCGACAAGCTTTTCGGCCAGTTCGTAAAGCGTCCAATGCGCCGACACATCCCGGTACACCCGCCTCCACTGCGCCTGGATCTGCGGCATGGCCCTGTGCGGGCCCTCCAGTTGCGGCGCCGGCATCGCATCCGTGGTGCCGTCAAGCGTTAGAAACAGAAACCGGACCGCTTCATCATAAAAGCTGGGACGCTTCAACTCGTCGATCAGCATCTGGTGCATCTGCGGATGATGGCCGTGGGGCTTGAGCATGTTGGGGTTGCGGTTTCCCAGCACGAACTCGATCATGCGGTACTGATGCGATTGAAACCCCGACGACGGTCCAAGCGCGTCGCGGAATTGCGCGTATTCTGCAGGCGTCATGGTGCGGAGCACGTCCCACGCGCTGTTGAGCTGTTCAAAGATACGCGCGATGCGTGCCAGCTGCTTGAACATGGCGGGCGTGTCCTGCCGGATCAGCGCCTCGCGCGCCGCATTCAGTTCGAACAGCGCTAGCTTCATCCACAACTCGCTGGTCTGGTGCTGGATGATGAACAGCATCTCGTCATGCTTGTCGCTTTGCGGGGCCTGCTGGGACAGGAGGCCGTCAAGGCGCAGGTAGTCGCCATAGGACATTGCCCCGGAGTAGTCCATGCGCGCGCCTTCGGCGCCGGGATCATAAGCGGATGTGGTCATGGGCTGTCCTTCGATCTGAAGCACCGGATCCTTGCACTGTCTGTGTTGGCCAAAGCTGAGGAAATGGCAACCATGCGCCTGTATTTTGCTGCGGCGATCCCGTTCTGGCGTGATTGTGCAACGTCTCGGGCTAATTTCGCGCCTGCAAGGGCATTAGGCTGTAGGGCTGTGATGCTGTAGACGCCCCCCGACGGCCCCTCTGTGCCATGGTGTGTTTTGTTTTTATTCCACATTGGGAGGCGTCGATGAGCGAAGTGAGTATGGTCGGGCTCGATCTCGCGAAGCATGTGTTCCAAGTCCACGGCGCGGCTGCTGACTGAAGAACTCCAGCACCTGTCCCCGACGCAGCCGTTTGCAGGGTTCTGTCGCAAACCGTACGGCGGGGCAGATGGGGTCAGCGACTTCCTCGGCTTCAGGCGGCTAGCTGACAGAACTGCCGAAATGGGCGTAGCTCTGGTCTGAACTGGCCCTTGCGGATCATGTTCACCAGCTCGATGCCTGCAATGGTCGATGCGGCTGCCGTGAAGCTCTTGAAGCCCAGCATCGGCCTCACCCGGCGCTTGATGAAGCGATGGTCCTGCTCGACGAGATTGTTGAGATACTTGATCCGCACCATCTCGATCGGGACCGGGCAGCCGAAGCGCTTCAACATCCGGTTGATATCCTTGATACCTTGATACCCTGATACCTTGATACCTTGATACCTTGATACCTTGATACCTTGATACCTTGATACCTTGATACCTTGATACCTTGATACCTTGATACCTTGATACCTTTGGTGTTGGCGGCGCTCTTGTCGATCACGATCTTTCGCGGCAGGCCGTTCACCTCCATCGCCCGAGCCCAGAACTTGATGGCTGCCGGCTTGTTCCGTCGCTTCGACAGCAGGAAGTCCAGGGTTTTTCCGAACTTGTCCACGGCCCGGTAGAGATAAACCCATTCTCCTTTCACCTTGATGTAGGTCTCATCCATGCGCCATGATCTGTCAGCGGGCCGCTTGCGGCGACGCGCATCCTCGGCCACCTGACCAGCATAGCGCTCCACCCACCTGTTGAGTGTGGCATGATCGACCGTGACACCGCGCTCGGCCATGATCTCCTCGAGATCGCGGTAAGATACCCCGTAGCGCAGTGAGACAGAAGACGGCGTGCAGAATGATGTCCTTGGGAAAATGAGCTTCTTTGAATGATACGCCCATTGCTCTTCCCTCTCAGAACGGCCGATCTCGCGCCCACCCTTATCCTTCTGGCGCAAACCTGCCAAAAATTTGCGACATGTGTAGACGCCCCTTGCGCAAGAGGAAATTTTGGACCGGATTGGAGCGCATTGTCGGGTTCTGACATGTGTCCGGCCTCATGATGCGGCCATTCATCTGCCGCGGGCCCGCATGGTGTTCGAAGATCGGGTCCAACTCACAGCCGCGTGCTCAAAGGCACCCTGTCGCAATCTGGTTTTCCCGATCCTGTCTCACGACCGTTGCGCCATACCGCTCCTGTCCTCTGTCCTCTTGTGCTCCGACGCCCTCGCAGCTGCCTTTCGGTTTACACCGCCGCGGCCGGAGCTCGGTAGACGCCGCCTTTGGTCATCAGCGCCCAAACTATGCGCGCCATCTTGTTTGCCAGCGCCACCCGCACGAGCATCGGGGGCTTGCGCGCGGTCATGCTGGCCAGCCACGTCCCGGCAGTCGCTCCCTTGCGCCTCCCCCAGCCAACGATGCTGTTGGCGCCAATGATCAGCAGCCGTCGCAAGGATCGTTCTCCCATTCTGGTCGTCGCACCGAGACGTTGCTTGCCGCCAGTGGAGTGCTGCCGGGGAGTGAGGCCAACCCACGCCGCAAAATCCCGGCCGCGGCGGAACATCTCGGGCGGCGGCGCCAAGGTGGCCAGTGCCGTTGCGATCAGAGGGCCGATGCCCGGGATCGTCATCAGGCGCCGCGCGGTCTCGTTCTCACGGGCGCGACGCGCGATTTCGGCGTCCAGCTCAGCGATCTTCTCCTCGAGTTGAAGGAGCATACTCACCAGGACAGACAAGCTGGTCCGCATCGCTGCGGGAAGAGCACTGCTTTCCGCCGCGATCAGCGCAGTGAGACGGCGGGCATTCACAGCCCCCTGCGGAACCACTTCGCCAAACTCGGCCATGTGTCCTCGCAAGGCATTGATCGCCTGCGTTCGTTGCCGGATCAGCAACTCGCGCACCCGAAACACCGCAGCCGCGCCTTGCGTCTCCTCGCTCTTCAGCGCAACGAACCGCATCATCGGACGCTGCGCGGCTTCACAAAATGGCTTCAGCATCCGCCATGTCGTTCTTTTGGCGCTTCTCGAAAGGCTTGACGTAGGCCAGCGGGATCAATCGCACCTCGTGGCCCAGCCTGGCAAGTTCCCGGCCCCAAAAGTGCGCGCTGGAACAGGCCTCCATCGCCACGATACAGCGCGGCTGCTGACTGAAGAACTACAGCACCTGTCCCCGACGCAGCCGCTTGCGGAGCACTGGACGGCCGAGCGCATCCGCGCCGTGGACCTGGAACACATGCTTCGCGAGATCGAGCCCGACCATACTTACTCCGCTCATCGACGCCTCCCAATGTGGAATAAAAACAAACCCACCATGGCACAAAGAGGCCGTCGGGGGGCGTCTACAGCATCAGATCCGGCCAGCGCTGCATACGGATGCCGAAGCACGGGGGTCAGAGGCGGCAGGAGGCTGAGCGGCCGCCATAGACGAGGACCTGCTGGGCCTGACCCCGAGCGAGCGCGCTGACATCCAGCAGCAGCTTATTGACTTGGGTTATCTGACGGAGCGGGCGGATGGTGTGTTCGGCTCATCGACGCGAACGGCTACCGGCCGCTGGCAGGGGGAAAACGGCCCGGACGAGAGTTGCTATCTGACAACGGAACAGGTGAGAACACTACGGGAGCAGGCCCGTGGTTAGCGGAGGCTGGCGCGGCGGGATTGCCGGCCTCGCGGCAGACCCGCAGCGGGCACTGTGAGCTTCGGCCTCAGGTGGCTCTTTACCGGCACACCCCTGAACCTTCACCTGTCCAAGCAGCCAAAGATCCTTTGCTCAACCCTGTTAGCCAAAAGCCGGTCCCAAGCTGCAAAGTTAACTTTCATGGACGAGAAGTCCCCTAGGGCAGCCTCACCGTCCTCCAGAGATGTACTGCAGAGCTTTGTCGCTGCCCACATCCCACCAGAGCCCCGCCATAACGCGAAGGGCGTCTCTGCACACCGGTTTCAACACGTGCTCATTCGGCGCATGTTGCGAACAACCGCGGTAAGAATGCGGCACCCAGACCGTCGGAAGGCCGAGGATGTCGGTAAAACTGTCATTGGGCAAGGAACCTGCGAGGTTCGGGAGGATGTGGAGAGGCTTGCCCGCCGTTTCCTCAATGGACGCCGCCGTGAAACGAACCCATTCGTGGTCGGGATCAAGGCGAGTGGCTCGGAAGAAACCGCGGTCGTGCGGAATGATCTGCACATCCTCAAACCCGTTTGCGTCGAGATGGCGCCGCAGTGCCGGCAGAATATCCTCGGGATCGGTCCCCACCACGTAGCGCAACTGGCAGGTCGCACGCGCCTTGGCGGCGATCGCGTTGACAGGAGCCTCAGGCACTCCGGCGGTTGTTGCAAGGATGGCAAAGCTGTTCCAGCCATAGGCGCGCTCGGCGGGGCTCAGGTTCTCCTCGCCCCAGTCATGATCCACCAAAGGGCCGTTCAAGTCTTCGATGGGCAGCCCCTTCAGGGCTTCGCGGATCGGCGGTGTCAGGCTGTCCGGACGCCATTCCGGCACCTTGATCTGGCCGCGCCGGTCACAGATCGTGGTCAGCGCATGGGCAAGGATCATCACGGGATCCGCCAGAAGGCCGCCCCAGTTGCCGGAGTGGTGAGCTCCGTCCCGCAGGTCCAAAAGCAGATCAAAGGTCACGCCACCGCGCGATCCCATGAAGATCGTCGGCACGTCGGGCTGAAGCCGAGGGCCGTCGGATGCAATCAGGACATCCGCAGCCAGATCATGCTTGTGTGCCTCGAAGAACTCGGGCAGGCCCGAGGAGCCGGTCTCCTCTGACATCTCGATCACGATCTTGACGTTGAAGCCCAGCTTGCCGCGCGCGCTGATGACGGCCTCCAGCCCCGCGATGTTGATGAGATGCTGCACCTTGTTGTCCGCCGTGCCGCGACCATAGAGGCGGTCGCCTTCCTCGATCAGCCGAAAGGGATGAAGCCCTTGACGCCACTGTTTGGTCTGGGCGCGGATGACGTCGCCGTGCCCATAGGTCAGGACCGTGGTCAGGGCAGGGTCCTCGATGCGCTTGCCCACCAGCAGCGGCCCACCTCGGGGGTCGGGGTTGTCGTGGATCGCGCAGACGAACTCCAGATCCTCGAGGCGTGGCAGCATGGCCTGCTCAAGATACCGATAAAGTTCAGGCCGCTGATCCGGATTCTGGCTTTCGGTGGGATATTCTACCAGAGATGCAAGCTCGGTCTGGAACGCCCCGCTGTCGAAATAGCGTTCAGCGGCGGCAAGGGCGGCATCACGGGTCATGAATGGAACTCCGGTTCGGCAATGGCGTCGCCCCAGGGCGACATGATCTCGGTACAGCCAGTGTTCGTGACGCCGTCGCGCATCACACCGGCCGGGCAGGCAAAGGCATAAGGAAAGACAGTGCGGCGAAAGCGCGTCGTCGGATGATGTTCCGCCAGCGCCGCATGGACGGCTTCGGGCAGTGCATCATCGGCCGTGACAGCATCGCCGCCGGACATGTCGATGCGCCCGTGATGAAAGGCGCCTTCCAGATCCATGCCGAAATCGGCGACAAAGGAAGACAGCTGTGCCACCGCCCCGACAATCTTGCGTCCGCCCGAGGCACCGAAGGCAAAGCGGCGATCGCGGACCTCGCCGATGACCGGGCAGACGTTCATCAGGCAGCGCTTTCCGGGTGCCAAAGAATTCGCACGTCCGGGTACGGGGTCGAACCACATGATGCCGTTGTTCAGCAGCAGCCCTGTGGACGGAGAGACCACATGCGCGCCGAAGGCCGACAGCAATGTCTGCGTCATCGACACCATGTTCCCATCGAGGTCAACGATCGAGAAATGTGTGGTGCAGCCGGGCTGCGACGGAGACTCGCCATCGTCCCCCATCCCTTCCAGCCGTTTGACATAGGCATCCCGCAGCGCATCGGCATAGGCGACGAACGCAGTTCCACCGGGCTGACCCGCCAGCGGGGGCAGCATCGTTAGGACATCGCGGAAGGTGGGTCCGGCCGTCAGACGCGGCGTGACATGGAACGTCGCCTGCCCGCGCAAGAAGCTGAGCGGCGTTTGAAGCTCGGCTCGGTAGGCGCGCAGGTCGTCATGGCTGAGGCTGCCGCCCTTGGCCTGTACGTCTGCCGCCAGCGCCGCACCCACGTCTCCATCATAGAACTCTCGGGCGCCCTTTGCAGCCAGTTCGGCCAAGGTCGTGGCCATGGCGTCCATTGGCAAGGTTTTGGTGACGGTGCTGGTCCAGCCCGCCACAGGCGGCCACTGCCCATCTTCGAGAAATAGGGCCGCCGCGTCCGGATCGGCGGCCAGTCCACGCGTTGCCGAGGCGATCATCAGCGCCGCATACCAATCGACCTGTAGCCCTTCTCGTGCCAGCTCGACGGCCGGTGCCAGCAGATCGTGCCAAGGCATGCGGCCGTAACGGGCATGAGCCTGCCCGATGCCATCCACGACGCCCGGCACTGCGACTGCGGTCGCGCCGCGGAGGTTGCGGTCATCCTTGACCGTGTCCCAAGGGAACAAATCGCCGGCCTTGCCCGTACCTGCCAGCGGGTAGTCAGCGGGATCCAGAGCACCCGGTGCCCGCATTCCATAGAAGACCGCTTCGGCACGCGCGGCCTCGGTGTGCCACAGCATCATTGCGCCGCCGCCGGCGGGCCCACTCATCCAAGGCTCCAGCACTCCGAT
>VGDE01000162.1 GCA_016869875.1 Alphaproteobacteria bacterium
GGGAACGGGGCGGTCAAAAGCGGGTCATGGCCCTTTCCCGACGTCCGCCCCCTCCGTTGCCCTTTGCCGACCAGGTCGCGATCTTTCAGCGGCTGGCCAGCGCCAATCCGCATCCGGAAACCGAACTGCAATTCGTGAACCCCTTCACGCTGGTCGTGGCCGTGGCGCTGTCGGCGCAGGCGACTGATGTCGGCGTGAACAAGGCCACGCGCGGCCTGTTCGCCGTGGCGGACACGCCCCAGAAGATGCTGGACCTGGGGGTCGAGGGCGTGACCGAGCATATCAAGACCGTGGGCCTGTTCCGGCAAAAGGCCAAGAACGTGATCGCCCTGTCGCGCCTGCTGGTTGACGAGTTCGGAGGCGAGGTTCCCGACAGCCGCGCCGCCCTGATGCGCTTGCCGGGGGTGGGCCGCAAGACGGCCAATGTGGTGTTGTCCTGCGCCTTCGGACATCCCGCGCAGGCCGTCGACACGCACATCTTCCGCGTCGGCAACCGGACGCGGATCGCGCCAGGCCGCGATGTCGACGAGGTGGAGCGCGCCATCGAGGACAACGTCCCGGCCCGTTTCCAGACCCATGCGCATCACTGGCTGATCCTGCATGGCCGCTATATCTGTCAGGCGCGCAAGCCGCGCTGCGGGATCTGCCCGATCCGCGACCTGTGCCCCTATGAGGAGAAGACCGCATGACCACCCCTTACGTGATCGGCATCGGCAATGCCGTCATGGACATCATCGCGCCCACCGAGGAGGCACGGCTGGACCAGCTGGGCATCACCAAGGGCATCATGCAGCTGGTTGATCGCGAACGGTCCGAGTTCCTGATGGCCGCGCAGGCGGACGATCACTCGGACCGGCGGGCAGAGGCGCGGATGGTCGCGGGCGGCAGCGTGGCCAACACGCTTGCCGGGATCGGCGGGCTGGGGCTGCGCACCGCCTTCATCGGCTGCGTGGCTGATGACGAGATCGGCCGTCTTTACGCCCGCCAGACCGAAGGGGCGGGAACGCGCTTCGTGAATTCGCCGGTCGCAGGGGGCGATCTGCCCAGTTCGCGCACGATCATCTTTGTGACGCCCGACGGCGAGCGGTCGATGAACACCTATCTGGGCATCTCGGCCGAACTGGGGCCCGACGAGGTCGATCCGGCGGTGTTCGAGGGCGCTGGCTGGCTGTTCCTCGAGGGCTATCTGTTCGACAAGCCGAAGGGGAAGGAGGCGTTCCTGAAGGCTGCCGCCCAGATCCACCGCGTGGACGGGCAAGCCGGCATCGCGCTGTCGGACCCGTTCTGCGTCGATCGCCACCGCGACGACTTTCGTCAGTTGGTGGCCGGACAGATGGATTACGTGATCGGCAACGTCCACGAATGGCAGTCGCTTTATCAGGTCGAGGATCTGGAGGAGGCATTGCGCCTGGCAGTCGCGGATTGCGGCACGGTGATATGCACCCGCTCGGGTGAGGATGCGATCCTGATCCGGGGCACCGAGCGCGTGACCGCACCTGTGCAGCGCATTGTTCCGGTGGACGCGACGGGCGCGGGCGACCAGTTCGCGGCTGGCCTGATCTATGGCCTGGCGCAGGGTCTGCCGCTGCAGGTCGCGGGCCGCATGGGCTGCATCGCGGCGGCCGAAGTCATCGCCCATGTCGGCGCACGCCCCCAGCAGGACATCCTGGCCCGGTTCCGCGCCGAGGGCCTTGTCTGAACGCTGCCGCAGGGATTGGGGCAGGTTGTCGCGGACGGCCCTGTTGTCGCGCGTTCGTGACGTTGCGCGGTGCGCGGCCCGCGTGTATCACGGCTGAAATCAAGAGCAGTTGAAGGAAATGCCGATGCGCAGGGTTGTTGTCACCGGACTGGGGATGGTCTCGCCGCTCGCTTCGGGCGTCGAGGCGACGTGGGACAGGCTGCTGGCCGGCAAGTCCGGGGCAGGGCGCATCACCCGGTTCGACCCCAAGGACGTGGTGACGAAATACGCCTGCGAGATCCCCTTCGGCGACGGCAGCGACGGCACCTTCAACCCCGACGACTGGATGGAGCCCAAGGACCGGCGCAAGGTCGATGACTTTATCCTGTATGGCGTCGCCGCGGCCCATCAGGCGGTGCTGGATGCCGGCTGGATGCCGGAGGACGAGGAAGGCCGGTTGCGCACGGGCGTCATGATCGGGTCGGGCATCGGCGGGCTGACCTCCATCGCCGAAACGGCCGTGCTGATCAAGGAGCGCGGGCCCAAGCGCGTGTCGCCTTTCTTTATCCCAGGCGCGCTGATCAACCTGATCTCGGGGCAGGTGTCGATCCGCTATGGGTTCAAGGGGCCGAACCACGCGGTTGTCACGGCCTGTTCGACCGGCTCCCATGCCATCGGCGACGCGGCGCGGCTGATCCGCTATGGCGATGCCGACGTGATGATCGCGGGTGGCGCGGAGAGCCCGATCAGCGAGATCGGGATCGCGGGCTTCAACGCCTGCAAGGCGCTGTCAACCAAGCGCGACAACGACCCGCAGGCGGCCAGCCGCCCGTATGACGCCGACCGCGACGGTTTCGTCATGGGCGAAGGTGCCGGCATCGTCGTGCTGGAGGAATACGAACATGCCAAGGCGCGCGGCGCCAGGATCTATGCCGAGGTGCTGGGCTATGGCCTGTCGGGCGATGCCTATCACATCACCGCACCCAGCGAGGATGGGGATGGCGGCTATCGCGCCATGGAGGCCGCGCTGAAGAATGCCGGGCTGACGCCGGACCGGATCGACTATATCAACGCCCACGGCACCTCGACCATGGCCGACACCATCGAGCTTGCGGCCGTGGAGCGCCTGCTGGGCGAACACGCGGGCAATGCGGTGATGTCCTCGACCAAGTCCTCGATCGGCCACCTGCTGGGGGCGGCGGGCGCGGTCGAGGCAATCTTCTGCATCCTGGCGATCCGCGACCAGATCTGCCCGCCGACGATCAACCTGGACAACCCGGCCATCCAGCCCCGGCTGGACCTGGCCGCCAATGCGGCCGTGCGGCGCAAGGTCGATGTCGTTCTGTCCAACAGCTTCGGCTTTGGCGGGACCAATGCCAGCCTGGTTCTGGGGAAACTGCACGAATGATCTGGCGGAACCTCGCCTCGAACTTCCTGACGCTCGCGATCGTGCTCTTGATCGCCGCCGCCGCGGCGGTGGCCTGGGCCAAGCGCGAGTTCACGGGTCCGGGGCCGAGCGCGGTGGCCCAGTGCATCCAGATCGCGCCCGGCGCCAGCCTGGGGGCCGTCAGCGCCCGGCTGGCCGAACAGGGGGCGATCTCGAACGCCTATATCTTTCGCGCGGGCGCCGATTATGCGGGCAAATCGCGGGACCTGAAGTTCGGCAGCTTTCTTGTGCCCCCCGGCGCCAGCATGGAAGAGATCGTGGATGTGGTGACGTCAGGCGGCCCTTCGACCTGCGGGACCGAAGTGGTCGTGCGCGTGGGCGTGCGCGAAAACAGCGTTCTTTTGCGCGACATGAATCCCGACACGGGCGCCTACGAGGAAATGGCGCGCTGGAACCCGGCAACCGGGGCCGCGCCCGAGGCGATTGCCACCGCCCAAGAGCAGGCCGACATCCGCCTGTCGCTGGTCATGGCCGAGGGCGTCACCAGCTGGCAGGTGGTCGAGGCGCTGAAGGCCGCGACCTTTCTGACCGGCGAGATCACCGAAATCCCGGCCGAGGGCAGCCTGGCGCCCGACACCTATATGCTGAAAAAGGGTGATGACCGCAGCGCCATCCTGGCCGAGATGGCCCGCCGCCAGGAGGCAATCCTGGCCGCCGAATGGGAGGCGCGCCCCTTTGGCATGCCCTACGAGACGCCGCAGGAGGCGCTGATCATGGCCTCCATCGTCGAGAAGGAAACCGGTGTCGCCTCGGAACGGCCCCAGGTGGCCAGCGTGTTCGTGAACCGCCTGCGCCAGGGGATGCGCCTGCAGACCGATCCCACGGTCATCTATGGCGTGACGAACGGGCAAGGCATCCTGGACCGGGGGTTGCGGCGGTCCGAACTGGACGCGACCACGCCCTATAACACCTATCGCATCGACGGGCTGCCGCCGACGCCCATCGCCAATCCGGGCCGGGCGGCCATCCGCGCGGCGCTGAATCCCGATGAAACGGATTACCTGTTCTTTGTGGCGGACGGGACGGGCGGGCACGCCTTTTCCCGGACCCTGGAAGAGCACAACGCCGCCGTCGCCCGCTGGCGCGAGATCGAGCGGCAGCAGGGCCTGCCCGCGGACAGTCCGGTTCAAAGCGGCGGCTGAGCCAAGGGCTTCAACGTTTGACAAATTTTGCCCCCGGACGCAGGCTTGTGACCGGGGGTTTCTCATGGCCCCCGGTCATCGGAGGAAAAGCTGCCATGAAAATGTCCGACATGCTTGCAACACTGGCCGAGAACGCCCGCATCTTTGAAGAACGGATGGGCGCTTGGCAGGCCGAGATGTCCAAGAACAGCGAGAACGCCATGGAGCAGGCGCGCAAATGGCAGGAAACGGCCGTTCAGCGTCAGGAGGAAGTCAACCGCCAGATGAGCAGCTACATGGAAAGCGCCAGCGAACAGGTGCGCAACCAGTGGCAGCAGATGCAGGCGGCTTGGGAAAGTCAGTTCGAGAAGATGCGCCAGCAGGGCGAGGAGATGCGGGCCAACGCCATGAAGATGACCGGAGGCGCCGAGGGCAAGGGCTTTGCCGACTGGGCCGAGGCCTATGCCGCGCAGATGGTCGCCTTTTCCCAGAAGATGCAGGGCGAGGCCGCCAATGCCATCGCCACCGCCACCGAGGCGCGCAGCAAGAGCGGCAAGAAGACCTGAGTTGCGCGGAGGGCCTGTAAGCCGGATTTTGTCCACCGCTCGCGCGGCTGGATGACCATTCCTCTGGTCCGGCCGTTACCGGCCGGATCTAGCTGCCTACCCGGATCTGCTGGGGCAAGGCGGCCCTGCGGGCGAACCCGCGCGCGATCCCTATTCGGCATTGCTCCTGGTGGGGCTTGCCATGCGGGGCCTGTTGCCAGCCCCCCGGTGGGCTCTTACCCCACCGTTTCACCCTTGCCCGCGCATGACCCGAAGGTTGGCGCGGGCGGTCTGTTCTCTGTGGCGCTTTCCCTGGGGTTGCCCCCGCCGGGCGTTACCCGGCACCATTGCCTCATGGAGTCCGGACTTTCCTCGACAGTGTGAACCGCCGCGGTCATCCAGCCCTCCGCGCGCGGCCGGTATGGGGCCGGTCGTGGCGCACGTCAAGAGGGGGCAGGGCCCCGTCGCGCTGCCGCATCATTTTCACGCGGAGGATGCGGCAAGGCGGGCTGCGGTCTGGCGGTCGGCGCGGCTTTCAGGTCCCCGGCCCCAGGGACGATGACGCAAGCGGAAGGCCGACAGCCGGGTGTCCGCATCGCAAGCGGGATAGCCGAGGCGGTCGAGGCTGGGGCCAATCGGCGGGTCGGGATCCTCGGGCCCCGGGCGAACAAAGGTGGCAAGACCCAGGCGGGCGAGCCCCTGCCAGTCAAGGCGGGGGCCAGGGTCGATCTTGCGGCCCGGCGCCATGTCGGAATGGGCGATCACGGTCTCGGGTCCCAGGGACCAGCGGACCATGATGTCGCGCAAAAGGGTGCAGAGCGCGGCCATCTGCGGCGCGGGAAACGGGCTGTCGCCCGGATTGACCAGTTCGATCCCGATGCTGCGGCTGTTCACGTCGTCGCGCCCCTGCCAGCTGCCCGCGCCCGCGTGCCAGGCGCGACGCGTCTCGGGGACCAGCGCCTCGGTCAGACCGTCTTCGGTGACAAGCCAGTGGGCACTGACCTCGGCCAGGGGATCGCACAGGCGCGCCCGGGCCGAGGCGGCATCCGCCATGCCGGTGTAATGCAGGACGATCAGCTGCGGGCGCTGACCGCGCCTGTCGCCATGGTTGGGACTGGAGGCCGGAGCCTGCAGGTCCGTCAGGCCGGCAGGCATGTCCCTAGGGCATCGTCGTCGCCGGAGCAACGGCAACGGGCTGTGCGGGTGCCGGACGCGGCGCCGGCGGCGGCACAGCGGTGCCGCCGCGGACGACGCGCTTCAGGCCCATCGTCGCAGGCGGCGTCACCGGCTCGTGCCCGGCAATCTCGGCCGCCGTCGGCGCCATCACGGGACGCGCCACGGGAATGCCCTGGCGGGCCGCGCTGCCGGTCACCAGGCTCGCCTCTCGTTCAACGAGGTAGCGCCCATAAGCCGTGGCCCCGAACTGGTAGTTCGGGTTCCAGCCACGATGCTCTCCGCATCCGGCCAGGGCCAGCACCGCAATCACCATCCAGCCGCGCATCCTGCCTCCGTCATGCCGTTTCGCCAACGTTACCACCAGCGATCCGGCTTGGCCACAAATCCTGCCGCCTGTTCCAGAACCAGCGCCTGGTTCAGCAGCTCGCCCTCCTCGAAGGGGCGTCCGATCAGCTGCAGCCCCAGCGGCAGGCCCTGCGCGTCCTGCCCGACCGGCACCGCGATGCCCGGCAGGCCCGCCAGGTTCAGGGTCACGGTGAAGACGTCGTTCAGATACATCTGCACCGGATCGTCCTGGCTGACGGCGCCCAGGGGAAAGGCGGCAGTCGGCGTGGCCGGCGCCAGGATCGAATCGATGCCCTGCGCGAAAGCCTGGTCGAAGTCGCGCTTGATCAGCGCGCGCACCTTGCGCGCGCGGTTGTAGTAGGCATCATAGAAGCCTGCCGACAGCACATAGGTGCCGATCATCACGCGGCGCTGCACCTCGGGGCCAAAGCCCTCGGCGCGGGTCTTCTCGTACATCTCTGTGATGCCGTCACCCTGGCCCAGCCGGGCACGGTGGCCATAGCGCACGCCGTCATAGCGGGCCAGGTTCGAGGACGCCTCGGCCGGAGCGATGACGTAATAGGCGGGCAGGGCGTATCTCGTGTGCGGCAGGCTGATCTCGACCACCTCGGCGCCCTCGTCGCGCAGCATCTGGGCGCCCTGGGTCCACAGCGCGTCGATCTCGGCCGGCATGCCCTCCATCCGGTATTCGCGGGGGATGCCGATGCGCTTGCCCCGGATGTCGCCGGTCAGCGCGGCCTCGAAATCGGGAACCGGCAGGTCGGCGCAGGTCGAATCCTGCGGATCGGCCGAAGCCATCGCGCCCAGCATGATGGCCGCGTCGCGCACCGTCTTGGTCATGGGCCCCGCCTGATCCAGGCTGGAGGCATAGGCGATCACGCCCCACCGGCTGACGCGGCCATAGGTGGGCTTCAGGCCGACCGTCCCGGTAAAGGCCGCCGGCTGGCGGATCGAGCCGCCCGTGTCGGTTCCGGTTGCGGCCAGGCACAGGTCCGCCGCCACCGCCGCGGCCGATCCGCCCGAAGAACCGCCCGGCGTGCGGGCCGCGCCATCGGCCGTCTTCCACGGGTTCACCGCCGGGCCATAGCAGCTGGATTCGTTGGTCGAGCCCATCGCGAACTCGTCCTGGTTCAGCTTGCCCAGCATGATGGCGCCCGCGTTCCACAGGTTCGCCGTCACCGTTGATTCGTACTCGGGGCGAAACCCGCCCAGGATGCGGCTGCCAGCCTGGGCGGGAACGCCCTTGACGCAAAAGACGTCCTTGATGCCCACCGGGATGCCGGTCATCGCGGCAGCCTCGCCCGTCTTCAGACGGGCATCGGCGGCCTTTGCCATGTCACGCGCAAGGTCCGGCGTCTGGTGCACAAAGGCGTTCAGCGCGCCGGCATCCTCGATGGCGGAAAGGCAGGCGTCGGTCAGTTCGATGGCCGTCACCTCGCCCTTGCGCAGCGCGTCGCGCGCGCCCGCGATCGTCAGTCGGTTCAGCTCGCTCATTCCATCACCTTCGGCACCGCAAAGAAGCCTTCGCGCGCGTCGGGCGCGTTCGACAGGATCTGCTGGGGCATGCCGCCCGTCGTCACCACATCCTCGCGCCGCTTGAGGCGCAGGGGCGTGACGCCCGTCATCGGTTCGATGCCCTCGACATCGACCTCGTTCAGCTGTTCCATGAAATGCAGAATGCCGTTCAGCTCGCGCGCCAGCGCCGGCAGGGCGGCATCATCGACCGCGATGCGCGCCAGATGGGCGACCTTGCGGGCCTCGTCCTCGGTGATCGACATGACGTTTCCTTTCGTTCGGCGCGGGTCTACAACCGGGCGCGAAAGGCTGCAAGCCGCACGACCACAAGGAGGCGCCATGCAGCCCGCCCTGTCGATCCA
>VGDE01000163.1 GCA_016869875.1 Alphaproteobacteria bacterium
CGGAGCGGGGCCTGCTGGCGGCCCGCGGCGCGCGGGCGCTGCGGGATCGGCACGGCTATTACCCCGACCTGATCATCGGCCATCCCGGCTGGGGCGAGACGCTGTTCCTGCAGGAAATCTGGCCCGAGGCCAAGCTGCTGGTCTATGCCGAGCTGATGTACCGCACCCGCGGTCATGACGTGGGCTTCGACCCCGAGGTCAGCATGGACCGTGACGAGACGCGTTTTATGACCGTTGCCCGCTCGGCCCACCTGATCCAGTCGCTGGTGCAGGCCGATGCCGCGATCGCGCCCACCCGCTATCAGGCCGACAGCTTTCCGCCCGAGCTGAGGAACAAGATCACCGTGATCCATGACGGGATCGATACTGGCCTTGTCGCGCCCGATCCGCAGGCGGTGCTGACCCTGCCGGACGGTCGTGTGCTGCGCGCCGGGGACGAGGTTCTTAGCTTTGTGTCAAGGTCGCTGGAGCCATATCGCGGATTTCACGTCTTCATGCGCGCCCTGCCAGAGGTGCTGCGGGCGCGTCCCGACGCGCAGGTGGTGATGGTCGGGGCCGAAGGCACCAGCTATGGCGGCAAGCCGCGCGACGCAGGCAGCTGGAAGGAAAAGCTGCTGGCCGAGGTGGGGGCGCATCTGGACCTGAACCGCGTGCATTTCCTGGGGCGGGTGCCTTATGGCGATTATCTGTCGCTGCTGCGCGTGGCGCGGGTCCATTGCTATCTGACCTATCCCTTTGTGCTGTCCTGGTCCCTGACCGAGGCGTTGTCGGCGGGGGCCTATGTGGTCGGGTCCGACACCGAACCTGTGCGGGAGCTGATCCGGGATGGCCGGAACGGTCGTCTTGTCCCGTTCTTCGACATTGACGCCCTGGCGGGGGCCCTGATCCGGGGGCTTGAGGGCGATCCCGAGGCGTCAAACCTGCGCAAGGCGGCGCGAGAGACGATCCTGTCCGGCTATGACCTGCGGTCGCAGTGCCTGCCCCGGCAGATTGCCTGGGTGGAAAGCTTTGGCGCGATGCGCTAAACCTTGCCGACTTCAAGAACGAGGCCCCCATGGTCCAGATCCGGCTGACGAACACCCGCACGCGGCGCAAGGACCCCTTTGCTCCGATCGATCCCGCCGATGTCCGGCTGTATCTGTGCGGGCCCACGGTCTATGACCGCGCGCATCTGGGCAATGCGCGGCCGGTGCTGGTCTTTGACCTGCTGGTGCGGTTGCTGCGCCACGTTTATGGTGACCGGGCGGTGACTTATGTCCGCAACTTCACGGATGTGGACGACAAGATCAACGCCGAGGCGCAACGCCGCAAGATTGCCGGCAGCGCGCTGTCGCTGGAGGCGCTGATTGCCGAACGGACCGAGGAAACCATCGGCTGGTATCACGCCGACATGGATGCCCTGGGCGCGCTGCGTCCCGACCACGAGCCGCGTGCCACGGAATACATCGTCCAGATGGTCGAGATGACTCGCGACCTGATCGCCAAGGGTCATGCCTACGAGGCCGAGGGACATGTCCTGTTCGACGTCCGGTCGTTCCCCGAATACGGCAAACTGTCGGGACGCTCGGTCGATGACATGATCGCGGGCGCCCGGGTCGAGGTCGCGCCCTTCAAGCGCGACCCCATGGATTTCGTCCTGTGGAAGCCGTCGTCCGACGATCTGCCGGGATGGGACAGCCCCTGGGGCCGGGGTCGCCCGGGCTGGCACATCGAATGCTCGGCCATGTCGGCGGCGCTGCTGGGGCCGCACTTCGACATCCATGGCGGCGGGATCGACCTGCAGTTCCCGCACCACGAGAACGAGATCGCTCAAAGCTGCTGTGCCCATCCGCAAGCCGGTTTCGCCAATGTCTGGCTGCACAACGAGATGCTGCAGGTCGAGGGCAAGAAGATGTCCAAGTCGTTGGGCAACTTCTTCACCGTACGCGACCTCTTGGACCGGGGGGTGCCCGGCGAGGTGATCCGTTTCGTCATGCTGTCCACGCATTATCGCAAGCCGATGGACTGGACCGAGGCCAAGGCGGCCGAGGCCGAAGCGGTGCTTCGGCGGTGGCGTGGGCTTGTCGCGGGCATCGAGCCCGCGCCAAGCCCGGCACCCGCCGTCATCGACGCGCTGTGCGACGACCTGAACTCTGCGGGCGCCATTGCGGCGTTGCACGAATTGGCGGCCAAGGGAGATGGCGCGGGACTTCTGGCCTCGGCGCATATGCTGGGCCTGCTGATGCCGGACATGGGGTCCTGGGCCGAGGCGGGCGACGCCGCCGCGGCCCAGATCGAGGTGCTGCTGGCCGCGCGGCTGGAGGCGCGCAAGGCCCGCGATTTTGCCCGTGCTGACGCGATCCGTGACGGGTTCGCGGCGGCCGGCGTCGAGGTCAAGGACACCGCGTCGGGACCGCAATGGTCGCTGGCGCCGGGCTTTGACCCCGAGGCGCTGTCGGCACTGGTGCGGGCGCGGGGCCGATGACGCTGGAGGCCTGCACCGAGTCCCTTCGCCAACACGACCCCGACCGCTTTGGGGCGGTTCTGGTGGCACAGGTGCAGGACCGTCCCGCGCTGGTGACGCTTTACGCCCTCAATCTCGAGGTGGCGCGTGCCCCGTTCCAGTCGGCCGAGCCGATGCTGGCCGAGATGCGCCTCCAATGGTGGATTGACCGGCTGGCCGAAATGGGGCGCGGCACGCCGCCCCCGTTGCATGACGTCCTGACCCCGCTGTGGGAAGCTTGGGGCGCCGGGGCAGGACCGCTGGCCGGGCTGGCGGAGGCGCGTCATCGCGATTGCGAACGCCAGCCCTTTGCAACGCCGGATGAGGTCGTCGCCTATGTGGACGCGACGGCCGGGGTCCTGATGTGGGCCGCCGCGCAGCGATGCGGGGCAGCCGAAGGCACCCGTGACATCGTGGCGCATCATGCGCGCGGGGCAGGGATTGCCGCCTGGTTGCGCGCCTTGCCGCAATTGCAGGCATTGGGGCTGGGCATGGCCGAAGCGCGCGCCGAAGACGTCCATGTGCTTGCGGAAAAGGCGCGGGACGGGCTGCGCATGGCAGCGCGGCTACACCGCAAGCTGCCCGGCCGAGCGGCGGCGGCGCTGTTTCCGGGACCACGCGTGCCGCGGCTGTTGTCGGAAATCGCATCCGGGCGGATCGACCCCTTGACGGCCACGCCCGCCATCACGCCCTTTCAGCGGCGGGCGTCGCTGGCGCGTTTGGCCTTTACTGGGCGCTGGTGGCGCTGAGGCGGCAAAAATCTCTTTTCCTCGCGTGGCAGCTATGGAAGGAATTGCGCGGCGTCCCTGTCGGATCGGGGCGGACAGGGAAGGACGGGAATGGCGCGGACCAGGTTGGATGCAGAGGCAAAAGCGGGTCTGTCCCTGATCGCGCCGCCCTTTCTTTACGCGCTGCTGATCCTCGCGGCGCCGCTGCTGACCATTTTGGCCTATAGCTTCCTGACCGACGGCTATCTGGAGATCATCCGCGAATTCACCTGGGCCAACTATGTCCAGGTGTTCACCGACCCGATCACGCGGGTGGTGATGACGCGGTCGCTGATCGTGGCCGGGGTGGTGACGCTGGTCACGGTCCTGCTGGCCTTTCCGGTGGCCTATTACGTCAGCTTCATGGTGCGGCCGGAAAAGAAGGCGATGTGGCTGTTCCTGATCACCATTCCCTTCTGGACCAGCTATCTGATCCGGGTGTTCCTGTGGAAGGTAATCCTGGGCTACAACGGCGTCGTCAACTCGTCCCTGACCGGGCTGGGGATCATCGACGAGCCGCTGACCTTCATCCTGTACAACGTCAATTCCATTGTCATCACGCTGGCCCATGCCTATGCGCCCTTCGCGATCCTGCCGATCTTCGTGGCGCTGGAAAAGATCGACCGCTCGCTGCTGGAGGCGGGGCGCGACCTGGGCGAAAGCCGGGCGATGACCTTCTGGCGGGTGACGCTGCCCCTGGCCATGCCGGGTGTGATTGCGGCTGTGCTGATCGTCTTCATTCCCACCATCGGCGACTATGTCACACCCGAGGTGATCGGTGGCGGCAAGGTTCCGATGATCGCGAACCTGATCCAGGTGCAGATGCTGGCCCTGGACAACAGGCCCCTGGGATCGGCCCTGGCAGTGACGACGATGCTGGTCGTGGCTGTGATCAGCGCAATCTTTCTGCTGATGAACCGCCGCTTTCTCAAGGTGCGCCGATGAACCGTTCCCGCGGCCGGGGCCTGCAGGCCTACACGATCCTCTACCTGATGTTCCTCTATGCGCCGATCGTGCTGTTGCCGATCTTTGCCTTCAACTCGGGCACGATCATCGCCTTTCCGTTGCAGGGCTTCACGACGGACTGGTTCCAGCAGATGTGGGGCAATGCCACGCTGCGCCGCGCGCTGATCAACTCGCTGACCATCGCCGTCTCGGCATCGATCCTGGCGACATGCCTGGGCGTCTTCGCCGCCCGTGCCTCGACCCGGTTCGAGTTTCCGGGCCGCGGCGGGATCATGGGCTTCATCATGCTGCCGATGGTCCTGCCCGAGATCATCGTGGCCATGTCGCTGCTGGTCGTGCTGCTGGGCATGGGGGTGCAGCTGTCGATCCTGACCGTGATCGTGGGGCACACGCTGATCTGCATGCCCTATGCCATCGCGGTCCTGTCCACGGCCTTCTCCAGCCTGGACCGCAGCCTCGAGGAGGCGGCCTATGACCTGGGCGAAAGCCGGTGGGGAGCGTTTCGCCTGATCACGCTGCCGCTGGTGATGCCGGGCATCATCAGCGCGCTGCTGATCTCGTTCACGATCAGCCTGGACGAGTTCATCATCGCCTTCTTCCTGGCCGGGAACGAGCCGACACTGCCCACCTATATCTTCAGCCAGCTGCGCTTTCCGCGCGCGATCCCCGTCATCATGGCGCTGGGGACAGTGCTGGTCATCCTGTCGATCGTCCTTCTGGCGCTCGGCGAATATTTCCGCCGCCGGGGCAATGCCCGTATCGGCGGCTCGCCCACCGGAGGCCTGATGTGACCGACAAGCCCATGATCCAATGCCAGGGCGTCCAGAAATACTATGGCGACTATCACGCCTTGCGGGGCATCGACCTGACCATCCGGGCGGGCGAGTTCTTTTCGCTGCTGGGCCCGTCGGGCTGCGGCAAGACCACGCTGTTGCGCACCATCGCGGGGTTCGAGGACATCAGCAGCGGCGTGGTTCTGATCGACGGCCGCGACATGGGCAAGGTTCCCGCAAACAAGCGGCCCACGAACATGGTCTTCCAGTCCTATGCGATCTTTCCCCATCTGACGGTTGCGGAGAACGTGGCCTTTGGCCTGCGCCGCGATCCGCGCGGCAAGGCCGAGAAGGCCGCCGCGGTCGAGGAAGCGTTGGCAATGGTCGGGCTCAGGGGCTATGGCGCGCGGTCTGCCCATGCGCTGTCGGGCGGTCAGCGCCAGCGGGTGGCGCTGGCCCGCGCGCTGATCCTCAAGCCCAAGGTCCTGCTGCTGGACGAACCCTTGTCGGCGCTGGACCGCAAGATGCGCGAACAGATGCAGGTCGAGCTGATCAAGCTGCAGCGGCAGGTCGGGATCACCTTTGTCCTGGTCACCCACGACCAGGAGGAGGCGCTGGTCATGTCCGACCGCATCGCCGTCATGTTCGAAGGTGAGATCGCCCAGATGGACAGCCCCGAGGCGCTTTATGCCCGTCCCGCCACGCGTCGGGTCGCGGACTTCATCGGTGTCATGAACTTTCTGCCGGCCCGGATCTTGCAGGAAGGTGCGGGAACCGTCACCGTCGATGTTGCCGGCCTGGGTCAGGTCGAATTGCCCGAGCGCCAGATCAGCCGGGCCAATCCCGAGGATGACGGCCCGATGATCGGGTTCCGCCCCGAGACGATGACGCTGATGGCGCCGAATGCCACGCATTCGCAGCCGCGCGAAACGAACGCCACCATCGACGAGGTCGTCTATTATGGCGACATGACCTATTATGATCTGCGGCTGGACGGCGCGGCGCGCGTGGACGGCAAGGCACGGCCCGTGCGGATCTCGATGCGCAACGTCTTTGGCCGCGACGTCCAGGAGGTGGGCACGCGCACACGGCTGGTCTGGTCGCCGGGGTCGCTGGTCCTGTTCCGCTAGGTCCGGGGCGTCAGGCGCAGCCAGATGCCGTCGTGGGCGCGGATCGTCAGCCGGGCGACCGGCTGGGGGCGCCGCGCCGTTGGGTCCAGCCGGTGGGCCCCCGTGATCGCGGCCAGCATCACCTGACCCTCGACCATCGCCAATGCAGCGCCGGGGCAGGCGCGGGGCCCTGTCGAGAACGGCAGAAAGGCCGCGCGCGCGCTGGCTTTGGCCTCGGGGGTTTCCCAACGGCCCGGATCGAAGATGTCGGGCCGGTCCCACAGCCGTTGGTGGCGGTGCAGGTGCCAGGGCGAGACGACCAGTTGCGCCCCCCGTGGCACGGCGCGCCCGCGAAAGGTTTCGGGACCCGTGGCTTCGCGCACGAACATCGCAACGGCGGGATAAAGCCGCAGCGCCTCGCGAAAGACCGCGCGACTGGCCTTCAACTGCGGGACGCAGGCGAAATCATCCGTCAGCAGCGCAGCCTCGGCGGCGACGCGCGCCTGCCATTCGGGATGCTCGGCCAACAGCCACAGCGCCCAGGCCAGCACAGAGGCGCTGGTTTCGTGCCCGGCCAGAAACAGGACCGCCACCTGGTCCACCATCTCGGCTTCGCTGAAGCACTGCCCGGTTTCCGGGTCGGGCGTCGTCATGATCCGGGTCGCCAGGTCCGCCGGGGCCGTGCCCGTCCGGATCGCCGCCCGGCGATCGGCCACCAGTTGCGCGATCTGGGCCCGGATGCGGCCTGCGGTACTGCGCGTCCGGCGCGAATGCGGACGCGGCAACCAGCGCGGCAGGGGCAGAAGGGCCGCCAGGTTCACCAGCGGTTGCGCCTCCTGGTGTTCGCGAAAGGCGTCAAAGACATCGGCCGCGATCCGATGCTCCACCGGCATCGAGAAGAGGCTGCGAAAGATCACATCGGCTGCGGCATGGGCGGCCTGAGGCTCGATATCGACCTCGCCCGCAGGCAGGCGGCGCGCGGCGGCGCGGGCGGCGTCGAGGATCGCGGCATAGCTGTCGCGCACGCGTCCCCCTTCGAAGGCCGGATCGAGGATGCGCCGCTGATGCGCCCATTCGGGGCCGTTCGAGATAAAGACACCATTGCCCAGCAGGGGCGCCAGCCCCTCTCGCATGCGGCGAGACTTGGGAAAATCCTCGGGCCGTTCCTGAAGAACAAGGCGCAGGAGGCTGGGATCGTTGCAGAAAAAGCTGTGGATAAGCGGGTTCCTGAACTCGGCCATCCAGGCCCCGTACAGGCGTTCCGGCAACGCCGACAACAGGTCACGGCGAAAGCCGCGCATCAGCCCCAGGAAGGTGCCACGTCCCTGTGTCCCGACCGGGCGGGGGGCGGTCATGGGCGCGCGCCGACCGGCCGGGTGATGCGACCGGGCGAGTGTTTGCGGCCGGCAAAACGCGCCGCCAGTGGCCGGGGACCAGCGGTGATTGCAAAGTAGTCATAGTCGCCGGGCCGGTCAAAGGCGCAAAGGTACTGGAAATGCCTCCGAAACCAGCGGTATTTCATCTGCGCCTGCTTCTCGGGCGACAAGGTCTGCTTGTAGGCGGCTGAGATGACCAGCGGCCAGCGCTGCGGGCCGGGGGCGGTGACGCCGCAGACCGCTACTGGGTCGCACAGGGCAAAGCAGCAGGCATCCCCCGGCGCAGTGACATCCAGCCAGAAGATGCACGTGGCTCGGGAAAGAAAGGCCAGGTCCTCTCTCAGGCGGGTGGCCTCGGGCAGAAAGGCGGCCATCGGCACCACCTGTCCAAGCGTCATCAGCGACAGCGCAGGGCCATCCGGCGCCGGTCGGCTGCGCAGCAGGTCGGCCAGCAGCGACACCGCCAGATAGGCCCCCGAGGAATGGCCCACCACCAGCACCTCGTCCAGATCCTCGGCCATGATGTCGGACAGCTGGTCGCGGAACTGAACCAGCCGCGCCTCGAGTTCGGGGGGGTAGCGACCGCGACAGGCCCCCGTGAAGGCATAGTCGTGCATCAGGTAATAGGCGAACAGCCGGTGATCCTGCCGCCGTCCCAGAACCAGCTCCCCCCTGGAAACGGCCAGAC
>VGDE01000164.1 GCA_016869875.1 Alphaproteobacteria bacterium
TCATGCTCTCGGAGCGCCGGAACAAGCCTGCGGCGATCAAGTTCTTCGCCCGCGCAATGGAGGTAAATGGCCTGCCGCGGAAGATCGTCGTCGATAAGAGCGCGGCCAACACCGAGGGCATCAAGGACATCAACCGAATGTTGAAGCGCTTCGGCTGCCCGGTCCCGATCGAGTTGGTGCGGATCAAGTATCTCAACAGTCTCGTCGAGCAGGACCACCGCTTCATCAAGCGCCGGGTAAGGCCGATGCTGGGCTTCAAGAGCTTTACCTCAGCGGCGTCGACCATAGCAGGCATCGAACTGGTCAACATGATCCGCAAAGGCCAGTTCAGGCCCGAGCTCCGTCCCTTTGAGCAATTCTGCCAGCTCGCCGCCTGAAGCCGAGGAAGTTACTGCCCCTCTGCACCTCTTCGTACAGTTTGCGACGAAGCCGGCTAAACTCCTGTTAACAGTCTCCTCCCGAACCTCCCTAGTAGTCATCAAAAAGCTTCTATTTTGAGTACGTCAGAGATTAGCGCTTTATGAATCGAGGTATCAACCCATCTGCTGTCCAAGCTTGCGAGCACTGGCCTCAACATCGGCTAGAAAGCGGTCTCGTACGGAGGCGGTGAACCGCGAATTCAGTCCTGACACCGTAAGCGCGCCCCGGAAGGCGCCGGTGCTGGAGAAGACAGGCGTCGAGATGGAGGCGATATTGGGGTTCCTCGTGGCATCAAGACTGACGGTGCCATTTGCATTGAAAGGCGTCAGGTCCGGCAAGACCTCGCCGCTGTATCGGCGCAGCACAAGCCCCGACGCACCCGTGCCGAGCCGCAGGCGCATTCCCTCCTCAACCCCATACTTTTCCAAGATGGGACTATTCTCCCGATAAAGGCAGACCCGATCACTGCCCGCCCGCACGAAGAACGATGCGGTTTCGCCGGTCAATTGCACAAGCTCGCGCAGAACTGGGCGAATGGTTTCTCCCGTGTCGAAGTCCTGCCGGAAAATCAGCCCCAGGTGCCAGATGCTGGCGCCGACGGAAAAACGGCCCTCGGTATCCCGGTCAATGAAGCCATAGACCGCCAAGGAGCGGGTCAGGCGCAAGATTGTGCTCTTGTGCAGCCCTGTCTCCGCCGCAAGCTCCGCCAGAGTCATCCGCGGTCGGCGAATGCTGAAGGCGGTCAGGATGGAGAGGGCTCTTTCGACCGATTCAGTTCGTTCAGCTCCCATGGCGTTCTCTCAGGCGAAACGATGCTTGCTCAGCGTTGCCAAATTATCGGGCGCACGTCTACAGAAACGGTGACGAGCACGGGAGGCTCGAAGCAATATTCTGGAGGGAAGACATGAAACAACCGCTTTGGGCGGGCTGCGCCCTGCTGCTTGCAACCACGGCTGCCGGGGCCGCACCGGTTCGCTTTACCCTTGGCACCGAGAACAACAGCTCGGACTTCAGCGTGCAGGCTGTGCAGCACTGGAAGTCGCTGCTGGAAGAGCGCTCAAACGGCGAATTGCAGATGACCATCGTGGATGGCGGCGCCCTTGGCTCGGGAACCGAGGTGCTTCAGCAGCTTGCTGGCAACGAGATCCAGGTCAGCATTTCGGGTCCCACGCTGCTACAGGGCATGGCTCAGCCCTACCAGTGCATGGAAGCCGAGTTTGTTTTCGATGATGCCGACCACGGCTACCGCGTCTGGACCGGCGAATTGGGCCAGGAGCTGTCGCAGTTCATGGAGGACAACTTCCGCATCGCAATCACGGGGGTTGCTCATCGCGGCGCCCGCCATGTGACGGCGAACACACCCATCGAAACGCCTGCCGATCTGAAGGGCGTGAAATTGCGTGTCACGAATTCGCTGCGCAGCGACGTCTTTTCGGCCTTTGGTGCGCTGCCGGGACCACTGCCCTATTCCGAACTTTACGGCGCCTTGCGGCAGGGCGTCTTTGATGCGCAGGAAAATCCCGTGTCGGCCATTCATGCGCAAAAATTCTACGAGGTGCAGAAGACACTGAACCTGACGGGTCATGTTCAAAGCTATTACCTCCTGACGACCAGCACCGACTTCCTAGACGATCTGAGCGAAGAGCAGCGCACGATCTACAACGAAACGGCCGCCGAGACGATGGACTGGCTGAACGCGCTGGTCGCCGAGCAGGAGCAGAAGCTTCTGGACGAGATCGAAGCGGCAGGCACCCAGATCGTCGAACCCGACATTGCGGCCTTCAAGGCCATTGCCGAGCCGGTTGTGCGCACCTTCGCCGAAGGCAACTGCCGCCCCGGCATCCTGGACGATATCGCCGCCGCCCGCTGAGGCCGGAGATGGCGGATGCTGTGCCCGCCATCATGCGAGGAGACACTGATGATCAACGCACTTACACGCGTCGTACAGACGCTCGCCTTCACCATGTTCGCCGCCATGTTTGTTCTCACCCTGGCGCAGGTGTTGTTCCGGTATGCCCTGCAGATCCCGGTTCCCTGGACGGAGGAGGCGGCTCGCGCTCTGTTTGTGCTCGCGACAATGAGTGGCATTGCCCTGGCTTATCAGAAGCGTGAGCACATCATCGTCGATGTCTTTTATGACTCGCTGTCCGACAAAAGCCGGCGCGTGCTGTCGATCATCTTCGCGATCGCCATCCTGGCCTTCCTTGTGCTCTGGGCGCGAGGAGCGATTGGACTGATCGAGCGCAACTGGACAGTGCGGCTGATCACCGTCAGCTGGTTTCGCGGTGCGTACTACTACATCTGGGAGCTGGCCATGATCGCACTGCTGGGCCTCTACGTCCTGGTCGATCTGCGCGATCTCGTCACCGGCCGCAGGACCAGTCTCCACACCCAGGAACAGGAGTCCGACCTGTGATCATCTTCGCCCTTATTGTTGTCCTCTTCCTAGTGCTGCTGCTCATAGGATTTCCGGTCGGTTTCGCGGCAGGGCTCGCGTCCTTCATTGGCGGCGGACTGGTCTATGGCGATATCTTCGATCCCCGTGCCAGCGCCATGATTGCGCGGCTTGCGCTGTCCAGCATGGACAACTTCCTGCTGCTCGCGATCCCCTTCTTCATCCTCGCCGGGCGGCTGATGAATTTTGGCGGCATTACGGAGCGCATGTTTGGCCTTGTCGCGCTGCTGGTGAGGCCGATCCGCGGCGGCCTGGGACATGCGAACGTTCTGGCTAGCGTTCTGTTCGCCGGCATGTCCGGGTCGGCCACCGCCGATGCCGTGGGCTTGGGCCAGATCGAGATGAAGGCCATGCTGGGCCAAGGCTACCAGCGCGGGTTCAGTGCGGGCGTGACAGCGGCATCGTCCTTGATCGGGCCCATCCTCCCGCCCTCGATCGCGCTGGTCGCTTATGCGGTACAAGCCGAAGTCTCGGTTGCACGCATGTTTTTTGCTGCCATTGTGCCGGCCTTCATGATGGCTGCTGTCTATATGGCTTACGTCGCCTATCGCGCCCGGAAGGAAAACATGCCGATCGGCACGCGCGCTAAGCTGGCCGAGATCTGGCCTGCGTTTCGTGTCGCCATTCTGCCGATCCTGACGCCCTTCATCATCATGGGCGGGATCTACTCCGGCATCTTTACGCCCACGGAAGCTGCCGCAGTGGCCGCGCTATATGCGGCTCTGCTGGGCCTGGTGGTCTACCGTGCCTACGGCTTGGGGCGTCTGGCGCGGGAGCTGCTAGGCACACTTATCGACACGGCTGTAATCATGGTCATCATCATCTTCACAACGGCCTTTGGCGTGGTGATGATCCGTGCCGGTGTGCCAGGCGCAATGGCCGATTTTTTCGTCAGCCTGACCAGCAACGCGACTGTGCTCCTGTTCCTGATGCTGATCCTGTGGATGGTGGTCGGGTGCTTCATGGCACAAACGCCAGCTATTCTGATCCTGACCCCGATCCTGCTGCCCATCACGGAAACCTATGGCATCGATCCGATCCACTTCGGCATCCTGATGACGCTGACCTTGACCCTCGGCCTGCTGACGCCCCCGGTCGGCATGGTGCTTTATGCGCTGACCCGGGTCACCGGCCTCAGCTTCCGCGAGTTGGTCGTTGTCTCGATGCCCTATGTGTGGCTGACGCTGGCGGTCATTGTGATCCTGATCTTCCTGCCGGGCTTTGTCACCTTTTTGCCGGATCTTCTGCTATGACTGTCGCGCAATTGCCTGCCGGAACCTGGGACACGCATGTGCATGTCTTCGAACCCGATCGCTTTCCCTATGCAGAAAAGCGCAGTTACACCCCGGGTGCCGCTACGCTCGACGACCTGTGCGAACGGCACCGTCGATGGGGAGTTGCCTCCTGCGTGCTCGTCCAGCCAAGTGTCTACGGCACCGACAACGCCTGCCTTCTGGATGCGCTGTCGCGGCTCGGGCCTGCTGGCCGCGGCGTGGCCGTCATTGATCCCACTAAGGTTTCCGACGAAGCGCTTGCCGATCTCGAGGCGGCGGGCGTTGTCGGGCTCCGGGTCAACCTTGTTGCCTCGGGCGGTCCGACCGACCAGAGCCTTTTTCGACGGACTGTGCAGCGGCTCGTTGGCAGCAGCTTGTTTCTTCAGGTCTATGCGCCGCTGTCGACGATCCTTGCGCAGCGCGCTGAACTTGAGACCGCGGACCGGCCGGTCGTGTTGGACCATTTCGCTGGCGCCGAAGATGCTGACGACGCCAAGGCCTCACAATCGCTGTCGGATCTGGTGCGCACGGCGCCCATCTGGATCAAGCTGTCCGCCGATTACCGCATCGGGCAAGCGACCTCCCGGTCCGAAACCGGAGCCTTGGATCTGGTGGCCTCTTTCTGGCAGATGATGCCGGACCGGCTGATCTGGGGCTCGGACTGGCCACATACCGGAGGGGGCGCCACGCGCCGCGCTCGTCCGCTGGATGAGATCGAGCCCTTCCGCCAGGTTTATTCGCTTTCGGTTCCGCAGCTTCTGGCCGACGCCGGCCTGGACGAGGCGGCCAGACGCCGCGTCCTCGCTCTTAATCCTGCCAAGCTTCTGCGCACAGCAGACGCTTCCGCAGTCCCCTACGACGCCGCCGTTGCGGTGCCGACTTCAAGGAGTTTCTCATGAAAATCGCCATCCTGCCGGGCGACGGCATCGGCCCCGAGATCAGCACCGCCACCCGCCACGTGATTGAGGCGGCCGACCGCAAGCACGGCCTCGGCGTCGACTTCACCCGGATCGACATCGGCTTTGCCGCACTCGAGCGGAGCGGTTCGACCTTTCCCGACTCCGCGTTTGACGAAGCTCGGGAGGCCGAGGCGCTCATTCTCGGCCCCGTCTCGCATCTGGACTATCCCGCCCGCGAAAAGGGCGGGTTGAACCCGTCCGGAGAACTGCGCAAGCGGCTGGACCTTTATGCCAACATCCGTCCAGCAGCCACGCGGCCTGATCTTCCCTCCCGAACGGGCGCGCAGTTCGATCTCGTGATCTACCGGGAAAACACCGAAGGCTTTTACGCGGACCGTTGCATGCACACGGGGCCGGGCGAGTTGCAGGTGACGGCCGATGTGACGCTGGCCATGCGGCGCATCACCCGCCATGCCTCCATGCGGATCGCAGAGGCCGCCTTTCGCGGCGCCATGGCCCGGAGAAAGAAGGTAACGGCGGTCCACAAGCAGAACGTTCTGAAGATCACGGACGGGCTGTTTCTGGCCTGCTGCCGTGACGTGGCCGCCCGTTATCCCGAGGTGGAGTATGACGAGCTGATCATCGACGCCGCCTGCGCGCATCTTGTCCGCCGGCCGGACGCCTTCGATGTGATCGTGACCACCAACATGTTCGGCGACATCCTGTCGGATCTGGCGTCCGAACTGTCGGGCAGCCTGGGCCTGGCGGCCTCGGTCAATGCAGGCGAGGGCGTTGCCATGGCACAAGCGCAGCATGGATCGGCTCCCGACATTGCGGGGCAGGGGACCGCCAATCCTGCCTCGTTGATCGGCTCCACCGGAATGCTTCTGGAATGGCTGGGCGGGCAACAGCAACGACCGGAACTGGCAAAGGCAGGGGCAGATATTCTGGCGGCCCTGGACCGCACCCTTCAGACCCCCGCCACACGGACCCGCGACCTGGGCGGCTCGCTTGGCACCGATGATTTCGCCGCCGCTGTTGCAGATCAACTGTCCGCGGCCTGAGAAAGGAACGACCCATGCAACAATCGATCAATCCGACGACCGGCACGCTTGTCGCCGAATTTGCCCTGCACAATGACGCGGACGTTGAACGCGCCCTTGCTGAAGCCGCGGCCGCGCAACGTGACTGGCGCCGTGTTCCCATCAGCACGCGGATGACGCTGCTGACAGCGATGGCCCGCGAGCTGCGGGCGGACAAGGAGCGCTTCGCCCGTATCATCACCGAAGAGATCGGCAAGCCGATCGTGGAGTCGCGCGCCGAGATCGAGAAATGCGCCGCGACCTGCGACTTTTACGCTGAAAAGGCGCCCGAGTATCTGGCTGACGAACTTGTCGCCTCGAATGCAACCGAATCCTCGGTCGTTTTTGATCCGCTCGGCGTCGTGCTGGCGATCATGCCTTGGAACTACCCCTTCTGGCAGTTCTTCCGCTTTGCCGCTCCCGCTTTGGCCGCCGGCAACGGCGCGATCCTCAAGCATGCCGCCAACGTGCCGCGCTCGGCCGTGGCGATCGAGGAGACCATGAGGAAGGCCGGCTGCCCCGAGGGCCTGTTCCGCGCCCTGCTGGTTGACAGCAGCAAGGTCGCGGGCATGATCGCGGACGACCGGATTGCCGCCGTCACGCTGACCGGCTCCACGCAGGTAGGCCAGACCGTCGCGGCGCAGTCAGGCAAAGCGCTCAAGAAGCAGGTGTTGGAACTGGGCGGCTCGGACCCGTTCATCGTGCTGCCCGGTGCCGATCTGGCGCAGGCGGCGCAGGTGGCGGTCAAGGCGCGCTTCATCAACGTGGGCCAGTCCTGCGTGAACGCCAAGCGCTTCATTGTGGCAGAGGAGATTGCCGAGGAGTTCACCGCGCTCTTCCGCGCCGGCATCGAGGCGCTGAAGATTGGCGATCCCATGGAAGAGGATACCCAGATCGGACCCATGGCACGCATGAACCTGCGGGCCGAGCTGCACGACCAGGTGCAGCGTTCCATCGCGGAGGGTGCCCAATTGGCTCTCGGTGGCGCGATGCTGGACGGTCCTGGCTGCTACTATGCGCCGACGCTGCTGGACCGGGTGACGCCCGCCCACACCTCGTTCCGCGAGGAGCTGTTTGGTCCCGTGGCTTCCGTGATCCGCTGCGCGGATGCGGAGGAGGCTGTGGGGCTTGCCAATGACACCGAGTTCGGGCTCGGCGCTTCGGTCTGGACAAGCGATCTGGATCTCGCCCGGCAGATGGCCCGCCAGATCGACGCCGGCGCGGTGTTCATCAACGGCATGGTGGCCTCGGACGCACGGCTTCCGTTTGGCGGCATCAAGAAGTCCGGCTATGGCCGCGAACTGGGCAGCTACGGCATCCGCGAGTTCACCAACATCAAGACCGTCTGGATCGGGCCCGCCGTGGCGCCCCAAACAACCAAAGCGCCTGAATAAGGAGACCACATCATGGCAGATCCCGCTATCCTGCGCCCCGACCAGCTGCCGGTGAACGACCGCGGCAACGGTGCCCGCACCATTCCGCTGGTGACCCGCGGCTGCGGCTCCACAAGCCTGATCAACGGTATCACCGCCTTCGACCCCGGTGCCAAGATCGGCGTGCATTTCCACAACTGCGAGGAAAGCGTGTTGATCCTGGAAGGCGAGGCCGTGGCCGAGATCGACGGCCAGCGTCACCAGCTGAAGGCCGGCGACACCACCTGGATCCCGGCCAATGTCCCGCACCGCTTTCTGAACGAAAGCCAGGCGCTGATGCGGATTTTCTGGACCTACGCCACCGTGGACGCGACGAGGACCATGGTTGCGACCGGGATCGAGCAGACCATTGACGATGAGCATGAAAAGGCGAAGCG
>VGDE01000165.1 GCA_016869875.1 Alphaproteobacteria bacterium
GACGCTGCCGCGCCGCGGCACATGGGGCAGCACCACCCCCGTCGGCAGGATCACCGGACGCTGCGTATCCGGAACCAACCGCCAGCCTTCCACCGGCACGGCGATGACGATGCCGTCGCCATTGTCGATCTCGATCGCCTCGACCCGATGCACCGGCGCCAGGGGCAGCGCCTGCCCCAGCCTGTCGCGCCAGTCATCCAGTTGCATCCGGAAACGCCGCTTCAGCAGCACCTTTCCGGTCCGTCCTTCGATTGTTGCGATGGCAGCGCGCAGAAAGCCTGCCAGCGCCGCCGTTTCGGCCGCGTCGTCCGGACCCTCGAAGCCTTGAGCCAGACGCAAATGCGCGCGAAGTGCGGCCACCGGCAGCGCCTCCGCCGCGGGCGCCGTTTCCTCTATCAGCATCATCTCGCGAACCTCCCGTCCTGCCGTCCGCATGTTCCACCTGCAACGGGGCCCTCTGCGGGCCCTGTCGTTTCTTGCGGTATCGGGACAAGGGGCGCGCCCGCACGCCAGCCATCAGCGCGCGCGGACAGTTTGCTAAGCCGGCATGGCCGGCGTCCTGCGCGCCCCTCGCCCTTCACCCGACCCGGGCAGGGATCAGGCGAAACGCAGCAGCTTGATGGCGCGGAAGTCGGTCACACCGCCGCCCACGCGCTTGGTGGCATAGAACAGGACATGGGGCTTGGCGCTGAAGGGATCGCGCAGAACGCGCAGATCGGGACGCTCGACTACGGTGTATCCGGAGCGGAAGTCGCCAAACGCGATGGAGAACGAGTTTGCCGCCATGTCCGGCATGTCCTCGCTGACCATCACCGGATAGCCCAGCAGTTGGGGAACCTGTCCCACGTTCAGCGCGTCGCTCCACAGGAAGCGGCCGTCCGCGTCCTTCATCTTGCGCAGCCGCGCCGCCGTCTTCGAGTTCATCAGGAAGGACGCGTTGGCACGATATTCCGCGCCCAGCGCATAGATCAGGTCGATCAGGCAGTCCATCGGCGCCGTGGCGGTGAAATCGCCCAGGTTGCCGGTCTGCACGAACCCGATCTGTGCATTCGTCGCCGTCGCGTTCGCCGCGGTGGGATAGGACAGGATGCCGCGCGGCTTGTCCACGCCGTCGCCGCGGATGAACGCACCGGCTTCCGAACGCGCGAACTTGTTGGCAATGCGCTCGGCCAGCCAGCTTTCGACGTCAAAGGCCGCGTCGTCCAGCAGGCGCTGGCTGGCCTTGGGCATCGCCGACAGTTCGTGAACCGGGATGGAGATGCGATCCAGCACCGAGTTGGCGCTTTCCGTCGCGGTTGCTTCCGTCGCCCAGCCGGCGCCCATCTCGCCCCGCTCGACCAGCACCTCATAGACGGCGCTCTCGATGGTCACCACGTTGGCCAGCTTGCGCAGCGAGGTGCTGGAATGCAGCACGTTCTGCACCGTCTCGGCCACCTTGGGAGCCGCCAGGAAACCGCCGTCGCTGGCGATCGACAGCGCCTTTTCCTCGACAACCAGGCCCCGCAGGCCGTCATCGTCACCGCAGCGCAGATAGGCGTTGAACGCCTTCTGATGCGGCGCTTCGGTCTCGGCGGCTGCGGACAAAGGGGCGCGGCCCCGGATGGCGGTCTTGCGGTCGATCATGGTCATGCGCTCTTCCTGTGCGTTCAGCTTGGTCTGGATGTCTTCACGAAAGCCTTTGAGTTCATTCACGAACCCCATCATGGCTCCCCTCAGATCGGCGGGCATAACCCCGCCGCCCGCGGCCTTCACCTCGGTCATGGTCTTCTCCTCGTCGCGATGATCGGGGCCGCGCCCCTGTTGCCGGTCCGCCCTCGGCAGGTCCGAACCCTTGGATGAACCGCGCGTCCACCGCGCGGTCCGAATACATCATGCGCCCCGCAGGGCCTGGGCCGCCTGGCGGAACAGCGCGGTCACCTCCAGCAGATCGTCGGCATCCTTCCGGCCGACCTTTGCTTCGGGCAACATCGGAAAGGTGACCAGCGACACCTCCCACAACTCGACCTCGGCCAGGGCGCGGCGCCCCTTCTGATCCCGCTCGGCGCGGATTGTGCGATATCCGATCGACAGCCCGTCGATGGCGCCCGCCTGGATCAGGGCCGCAGCCTCGCGGGCCTGCGCCACCTCCGGCAGCAACCGACCCTTGACCCACAGCCCCTTGTCGTCCTCACGGATCTCGTCCCAGACGCCGATGGGCCTCGTGGGATCGTGCTGCCACAGCATCCGCACCTTGTCGCCCTTGGCCGCCAGCCGCGCCAGCGACGCCTTGAACGCGCCCGGCAGGACCGCATCGCCGCCCTGGTCCGTCAGACCAAACAGGCTGGCATAGCCCTCGATCACCTGCCCATCGGACAGGACGGGCGCCCCACCCGCGAATTTCACCTCAAGTCCCGGAACCATCCCTCAGCCTCCTTTTGGCGCAAACTCCAGAATTCCCTGGACGGCCTGGGTCAGGATGACGGCCACGACCCCGTACACGGTCATCCACAGCCGCCGCTCCAAGCCCTCGATCAGGGCTTCGATCCGCTCCAGGCGCTTCTCGACCTGGCCGAATTGCAGCGCCATGATCCGCTCCTGCGCCTCGAAGCGCTGGTCATGCCACAGCCCGTCCTTGACGAAACGCGACCCTTCCATGCCTCACGCCTCGTCCAGGGGCGGCAGGCCCAGCAGGACGCGCTTCTCGGCATCCGTCAGAAAGGTCGCGGCACTGATGCGCGCCCATTGCTGGTTGCGCTCCTCGGCCAGTGCCGGGATCTGGTCGGGGTCAGGCCGCAACTCGACCTCGCTGCCCAGGTGCTCGGACAGCCACCACGCGACCGACGCCGCGACGCGCGTCACCAGCGGCAGCACCGTCAGCCGGTAAAAGGCCCGGTGCGACTCGGCATAGTTCGCATAGGTCGCGTCCCCCGGAATGCCCAGCAGCATGGGCGGCACGCCAAAGGCCAGCGCAATCTCGCGGGCCGCCGACAGCTTGGTCTCGTGAAACTCCATGTCGGACGGGCTGAACCCCATGGGACGCCAATCCAGCCCTCCCTCCAGCAGCATCGGGCGGCCCGCGTTCCGTGCGCCCTGGTGGTTCATCTCGATCTCGCCCACCAGACGATCATATTGCTCGGCGCTCAGGACACCCTGCCCATCCATGCCCTTGTAGATGATCGCCCCGCTGGGCCGCGCCGCGTTGTCCAGCAGCGCCTTGGACCAGGCGCTGGCACTGTTATGCACATCCAGCGCCACGGCCGCCGCCTGCATCGGGGACAGGCCGTAATGATCATCCTGCGGATGAAAGGCCTTGACATGGCAGATCGGATCGGGGCTGCCCGTCATGTCAAAGCGGTGCTTGCGCCCACCTACCGAATACTCATAGGCCACAGGCCAGCCGTCCTCGCCCGGTACGACGCTCATCCGGTCGGAACGCAGCACATGCAGCTCTTCCGGAAGGCCCGACGCTTCCAGCCCGACAGCTTCCAGATAGCCGTTGCCCGACAGCAGGATCTGCCCGAACAGCGCCTCGAACAGCTCGGCGCGGCCCTGGCCCGGATTGGGCCGGCGCAACAGGTCCAGCAGCGGATGCATCTCGTATCGCCGCTCGCGATCGGCACAGACCAGCGGCACGGCGGCTGCCGCTTCCGCGATCAGCTTGACGCTGCGGAACCCGACCGGGTTGCCGACAAAGCCGCCCCGCGTCAGGCTGGCCGTATCCCGGGCCGACCAGACCGCCCGCCCCGAACCGCTTGCGAAGGCCACCACCCGGCCCGTCGCGCTGGCCTTCCTTTCCGGCGCAGGAGCAGCCTTCTCCTCCCGCGAAAACAATCGAAACGCCATGCTCGCCTCCATGCCTCGGCCATGCAAAAAGGCCGCCCTTCCGGACGGCCTTTCTTGTGTTGCTCAATACCGTTGGGGTCCGGGGCAAATGCCCCGGGCTCCTTCTCAAAGACGGCGCATCTGCGGCCGCCGCCAGCCCGCAGCCGGCTCGATCATCAACTCATGAAGCGCCCAGACCAGCGCATCCACCCGGTCCGGACTGCCTCGGCCCTCATAGCCGCGCACCGTCATCTGGCACATCTGGTCTTCCAGCGGTCCCAGCGACCCTTCGCGCAGATGCTTCACCCGCCCTTGCTCGTACAGCGCCGCCACCGGCTCTGCCCGGAGGCCCTTGCCACGCGAGGCCCGCAGTGCCCGGAACGGCACCAGCGGATCGATCTGCCGCACCACGCTTTCGACCAGGTCACCGCCCTGGTTCACCTCGGCCACCAGCTTCTCGGCGCCATGCCGGTCCATGGCCGCGATTGCGGCACGCGCCCAGTCCGTCGGACCACCGCGCATCGTCGCATCTTCCAGCACATAGGCACGCCAGTCCTTCGGCTCGCCCTGCGTGACGACCCCGGCCACCACGATGCCGCACTCGTCACTGGCCTTCCCGCCCGTCACCGAAGGATCGACCGACACCACGACGCGGTCCAGCTTCGGGGCCGCCCCCACCCGCGCACCTTCCAGCATCGAGGTCGTCCACAACGCTCCCTCGACATCATCCAGCAGCACGCCGTCCAGCTCCTGCCGCCCCAGCCGGGTGCCGCCGTACCGGCTCTGCACCTCTGCCAGGAAACTCTCCGCCAGATAGGCCCGGTTCGCATCCGTCGGTGCATGCGTCACCACGCTCGATGCGTTCCCCAGGATGCGCTTCAGCACCCCCACGTTGCGCGGTGTCGTAGTGATGACCTGCTGGGGATGTTCCCCCAGACGCAGTGCGAACTGCAGCATGTCCCAGACATCCTCGGCCTTCTTCCATTTGGCCAGTTCGTCGACCCATGCGGCGTCGAACTGCGGCCCGCGCAGCGCCTCCGGCTCATGCGCGCTGAAGACCGTGGCAGTCGCGCCATTGGCCCAGACCAGCCGCCGGCGCCCTGCCTCCCAGACCGGCCTTCGATCCGGAGGCGAACAGGCCAGGATGCCGCTTTCGCCGAACACCATGACCTCGCGCACCTGGTCGAAGGTTTCGCCGACCAGGGCCACGCGATGGCAGCGGCCGGGCGCCGCGGCGGTCGGGCCTTCGACCATCCGCCGGACCCATTCCGATCCTGCGCGAGTTTTTCCTGCGCCGCGCCCGCCCATGATGACCCAGGTCTTCCAGTCCCCTTCGGGCGGCAACTGGTGCGGAAGTGCCCAGAACTCGAACAGCCAGGGCAGGCTCATCAGCGCGTTTTCCGACAGCCCGCCCAGAAAGGTTTCAACCTCCTCCGGCCCGGCGGAGGCAAGCCAGGCGGCGCCCGACTTCGTCTCGTGCGGCATCAAGGTCGAGGCTGCCTCCCCCGACCCCGCCGGCGATGTCCTTGCGCAGTTTGTCAACCTTGATCCTTTCCGCCATCAGCAACTGGACGGCCTCGCGGACCGTTTTTGCCGTATCCATGGCTTTCTTCAGCTTTGCGGGGTCAAGCTCCCCCGCCTTGACTGTCTCAAGCTCGGCCTGATGCCCCCGAAGGTCCTTCACATAATCCCAGAACAGCCATCGCAGGACGTCGATTTCGTCCTCTCCTTCGGCGATCCCGGGCATCCGAAATGCGGCCTCGGGCTGCCCCTTGGCCACGAAAGGTCCTTCGGGATTTTCCATCCCGCCCAAGTTCATATCGTTCATGCACTCTGCCTCGCCTCGTGTCCTGTCCGCACGAGCCAAGAAACGAAAAAGCGGCCCTAGGGGTCGCCCCCCGGCCGCTTGCCCATTTCTCCCAGCATGTAAAACTTCTACCCCAGAGCGTTCGCCAAGTCAACGCCTAAACTCAAGGTTGATAAACCGCCAAGAAAACTTAACGATTGCAGCGCTTTACAGGATGCAACACCCCCTGCGCGCGCTCCGCAACACCAGCATATGTGCGAACGAATCCATGCGCAGCCTCAGCGCGCAGCATCCAGGAACGCCCGGATCAGCGCCTCGTCCTTCAGACCCGGCTCGGATTCCACTCCGGAACTGACATCCACCATCGGTGCCCCGGTCAGCCTGACCGCCTCGGCCACGTTCTGCGGCGTCAATCCGCCTGCCAACATCCAGGGCCGCAGCCAGCGACGGCCGACCAGCAGGCGCCAGTCAAAGGCCAGTCCGTTGCCCCCGGGCAGATCGGCGTCCTTGGGTGCCTTGGCGTCAACCAGCAGCATGTCGGCAACCAGACCATATTCCGTCAACTGCGGCAGGTCGTCCGGCCCCGATATGCCCACGGCCTTCATGACCGGCAGACCGGTCAGGGCCTTGATCTCGGCCACCCGGTCCGGGGTTTCCCCGCCGTGCAGCTGGATCACGTCCAGCGGCACGCTTTCCAGTGCCTCCGTCAGCAGCGCATCATCGGGATCCACGAACAATCCAACACGCGCCACGCCGGCGGGAACGTCCTGCGCCAGCGCAGCCGCCTGCCTGACGGTGACGGCGCGCGGCGACTTGGGAAAGAACACAAAGCCGACAAAACGCGCGCCCGCATCGGCTGCGGCCGCGACATGGGCCTGCTCCCTCAGGCCGCAGATCTTGACATCCGCCACGTTTCAGCGAACCGCGGGCAGGTTGGCCTGACCTGCCGGCACATGGGCCGCACGGGGCGTTGCAGGCTCGTCCAGGATCGCCAGAACATCATCGCGCGGTGCCGCGTGACGGTCGCGCAGATGGTCCACCTCGCTCTCCAGCCGGGAGACTTCGGCCGAGCGACGGCGGGCCGTACGCCGGATCTGCCCCTCGCGCAGCCATTCCCAGATCAGGCCCGCCAGCATGCCCAGCGCAAAGGCCACAAAGATGACCAGGAACAGGGGCAGGTTCACCGACCAGGTGCCGCCAAGAAACTGCCCCAGATTCGCGGGAAAGGCCGACAGCGTCACCACCTGCCGGTTCGCCAGTGCGACCGCAACAAGGATCAGCGCCAGAAGCGCCACGAATAACAGACGGATGAAGCGCATGGGATGTCCTCGACTATGCTGGGCTGCTGTTGGCGTTTCTTTTAGAATGGTCAGGCTTCGCCGTTCAACCGGTCACGCAACAGTTTGCCGGTCTTGAAGAACGGCACGTGCTTTTCATCGACATCGACCGCCTCGCCGGTCCGCGGGTTCCGTCCGGTCCGAGAATCACGCTTCTTGACGGAAAACGCTCCGAACCCGCGCAACTCGACCCGGTCGCCGCGCGCCATGGCGTCGATGATCTCCTCGAAAACCGTGTTGACGATTCGCTCGACGTCGCGGCGGAACAGGTGGGGATTTTCGTCGGATATCTTCTGGATCAGTTCAGACCGGATCATGCTCTCCCCCATATGGACGGATCTTCCTGCCGCGCCGCAATGCCGGACGGACAGCACGGACAGTGGTGAACCGCCTCATGAACCTGACAACGCCTGACAGAAGTCACTGGTTTCACAGCGTTGCCAGCTTTGCGAACAGCGCGCAAGCCGCTAGGCGAAGACGCGAAAGGCTTGGCAATAAAAAACCCGCCCCGGACGAACCGGGGCGGGCAAGGCAAAATCCGCAGGAACGGGTCAGGAGTTGCGGTTCAGCGCCGCACCCAGGATGTCGCCCAGCGACGCGCCCGAATCCGAGCTGCCGTACTGGTCGATCGCTTCCTTTTCTTCGGCGATCTCGCGGGCCTTGATCGACAGGCCCAGACGGCGGGTCTTGGTGTCGACATTGGTCACGCGGGCGTCGATCTTGTCACCGACCTGGAAGCGCTCGGGGCGCTGGTCCTGACGGTCACGGGCCAGGTCGCTGCGGCGGATGAACGACTTGACGCCGTTGAACTCGACCTCGACGCCACCTTCCTCGATCGCGGTAACCTCGGCGGTCACGATCGAGCCACGCTTCACGCC
>VGDE01000166.1 GCA_016869875.1 Alphaproteobacteria bacterium
TCTCGATCAGGTGATGCGCCACCGAAGCGCCAACAATGCCCCCAAGCCCCACGATGACGACCCGGGCACGGTCAGGAAAAGATGACATCGAGGATTCCTCAAGCTGTTGTCCAAAGGTTGACGACCACTCATGCGATATCCCTCTCAGGCGGAACAGGACATTTGCGTCATTCTGCCATGAAGTCTCCGACAGTGATCCACGACGGTCCGGTTGCTGCAGGACAGGAGGCAACAGGTGAGCGTGCCACGAACGCTGGCTCCCCGATCAAAGCCGCCAATCAAGTTGGCCGCGCAGCCCGATCGGAACGGGCCATTACGCCAGTGGATAACTGGCTGCAGGCACTCCTTGGTGGCGTCCGGCGATCCCGAACAGTTCACCTGCATCCAGACGACGGAAAAGCCCCTGTGACGGGGGATCGGTTGGGTGTTGTTCGCGTGGTCGTAAGGCTCTCGGCGGCGACATGGCATCTGCAAGAAAGCCTTCTGCGAACTGATGACCAAGGGACAGGACAACTTACCTGGACATGGGGCCGGTCCGGCGGCAGCGGCCTGGCCGAATCGTGGATGTTATTGTGGTGCGGGAGGACAACATCCCGAGGGCGAGAGAGGAAGTCGTCGCAACTGTGCAAGACTGCAACGAACCAAGGAAAACCATTGCTTTTCAATCTGCTGCCGCCGGTGTGATGTCCTGTGCCAATGGGGACACAACGCTGTCAGGGATGAAGAAAATCCGTTTCGTTTTATTCAATCTTTACGGTATAGAACATCCTCAAGAACAACCTGACCATGTGAAGGCCTTGGCCCTCACCCTGTTTTCGCCTTCCTGACCTTCCTGCCCCTCCATCGATCTGTCGCGCTTACAGGAGCCCGCATGCCTACCACGTTCAACTGGATCCACCTCGGCGTTGTTACGGCTGCCGGCGGCCAGAACATCTTCATCGACACGACTGAAGGCAACGCGGTCTCGGAGAATGCGGGAGCCCTGGTCAACCGAACATTCGGCTCGAGCACGAACCCGCTTTATTCGCGGATCACCTCGACCACCACCAACGACGTGGGCGGAATCGCCGGTCAGCTGGACACCAACAACGCGGTCACAGGTGGGTCTAGGGACACCTTCACCACCAATATCGGCAACCGGAACGAGACCTTCGTCAACGATGCGATGGTCTTCTACAACGTCACCCTGACCTATGCCGACAACACAACTGCGACAACGGTCGTCAACGTCGTTCAGGCCAAGACTGGCGACCTGTTCCTGGCGCCGCCGCCGTCGTCGGGCGCGGTGAACCCCGTGTTGTCGGCCAAGCCGATCGTGTCGATGACCATCACGTCGATCAACAATGACAGCGCGAACCTGATCGCGGACCGTCAGCAGGCGGGCTGGGACGACGGCTTCATCGACGGTACGTCGGGCAACGACCTGATCGACGGCAGATATGTCGAACCCATTGGCAGGGGCAGCGACTTCATCGACAACAACGACGGGGTTACCAGCCCAGGCACGGCCTGGAACGACGACCGTGTTCGCGCAGGTGCCGGCAACGACACGATCCTGTCGGGCTTGGGCAACGACCTTGTCTTTGGCGAGGCCGGCGACGACAGCATCGACGGCGGACCGGGCAATGACACCCTGGACGGTGGCGACGGCAACGACATCTTTGTCCTCAGCGGCACCTATGGGAACGACTCGATCATCGGGGGTGCGGGCACCGACACGGTCTCGGGTGCGGGGCTGACGGTCGACGCGAACGTCGTCTTCAACGGCGGGACGGGAACCTTCATCAGCGCCGGCGGGACCGCCTCGTTCAACACGGTCGAAGCAATCGTGACGGGCAGCGGCAACGACGTGATCAATGCGACGGGCAGCACGACATCGGCCAGTTTTTCCACCGGGGCGGGCAACGACACCATCCTGGGCGGCTCGGGCGCGGAAACGATCAGCGCGGGCGCGGGCAATGACAGCATCGACGGCGGCGGCGGGGCGGACCTGATCGACGCAGGGGACGGCAACGACACCATCGTGCTCAGCGGGACGTTCGGCAACGACACGATCACGGGCGGGGCCGGTTCCGACACGCTGACCGGGGCCGGCCTGACCGGCAACTCCACCGTCTCCTTCTCCAATGGCAACGGCACCTTTGCCAGCAACGGCAGCACGGCCACCTTCAGCACGATCGACGCGATCTTGACGGGCAGCGGCAACGACGTGATCAACGCCGGTGGCAGCACGACATCGGCCAGTTTTTCCACCGGGGCGGGCAACGACACCATCCTGGGCGGCTCGGGCGCGGAAACGATCAGCGCAGGCGCGGGCAATGACAGCATCGACGGCGGCGGCGGGGCGGACCTGATCGACGCAGGCGACGGCAACGACATCATCACGCTCAGCGGGACGTTCGGCAACGACACGATCACGGGCGGGGCCGGTTCCGACACGCTGACTGGGGCCGGCCTGACCGGCAACTCCACCGTCTCGTTCTCCAATGGCAACGGCACCTTTGCCAGCAACGGCAGCACAGCCACCTTCAGCACGATCGACGCGATCTTGACGGGCAGCGGCAACGACGTGATCAACGCCGGTGGCAGCACGACTTCGGCCAGCTTTTCCACCGGGGCGGGCAACGACACCATCCTGGGCGGCTCGGGCGCGGAAACGATCAGCGCGGGCGCGGGCAATGACAGCATCGACGGCGGCGGCGGGGCGGACCTGATCGACGCAGGCGACGGCAACGACATCATCACGCTCAGCGGTGGCTTTGGTGCGGACACGATCATCGGGGGCGCGGGTGACGACACCCTGTCGGGCGGCGGCCTTGACTCGAACGCCAACGTGTCCTTCTCCAATGGCAGCGGCTCCTTCTCGGCGGGCGGAAGCACGGCAGGCTTCAGCACGATCGAGACGATCGTGACCGGCAGCGGCGACGACCTGATCAACGCGCGCGGCAACTTCGCGACCCCGGTCAGCTTTTCGACCGGGGCAGGCAACGACACCATTCTGGGGGGGGATGCCGACGAAACGTTCGATGCGGGCGACGGCGACGACAGTGTCGATGGGGGCGCCGGCGCGGACAGGATCAACGGCGGCAACGGCAATGACACGCTGGCCGGCGGTGCCGGAGCCGATGTGCTCAATGGCGGCGCCGGCAACGACGTGATCGCGGGCGGCACCATCGTGAACGGCGTGGCAGTGGATGACAATGTCTCCGACACTCTGACCGGGGGCGAGGGCGCCGACATCTTCTTTGCCGGCAACACTGATGTCATCACCGACTTCACGGTGTCCCAGGACCCCGCCCAGACAGACTTCATCGACCTGTCCGGCTATTACAACAACCAGAATCTGGCGATCATCAACCAGGCACGTTTGGCCGCGGGTCTGACGCCCTATGCCGGGCCGTTGCAGTGGCTGCGCGCGGATCAGGCCGACGATGGCGTCCTGAACAGCATCAGCGTCGGGAACGGATTTGGCTCGGACTTCACCCTGACGCTCCAGGGCGTCCGTGCCGAGGATCTGAGCGAGGCCGTGACATCCGTGCCCTGCTTCACCGCAGATGTACAAATCGAGACGGCGGATGGTCCTGTGGCGGCGGACGAGCTTGCGGTGGGCATGCAGGTCCGCACGCGTGACGCGGGGATGCAGCCAATCCGCTGGATCGGCCGGCGGCGCATCTCGGCTGCCGAAATGGCGGTGGCGCCGAACCTGCGCCCCGTGCGCATCCGCAAGGGCGCGCTTGGCGCGGGTCTGCCCGAGGCGGATCTGGTCGTGTCGCAGCAGCATCGCGTGCTGGTGCGCTCGAACATCGCCGAGCGTATGTTTGGTGCCCCCGAAATCCTTGTGGCCGCAAAGCATCTGTGCGACGTCGACGGCATCGACATCGTCGATGACCGGACCGAGGTAACCTATGTCCATATCCTCATGGACGACCACCAGATCGTTTATTCCAACGGCGCAGAGACCGAGTCCCTGTATGTCGGGCCCGAGGCGATCAAGGCGGTTGGACCTGTGGCCGTCGAAGAGATCCTTGCCCTGTTCCCCGAGCTGGGGCAGGGTGCGGATGTTGCTCCTGCCCGGCCGTTCTGCCCCGGCAAGATGGCGCGCAAGCTGGCGCAGCGTCACGAGAAGAATGGCAAGGTGCTGGTTGAAAAGAGGATTGCCGCCTGACCATGGCCGACGCCCGGGCGCGGAAACTGCGTCAGGCTGGAACTGCAAGGGGCGCCCAACTGGCGCCCCTTGTGCATTTGCACCTGATCGGCAGGACAGGGTTCCAGATGACCTTGGGTTGCATTACCAGGTCCCGGCTTCCGTCCGGCATGGCGCGGCGTCGAGGTGACGCCTCTGGTTCCTTGTGGCGCGCCCACTGTGCGGGCAAAGACGCCATCATGTGCCGCGCCTGCCAGCCTCAGGTATGCACAGTGCGGACAAAGGTCGTCGCCCTGCCCTGTCCTTGTGACGGCACCCGTCTCGGCAGGCGCGTGGACCACCTGAAGGGTCAGGACGCGCCCTCAGGTTTTCCGCCGGTTCGCACCCGCAGCCAGAGTACGCCATAGGCCGGCAGATCCACGTTGAATGCGCCGTCCTTTGTCTGTTCGAAACTTCCGTGGCCCAGGATGTTGGTCAGGCCGTGCCAGGCGGCGGCGCCCTCCGGGCGGCACTCGGACCTGCAGGGGCATTTGCCGAGGTTGTGCAGCAGCAGCACCGTCCGGTCGCCCCAGTCGTAACGCAATGCGAAGATGGCGGCATCGGGAAATGGAATGAAGCTCCAGCTGCCAAAAGCGATTTCGGGGGTTTCACGGCGACGGCGGATCAGCCGCTGCATCCAGTTCAGCATGGAATCCGGATCATGTTCCTGCGCGGCCACATTGACGGCCTGCGGACCACATTTCCGGTCCGATACCAGCGGTCGCAGCACCTGCTCGGCAGGCGCCTCCGAAAAGCCGCCGTTCGGCTCGTCCGACCATTGCATCGGGCTGCGCACGCTCATTCGGCCGGGGATGTCGAGATTCTCGGCCATGCCGATCTCTTCGCCGTAGAACAGGACAGGCGCGCCCGGCAGGGCGAAGATCAGGTTGTAGACCAGACGGATGTGGTCCGTGTTCCCCTTCAGCATCGTCGGGATGCGGCGACGCAATCCGCGGCCGAACAGCTGCATGTCCTCCTTGGGACCAAAGGCGCGGAACACCTCCTGCCGCTCGGCCTCCGTCAGCTTGTCCAGCGACCACTCGTCATGGTTGCGCGCGAAATGAGCCCAGCCATCGTCGGCATGCAGCGCGGGCATCGCCCGCAGGCAGTGAACCAGTGCCCCTGCGTCCTCGCGCACGAGCGCCAGGGCAAGCGCCTGGTTCATGTTGAAGTCCAGGCACATGTTCAGCTCGCACCCGCCGCCATCGCCATAGAACCGGCGCACCTCCTGGTATTCCAGGTTCACTTCGCCCAGCAGCAGCGCATCTCCGCAGCGGCGCATCACAAAGCTGCGGAGGTCGCGCAGCCAGTCATGCGGGTCCAGATCCATCGCATTGTCCAGCCCGTGGGTTTCCAGCAGAAAGGGCACGGCATCGACCCTGAAGCCGGACAACCCGATCTGCAGCCAGAACCCCACGATCTTGCGGATCTCGTCGCGGACGCGAGGGTTGCCGATGTTGAGGTCAGGCTGGTGGCGGTAGAAGCGGTGCAGGTAATACTGCTTTGTGCCCTCGTGCCATTCCCAGTTGCTGTCTTCCTCGTCGGGAAAGACCAGACCTTCCGGCCCATGCGGAGGAATCTCGTCGCGCCAGACATACCAGTCCCGAAACGGAGAGTTTCGGTCCGAGCAGGCCGCCTGGAACCAGGGGTGCTGGTCCGACGTGTGATTGACCACGAGGTCGGCGATCACCCGGATGCCCCGGTCGCGGGCAGTGCGCACAAAGGCGGCGAAATCGCCCATCGTGCCAAGCCGGGGATCGACCCCGTAATAATCGACGATGTCATAGCCGTCGTCCTGGTTCGGGGTGGGATAGAAGGGCATCAGCCAGATGCAGGTGACCCCTAAGGCCGCAAGGTGGTCGATGCGGCTGGTCAACCCCTTGAAATCGCCCGCACCATTGCCGTCACTGTCCTGAAAGGTCTCGACATCAAGGCAGTAGATGACGGCGTTCTTCCACCAAACATCGCTGGTGCGGCTGATATCCATTAACTTCCCCATTTCTTGCGTGCAGGCGGCGGCCGGCGGTTCGTGGTCCCGGATTGGGAACGCGGTTGCGGCAGCCAAGGTTCATGACCAGCCCGCACCGCCCGGATCGAACCGCATCCCGGGATGGGGCGTTGGTCATCAACCCGGTCAAAGGAGAAGCGGCATGAGCGGCACCAGTCAGCAATCTCGCGTCGTGGTCATCACGGGGGCCTCGGCCGGCGTGGGTCGGGCGACGGCCCGGGAATTTGCTTCGCATGGGTGGCGCGTCGCATTGATCGCGCGCGGCCAGGCGGGCCTGGAGGGCGCGCGGCGCGACGTGGAGGCCGGAGGCGGGAGCGCTATGGTCCTGCCGGCCGACGTGGCCGATGCCGCCGCCGTCGATCGGGCGGCCAAGGCGGTGATCGAAGCGTGGGGCGGCATCGACATCTGGATCAATGCCGCGATGGCCACAATCCTGGCCCCTGTTTCGGACGTCACACCCGACGAGTTTCGCCGCGTGACCGAGGTCACCTATCTGGGCCAGGTCTTCGGGACGCAGGCCGCCTTGCGGCACATGCGGCGCCAGGGGCACGGCACTATCCTCAGCGTCGGTTCGGCCCTGGCCTATCGAGGGATCCCGCTTCAGGCGCCTTATTGCGCGGCCAAGTTCGCGACCCGCGGGTTCCTGGACTCTCTGCGAACCGAACTGCTGCACGAGGAAAGCCCTGTGCGGCTGACCGAGGTCCATCTGCCGGCCGTCAACACGCCGCAGTTCGATTGGGCGCGCAACAAGATGCCGAACCGTGCACAACCGGTTCCCCCGATCTTTGCTCCGGAGGCGATTGCACGTGCCATCCACCGTGCGGCGATTGACGCGCCGCGCGAGATTTGGCTGGGCGGTTCCGCCGTTCAGGCCATTCTGGGGGATGCGGTTGCACCCGCACTGGTCGATCATATTCTGGCGGGGCAGGGCTATTCCGACCAGCAGACCGACGACCGCGAACCGGATCGCCCGGATAACCTGTTCAAGGCGATGGATGAGAGCCGGGATTATGGCGCCGCCGGACGCTTTGGCGACGAGGCGCGCCCGCATGTGGGGACCTATCACCCCGCGCGCCTGCGGGCGGCGGCGGCCGCCGTTGCAGGAGTATTGGCGGTCGGTGCGGCCGCTCTTGTGATAGGCCGGACGTCCGGCGGCAGGACGGGCGGCGGTCCCCAAACCCGTATGAGCGGCAGCGACTCGCATCCCGATGACACGACGGGTTGAAGAACAGCGGCCAAGCAAGAATCGTTTCTGCCGGACTTGGGATGATACGTGGCAGCGAGGAAAACGAAGCCCTCATTCGCAGCGATCCGGATGGCGCGAAGTGGCTCAGGTCAACGATTGGATGCAGGCGCGGCAAAGTTCATCGTCATGCCTCGTTGATCTTGCGCCTGCAGGCTCTACCGGACGGTGCACAGAGGTCGAATGACAAGCGAACTCCCAAGGTGGTGAAGGCGCAGGTGACCTGCCTGCAGCCCTTCTTTCCCGCGAGCATTGGCGTGTCCGGCCTTCACGGCCGGCGCACTCTGGGCAG
>VGDE01000167.1 GCA_016869875.1 Alphaproteobacteria bacterium
GGAGTGCCATAGGATGCGGTCTGCCCATATCATCCCTCCACCTGTCATGCAGGCAGGGAATCACAGATCAAGCCACAGGGGTATCCTGAATCGGGAAAACCGCAACACGCTCTAAGGGCAAGGATGCACCCTGCGAGGTACCTGACAATCGCGCACCAGATGCTGCCCGAGCGTAGCCCCGGATACTTCCGGAGCGGAGGACGTCCGGAACTGCCTTATGATGCCCCGGCCGGACCCGACAGGGACCGGCCCATGCGGGACTCGAACCGGAAGATCCGGTTCGCCCTCAGTCCCTTCAGCCTGCCTGCGAGGAAGAGGCCTGGGGCAGTTCGATGTTGATCTCCAGGCTCGACATCTGGTCACCGCGCTCCATGCGAACCTCGACATCCTTCTCGCCGATCGGCACATGCTTCCGGATCGCTGCAACAATGTCGCGTTGCAGCATCGGCAGATAATCCGCCTCTGCCACGCCACTGGTGCTGCGCTCGTGCGCGAGAAGGATCTGCAGTCGGTCCTTTGCCGTCTGGGCGGTCTGGGACGGGCGCTGCTTGCGGACGAAACTGAACAGGCTCATGACGCACGTCCGAACAGCCGCTGGAACAGGCCCGGACGGCGCTCGCCGACGATGCGCATCTCGACCTGCGTGCCGGTCAGGCGGGACACCGCATCCTCGTAGGCCTGGGCCGCGGCCGAAGGTCCGTCCAGCACAACGGGCGTACCGACGTTCGAGGCCTTCAGGATCGCCTTGCTTTCGGGAACAACGCCCAGGAGCGGCACCGCGAGGATCTCCAACACGTCATCGACGGTCATCATCTCGCCCCGGTCGACGCGCTCCTGATCATAGCGCGTGATCAGGACCTGGGCCTTGATGGGTTCGGCGCCTTCGGTCTCGGCTCGTTTGGTCTGGCTGCTCAGCAGGCCCAGCACCCGGTCGCTGTCGCGCACGGACGAGACCTCGGGGTTGGTGACGACAACCGCCTCGTCGGCAAAGTGCATCGCCATCTGGGCGCCGTGCTCGATGCCTGCCGGGCTGTCGCAGACGATATAGTCGAACTCGGCCTTCAGTTCGTTCAGAACCTTTTCGACGCCCTCCTTGGTCAGGGCATCCTTGTCGCGTGTCTGCGAGGTCGGCAGGATGGACAGGGTGTCGACCCGCTTGTCCTTGATCAGCGCCTGCTTGAGCTTGGCATCGCCCTGGATGACATTGATGAAATCGAAGACCACCCGGCGCTCGCATCCCATGGTCATGTCCAGGTTGCGCAACCCGACGTCGAAGTCGATCACGACCGTCCTGAAGCCCTGCTTGGCCAGCGCTGCGGAGATCGCCGCGGACGAGGTCGTCTTGCCGACACCCCCCTTGCCCGAGGTGATCACGATGACCCGCCCAAGGGGCGGATTTTTCTTGGGTTCCGTTGTCATGCGATCACCTTCATGCAAAGTTTCTCGTCCTCCAGGTAGATATGCGTGCAGCCTTGGCCGGGGACCTCTCCCAGCGTTTCGCTTGTCTGGTAGAGGCCCGCAATGGCCACCAGTTCGGCGTTCAGGCTTTGGCAAAAGATATGCGCGCTTTCGTCGCCGTGGCATCCGGCCATCGCGCGGCCCCGCAACGGGCCATAGACGTGGATGTTTCCGGCCGCGATCAATTCGGCCCCCGAGGCGACCGAGCCGATGATCGTCAGGTCGCCCTGCTCCGCGACGATCATCTGCCCCGAGCGCACGGGCGAGTGGATGACCTTGTTCTGAATGGGGCGCGGCGCCGCAACGGCGCGGGCCGGGCCGGTGTCGCGCGGCAACGGGGCGTCACGCCCCGGCGGCACCGCGATCAGCCCCAGCGTCTTCAACACCTCTGGGTCGATGCCCGCAGCGTTCTGCACCCCAAAGACCAGCAACTCGCGCCGGCGCAGGTTCTCCACCAGCTCTCGCAGGCGGGCGGGGTCACTGATGCCGGGCGCATTGACAAGGTCCAGCACCACCGGCGCACCGGAAAAGAACTGTGGCGTCTTGTGCAACTGCTCGTCGAGTTGCGCATAAAAGGGACCGCCCGCGTTTTCGGTGTCCACGCGAAGCGCAAGCGCGGTCAGGAAGCGGCCGCGCACCTGGAAAGCAGCTGCCGTTGCCGACGCGGGGTCATGCCGGGTCCGGGCGTATCGATCTGACACGTCGCAACTCTGCTCCTGCTTTATGGCGGATCGCGACTCAGGGTCACGCCGCTCTTATTGGAAGGTCCACTTTCCATGAACCGGCAGCCGAACGAAAGCAGCCGCCCAAGTCTTCAGCAGGAACCCGCCCGCTTGTAAAGACCAACGAACCGCATCACGGTCAGAAATCCTGCCCCCGGCCCTCTTTCGCCACTTCTTTTGTCTTTCCAACCTTGTTCCTGAGCAGGTGGAGCGACCGGGATGATGGCCGTCCCGACACGACAGAACAGCATGCCTCCGATGATCCGTCGTCCGGCACCTGATCCTTGACGAGCCATGATCAGGCAACCGATGCGGTGATGGCCGCATTCGGACATCCCGATAAAGTAATGTTGATCCCCATCGGCAGATCGGCAAACAGGATAAGGGAGAAGATCCCGGGAACCAGCCAACGCGCCGACCGGTCGGCGCGGCAACTCTCAGACGCAAGAACCTTGAAGCCCTGCCCTTACGCCGGTCACGCATGCACCGACAGATGAAAGCGGGTTGTTCAAGTCCACGGCGTCCTCCACTTTCGCGGCGGCAGTTTGTTCAACCCGTTGATCCTGTGGTTGCGGATAAGGTGGTAGATCACTCCGAAGTAGGTCTCTATTTTTGTTTTTATTTCAAGCTGTTCCTGATGGAACTTGTGCAACGTTCGAAGACCTGTGCGCGGGTCCGTGACCGAGGTACTTGCGCGGCGTGAAACTCAACCTCCGGCAAATACGCGTCATGTTTCGACTTGTCAGGTTCAGGGCTCGTTGTGGATCATGACCAGGGCACGCCAGTGGCTGCGAGGGCAAAAACCGTGAAGAGAGTTTTGCAGTATCGATCATGTCGGCTGGCGACGCGAGAAACGGCTTCAGGCGCTCCTTTGTCAAAACTACCAGGCAGTCAGGCTCCCTTGCGGCGCCTGAAGCATGTCAACAGCCTGAAACCAACAGGTCCTGGACTTAGGAGTGTTACCTGCCCTTGTTGCGGAACTCAATGTTGAGGCGTCATTTTCTCTTGCGCCATTGACCTCATGCCACTTGCCTGATCGCGGTCGCGCGTCGAAGCGCTGCATGAGTGCAATGCGGATGAAGATCTTGGCCCTCTGCATGTCTGAAGCTTGTCTGCGGTTCCCCCGGCCCGCGGGCCAGCCACTCCGCATCACCTGTAAATCTGATCCAGTTCGGCGTGTTGCTTGGGCGACGCTCGCGCCCTATTGTTCACCTGGGTGTCAAGGGTGCCTGCGCGGCTGGCAACGTGAACGGCAAGGGCCCTCCGTTTGCGGCTCGCGGTAGAATGGTCCGGCACCGGCCGGTCAGGCGCAGCCCTCTCCAGCATGTATGCCGCCATGTCGGTCGTTTGACCGAGCGACAGGCCGTGGAGCGCCTTCGCTGCTAGGCAGCACTGGTTTGCCGTATCGAAGAAGCGGTGCGGGGACAAGGCCAGTCCCCCCCCCCCGATCGCCATCCACGCCATGTCCTTGTGTAGCCAGTTCGGCCGCGATCTGCGCCACCTCAGGGCGTCATTGCAGGACTTCCAGTTCACTGTTCCGCAGCGCCTGTTCCGGCTCAATCACGTCGAAAAGGGCAATCCGCCGGGTAGACCGCTTAAACCCTGCCGCACGCCAGGTTCTGCAGCACGACCCTGCCCGGTGGTCAGCTTTGTTTCCTGACATGCAAGCATGTTCATGTCCTGCACGATGATGATCGACGAACCCCTTGGCGAAACTGCATTAACCAATTATGCCGGTTGTCCAGAACAAAACGGGACCACGGCATGATGCAGCTCAGGCACAACTGTCCGATGCGCATGCCGAAGGTCGCAGCCCTTGATGGTGAGACATGACGCGGTCAGTCAGAAAGCTCTTTCGGTCGCTTGTCTACCTGATCCGATACATGTTGCTTGCAGGCCTTTTTTTTGGGGCCTGCCTCGGCCTTCATACCTTTGCACCGGAAATCGTGCAGCAGCGGTCTGAATTCCCGCTCGCCCTGCTCGGCCTGTCAGTGCTGAGCTTCGGTGCGCCTGCCTGGCTGCTTCGTCGGCGCCGGCGCCGGCCCTCCCGGCGGGCACGGCTTCCCGTGTCAAGATCGACGGCCCGGACCGGTCACGAATTCGAACATCTCGTGGCCCGTCATCTTCGGCGGCAAGGCTGGAAGGTCATGGTCACGCCAGGCTCCGGCGACCAAGGCATCGACATCATCGCCACAAGGCACGGCCGCCGCGTCGGCATCCAGTGCAAGCGCTACAGCGGCTCGGTCGGAAACAAGGCTGTTCAGGAAGCTTATGCAGGACAGGCCTATCACAAGACCCACATGGCCGTCGTGATCACCACCGGCCGATACACGGCAAGCGCCCATGACCTGTCCAGGCGGACCGGAGTCCATCTTCTGCATGTGACCGACATTCCACGAATGCACCGTATCGTGTCGTTTTGATGTCCGATCGCCCTCTTGAGGCCAGAGGCGGGTCGGATCGGGGCATGTGCATCTGAAAGGCCAAGGTCGGTTGCAGGGGCACATGACCAAACGGTTGGCACGGAGTTCCGGTTTGGGGCTTCTCTTCAGACACGAACCGGAAACGCAGCCTGGCTCGCAGGCACGGTTCGGTGAGCCGCACGCGTTCCGCAAGCCGATAAACCAAGCGCCAACAGGCACATCCGGCGCAGGTTTTACCCCAGCACGGCATGAGTGGCAGTGCTTGATGCCTTTGGTTGACCTGTCGAGGCGAATTTGCATGTACCGCGAGCACCTGATGGGTGATGGGTGATGGGTGATGGGGTCCTGGCGGGAACATCTTGCGCAGGCAAGGTCCGAAGCAACCTGTGCTGTACGTGAAGAGGCGCTCGAGCCGATGGGTCTATGCTCCAGCTCTTGAAATGTAAAACGATCGCTTTACATGACTGTCCATGGACAAGCGTCATGACATGATCGTCGGAGCGATGTCGACCTTCGAGGCTCAAGGGTTTCGGGGAACGGGCGTCGATGCGGTTCTTGCGCCTTCGGGGGCTTCCACCCGCACGCTCTACAAGCATTTCGGGTCTCGCGACGGCCTTGTGCAGGCCGTGCTGGAGCAACGGCACCGCGACTTCATGGAGCAGCTCGGCACAGCCCGCTCGGACCCCGTCGGAGAACTTTTTTCCGCATTGGAGCGGTGGCTGGCGACGCATGGTTCCTATGGCTGCATGCTGCTGCGGGCACGCAGCGAATATGCAGGTGCCAACGAAGCAATCGTTGCCTTGGTGCGCCGCCAGAAGGACGACTTCAACCGCAAGATCGCCTGCCGCATTCGGGCAGCCATCGGGCGCGATGATCCGGAACTTGCGACCCAGGTCTGGCTGCTCTTCGAAGGGGCGACGGCAGCGGCAAGTGTTGCCGATCTTTCCGTTGTGGGCATCGCTCGGCGCGCGGCCCTCGCCCTGGTCAAAGCCGCAAAGGTGCATGCGCCGTGAACAAGCGGATCAACCTGATCGCCGCGGCCTTTGCACTTACGGCGCTGTCCTATGGACTGGCGCGCTTTGCCTACGGGCTCCTTCTTCCCCAGATCCGCGAGGATCTGTCCCTCAGCCCCTCGACCGCCGGCTGGATCGGCAGCGGCGCATTCGCGGCCTATTGCCTCGGCATCGTCCTTGCGTTCATGGCCGGACCCAGGCTGGGCGAGCGGATCGTTGCATGCCTGGCCGGCCTGCTTGCGACCTGCGGCATGGCGCTTGTGACGATCGCCACCTCCGGCGGGCTGCTTGGTCTGGCCATGGCGCTGGCAGGGCTCAGCACGGGGCTGACTTCCCCGCCCCTTGCCGCCGCTGTGGCGCGCCGCTTTGACGCCCCGATGCGGTCAAGGGCCAACGGCGCCATCAACTCCGGAACAGCCGCCGGGATCATCCTGTCAGGTGCGGCAGTTCTTGCCATCGACGGCGCATGGCGAGAGCTTTACATGCTTTTCATGGTTGCAGGGGCGGCAGTGACCGTCTGGCTCTGGTTCGCCATGCCAGGCCGTGACCCGCTTTTCCAGCCTCCTCCGCCTGTGTTGCCGGCGCTGCAGCGGCCGGGTGTGCCGGGCCTCTGCCTCAGCGCCGCGCTGATGGGCGCCGCCAGCACAACGATCTGGACCTTCGGGGCGGACATCATGCGGGACAGCCTGCACGCCCCTGACTCGCGGATCGCGCTGGCCTGGATCGTCCTGGGCGCAGCCGGGTTGGCGGGCGCGGGAACCGGTGTGCTGACCGATCGCTTCGGCATCAAGACCGTCCACCGGCTCGCGCTTTTCATGATGGGGACGGCCCTGGTCATCCTGCTGGCGGCAACCTTCCTCCCCCTGCTGATCTTCGGCGTCATGGCGCTGTTTGGCGCGGGCTACATCCTGTCCAGCGGGGCATTCCTCCTCTGGGGCATCGACCTGTTTCCGGGCCGGGCTGATATCGGCTTGGGCCTGCCGTTCCTGATGATCGCAGGGGGTCAGACCCTCGGCGCGACGCTTTTCGGCCTCCTGTCGGAGTGGTCAGGCTATCCTGTTTCTTTCCTTTGCTTCGCTTCCCTGCTGGCGGGCGCCGGCTTCTGGAGTCCGAACGGCCCTGATCCACAGAAGCCGGCGGAGGGATTTTCCGCCTGAACCAGCTGTGAAATGCTCCTGCCGACATTGAAGGGATCATCATGATGGACGTTGCTTGCGACTTGCAACAACCGCGCAGGGGCCGGGAAGGTCGTGGTTTCCGCGCGCCATTTCAGAAACCTCTTTCGCCCGCCGGACAGGGTCGCTTTCCCGGCTGCTCCCGCAGCCTGGACGAACCCGGCACGGCGCTGCGACAGTTTCGGCAGACAGCGGGCAGGATGGAAAATCACGCCCGCTGTTGATCGATACACGCACGGCATCACGCTTTTCCTTATCGAATTGCGAGCCGCGAGATCGAGCGATGGGTCATGGCGTCACCTGCGGATGCAAGAGCGGCGCCGGTCACTTCCCGCTCATGTTCCGGCCTGCGGTTCTGGCACCACCGGACCAGAGGTGCTAAGCGGACCGCTCTTGTTGATTTCCCCTACCTTGGCGGGATGACCGTCACGCGGCGGCGTCAGCCACCTAGCTTCGGATAGTGCATGTCTTTTCTTCACCTCGTCATGGTCGCGATGATCCAGGGGATCACAGAATTTCTGCCGGTTTCGTCCTCTGGCCATCTCATCCTGCTGCCGCAGCTGACCGGCATTCAGGATCAGGGCCTTGTGATCGACGTGGCGGTCCATGTCGGAACGCTCTTCGCGGTCATCATCTATTTCTGGCGCGACGTGGCCGAGGGCCTGGGCGGGCTGGGCCGGATCGCGCGGGGACGCGTGGACACGCCGGGCGCGCAATTGGCCATGTCGCTGATCATCGCGACCATTCCGGTCATTCTGGCGGGCTTGGTGCTGAAGCTGACGGGGGCGGTGGACGCGCTGCGTTCGATCGCGGTGATCGGCTGGACGATGATCGGCTTTGGCATCCTGCTTTACCTGGCCGACCAGCGTGGCAAGTCGGT
>VGDE01000168.1 GCA_016869875.1 Alphaproteobacteria bacterium
TGGGCATCCAGTCGCTCGGATGCCCCGTGATCTGACGCCTCAAGCGCGCGTTTGCTCCTGACATAGGACGTTATCAACCCTTATGGAAAGGGGCTTGCCGCGCCATTCGATGATCTGGTTCAGGGACCGGACGACCCGCTCCGCTGGCAGCGAAAAGTCCACCTCGATGCCCAGGCCCTCGCGGTTGAAGTCATCCAGCACGTTCAGAAGTCGGAACTGCCGTCCGTCGGCTAAGCGATCGGCCATGAAGTCCATCGACCAGACCAGGTTCGGGGCTTCAGGAACCGCCAGTTCCTCGGGTTTCTCCCGCTTCAGGCGCTTGCGAGGCCTGATCCTCAGGTTCAGTTCCAGCTCACGATAGATCCGGTAGACGCGTTTGTGGTTCCAGCCATGGCCCTGGACGTTGCGCAGATACAGGAAACACAAGCCAAAGCCCCAGGTCTTCCTAGCCTTGGTTAGCCCGATGAGCAGGTCGGCGATCTGCTCGTTCTCGTCGTCGCGCGTCAGACTGTAGCGGAAACAGGTCTCGCTGACGCCGAATGCCCGGCAAGCCAGCGCGATGCTGATCCCCTTCGTCGCCACAGCCTTTGCGGCCAGCTCGCGGCGCTGAGCTGGCCGCGTCACTTTTTTCCAAGCGCCTCGCGAAGCAGATCGGCCTGCATGCTCAGATCGGCAAACATGCGCTTCAGCCGCCGGTTCTCGTCTTCAAGCGCGTTCGCGGTTCTCTCGGACGGATCGCGTTCACCGCTCACTCTGGCTCATCATAGACGCATCCATGCCGCCATACCTGGCACGCCATTTGTAAAACGTCGCGCTGCTGATCCCATGCTCGCGACACAGTTCAGGCACAGGCAAACCACCCTCGGCCTGGCGCAGCACGCCCATGATCTGGGCTTCAGTGAAACGGCTCTTCTTCATCGGAATCTCCTCGTCCAACTTGCCGAGAAAATTCTACTTCCGCATCCCCTTAACCACGGGGAGGATTACCCCACGGACAACGGCTTCATCAAGTCGTTCAACAGCAAGCTCAGGTCCGAACGCCTGAGCGCGTCGCCATTGCTGCTCGGATCCCACCGTTCCGCCATTGTTTAAAAGCACAATTAGTAGCTTGTTAATAAATCCAAATTTAGCGTTCTAGATGAAAGTCAGTAAGGATTCATTCATGCTTTGGTTGTGCGAACTTCCGCAGCAACCGGAGTAACCAGATGTGTGACAATCACGATTGTCAGGATCAGAATTGCCATGAACATGGTGGGAGCCACCATGGCTCCATAAAGCTGCACGGTACGGTGCGTAATGACACTATTACTGGCGGCAGTGGTGTCGTGGACATCGACGGGTGGGCGGGAGATGACCTCATTTATGCGAGCATACGTGGAGGCGCCGTTTCAGGAGGAGACGGTGATGACACGATCTATGCCTACGGCTTCGGCGCCAGGCTGCCACAGCAGTTCCAAACGCATGTATTTGGAGATGCAGGCAACGATACGATCATCATGGATCTGTCCAGACAAAATAATGATCATTACGCTCTTAGATTCGGGCATCATGTTTTTGGCGGGTCAGGTGCCGATAAGTTCATCTTCACGGGCCTTCATCGCGGTGACCAGCGCATCATCGGGCGCATTGACGACTATGACGCATCTCGAGATACCATCTGGATTGATGGTTTGAAGGTTGATCTTCGCCAGCCTCCACCTGGAGTGCGGATCGTTGAGTATCAGAACCAACAGTGGATGCTCATTAACGACCGAATTCTATATTGCCTGGAAGGAGCTCGACATGGCTCCCCCACCGTAAGGGGCAACGGCCGAAATTCGGAAGCTTCGGAAGAAAATCACTTTATTGATTGGCCGAAAGAATGGTTGGATGGTGTTCCCGCTTCCGCAGATGTGGAATATCGAGATCCAGTAAATTTCGTACCAGCCCGGTATTCTTCATCCGCAGTCCAATACAAAAACCATTTTCGTCCTCAAGGATATGAGTTTCATGGCACAGATGAGGGCGATCGCATTGAAGGTAGTCCTTTGCACGGCCAGATGATCTTTGCAGGGGATGGCAACGACTTCATTTTTGGCAACCGTGGAGATGATACGATCAATGGCGGTGCCGGAGATGATCGTATCGATGGGTATCATGGCCATGATAAGATATTTGGGAACGGTGGAGATGACGTCATAGATGGTGGGAAAGGTCACGACCTTATCTTCGGTGGATCTGGCAACGACGTTATAGCAGGCGGTTCTGACAATGATACCATCCATGGCGGCTTAGGAAACGACACAATCTTCGGCGGATCAGAGGACGACTTATTGTTCGGTAATGCTGGACGTGACCTTATTTTCGGCGGACCGGGCAACGACGTTTTGTACGGCGGCCGAGGCCACGACACGCTCAGGGGCAATAGCGGATCGGATTATCTCTTCGGTGGTTATGGCAACGACAATCTTTACGGCGGCAGTGGCAACGACACTGTCTCAGGCGGTGCGGGCAACGATCGCTTGTGGGGTGGCAACGGAAATGACCGGCTCATGGGTGCCGCAGGAAATGATCTCCTGCGGGGTGGTGCTGGCAACGACCGTCTCTACGGGGGCGCTGGAAAAGATACGTTGCATGGCGGCACAGGAAACGACTTTCTGAACGGCCAAGACGGCAATGATATCATCTTTGGCGGATCCGGAAATGATACGCTCCATGGCGGATCTGGAGATGATCGCTTGCATGGAGGTTCAGGAGCCGATGTCTTGACTGGGGGAGCTGGGTCAGACACATTTGTGTTCAGCTCAATCAATGACAGTCGTTCCGGCATTCGCAGCGACGTGATCACTGACTTCCAAACGGGTGAAGACAAAATCGACCTATCGCAGATTGATGCCAACAGTCGCGTCGTGGGAAACCAAGCACTGTCGTGGAGTGACCATGGTCCTGCGAAAAATTCGGTGTGGACATCGTTTGACAGGAGTGGATTCTTACTTGAAGCGGATGTCGATGGAGACGGCCACCATGATTTTTCGGTATACCTAAGGGGGGTTGACGCACTTCACCCTAATGATCTTATTCTATGGTAATCTTCTTCGAGAAATTTACCAAAGATCCCAATTAGTGAGACGACAATAATCAGCGGACCTTCGATTTTTTATAGAAACGGATAGTGTAATTATAATGAGGCGTGTTGCAGAAGTCGGACTGCCAGAAGCCTCATAAGGCGGCTATGTAGGCGAAGCGCCTTCGCATAATAAAGTTTAACAGGGTGCTGAAAAAGGCAACTGTGCGGAATGGCGTCCCCGTGGACGGTGGGCTTGATGGGGCCTTGCCCATAGCAGGCAGTTTGGGTGGCAGCTTTCTGGCTCAGCCTGCGAGCAGTTTTGGCAACCTTGCCAGATTGCAGGCCGCCATTGCGAATGACCTGCCCCCGGAACGTCCCTTGGTCATCACGAGAGTCTGCCGGTTTGTGCCCTGCCTACTGTTTTTGGACCATTCGTAGCCGGAGTTTTCGGCTCTGTCGCTAATTTTGCTGATGCTCCAGCCTGAGCTACAGTGAATTGGGTGGAGCGGCACGATGGGGAGGATGTGATGACGATCTCGTTCAAGCGCGCTCACTTCCCAAAGAACATCATCCTGCACGCTGTCTTCTTCTACCTGCGATACGGCGTGTCGTACCGCGACCTCGAGGAGATCATGGCGGAGCGTGGAGTGAAGGTCGACCATGCGACGCTCAACAGATGTGTCGTGCGGTATGCTGCGCAGGTCGCGGAAGATGCGCGTCGGTCTAAGCGGCCCGCCGACAGATCCTGGCGCATGGACGAGACCTACATCAAGGTGAAAGGCCAATGGGTCTATCTCTACCGCGCCGTCGACAAGTTCGAGAAGACGCTGGACTTCATGCTCTCGGAGCGCCGGAACAAGCCTGCGGCAATCAAGTTCTTGGCCCGCGCAATGGAGGTGAACGGCCTGCCGCGGAAGATCGTCATTGATAAGAGCGCGGCCAACACCGAAGGCATCAAGGACATCAACCGAATGTTGAAGCGCTTCGGCTGCCCGGTCCCGATCGAGATGGTGCGGATCAAGTACTTAAACAACATGGTCGAGCAGGACTACCGCTTCATCAAGCGCCGGGTGATGCCGATGCTGGGCTTCAAGAGCTTCATGTCAGCCGCGTCGACCATCGCAGGTATCGAGCTGGTAAACATGATCCGCAAAGGCCAGTTCACGCCCGAGCTACGTCCCTTTCAGCAGTTCTGTCAGCTCGCCGCCTGAAGCCGAGGAAGTTGCTGACCTCCTGTCTCACGCCGGAGGGTTTGCGACAGAACCCCTTCCGGCAACATGAGTTCTCCAACGATGCGCTGCCGAGGCGCTATGCCGAACGCAGGATGATCAACGTCATCTGCGGCGGAACGCCGAAGCGAAAGGCGAAGCCCGGTGTGTGCCCAGTGCCATTGCTGACATGGAGCTGCATATCGCCTACCTGATAGAGGCCAGAGACGAAGCCGCCGTTCAGGCTCGCGACGAGCCGCCTGAGCCCGATGGCCATGCCGCCATGCGTATGGCCGGAAAGCTGCAGATCGACACCCGCCCTGGCGGCACGTCTGGCCATACGCGGCTGATGAGCGAGGAGGACGACGGATGCATCGTTCGGGATGCCGGCCAAGGCCCGGCGGACATCCGGCCCCGCCTGTCCGTGTGCGCCAGCGACAGGATCGGTCACGCCGGCCAGCCCCAGCTCGGCGCTGCCGCGACGGAGGACAACGTGACTGTTCGCAAGAGGACGAAGGCCGAGGGTCGCAAATGCCTCCATCCATCCTTCATAGTCGAAGTAGTATTCATGGTTGCCGGGAACCATGTAAACGCCATCCGGTGCCCGCAACAGGCGCAAGGGCGCGATGTCATCCTGACGCGCTGCGGGAGTGCCATCGACCAGATCGCCCGTGATTGCGACAAGGTCCGCGTCCTGATCATTCGCAACGGCAACCATCTCGGCAACCCATCGAGCAGGAAACAGGTTCGACACGTGGAGGTCCGACAGCTGCAGGATGCGATAACCATCAAGATCTCCCGGAAGGCGGTCGATGGTGATCTCGATCACGTTGACTGAGGGAACCCGCACGGCTTGGTTGACACCGAGAGCCGACATGGAAAGCACAGCTGCCGCCATCGTCCAGCGCACCCAGGGAGCAGGACGAACCAGGCGCCGCGCATCCAGTGAGCGAAGGACAGTGACAAGATCGAGCACCACCTGAGAGGCGGCGAGCATGAGGATGGAGGCGAACATCCCGCTCAGGGCAATGATCAGTGGCCTCGGCAACTCGATCGGGTCCATTGAGCCGAGCAGCAGCTGGCTGAAGACGCGATTGACCGACACGATCAGCACCAGCGCCATAAGCAGGTATCTTGGCACTTGCGCCATTGGCAGCCGTGCCACGAAGCGGAACGCGACAATCAGCCCGATGCACAGCGTGACGGCATGGAACGTGAGGATCTGCTGGCTCATCGACATCCTGCCGCCGGTGTTACGGCCTTGTTCAAACCTGTTGGTGCTGCAACCGCGCCCTTCGCCTGGCGGCCAAGGCGAAGGGCTTCTGTGCCATGACAATCCTGCTGAGGGAAGTGCGCCAGCGGCTGCGATAGCCGGGACGCCTCAGATCCGCTCGCGCTTCGTCATCTCAGGCGGTTGGGGGTTGCAGTGGCTCCGCCCCTGACTTGCGCAGGAAAGGAATGACGTTGCCGGCCCCTGTCTCCCGGGCCGCTGCGGCGCAATCGGCAAGCCAGCGCTGTGACCAGTCCGGGCCGCTTGCCTGATAACACGACAGGCAGCCCCATTTGCGCGGACCCATCTGGTCCAACTCGTTTCCGCAGATCCTGCACCAAAGCCCGTCGCGCATCCGCCACCATCCTTCTCATGAGCGGATTGTCGCCTATCACGACCAAGGTTACGCATACGTTAAGCGCCAACGTCTTTCTCTGCTTTGTCAGGAGGAACTGGCCCTGAACGGCGGTTTGAGTTCAATTTGGTCCCAATGCCCCCGACGGCTTTGTCGCAAATCCTGTGACTGGCCCTTATGTGCCGCTTTCTCTAAAGCTTCAGGCAGCCAACTGGAAGAACTGCTGAAACGGGCGCAGGTCAGGCCTGAACTAGCCCTCGCGGATCATGTTCACGACCCCACTCCCTGCGATGGTCGAAGCGGCCGACACCAAGCTCTTGAACCCTAACATTGGCCTCAGCCGACGCTTGATGAAGCGATGGTCCTGTTCGACTATGGTGTTCAAGTATTGGTCCGCACCATCTTGATTGAGATGATTGGCCTGCCCTCTGAAAAGTGGTCCTCCCTGAAGTATGGCTTTTGAGCCAATTGGAGGATGCAGGAATGCCCCAGAGAAGACACAAGCCGGAAGAGATCGTCGCGAAGCTTCGGCAGGTCGACGTGCTAGTGTCGCAAGGTCAGTCTGTGGCCGAGGCGGTGCGGTTGATCGGTGGTGAGGCATGAGCACGCCACCGGTCCGAGTGCCATGCCGAACCAGTTCACCTACTACCGCTGGCGCAAGGAGTATGGCGGGCTGAAGACTGCCCAAGTAAAGCGGCTGAAGGAGCTGGAGAAGGAGAATGAGCGCCTGCGGAAGGCGGTCTCCGACCTGACACTTGAGAAGCTTATTCTGAAAGAAGCTGCCTCGGGAAACTTCTAAGCCCCGCCCGCCGCCGTGCCTGCGTCGATCATGTGCGGGTGAAGTTCTCCGCCTCAGAGCGCTTCGCCTGTCGCGTGCTTGGACAGCATCGATCGACCCAACGGAAGATGCCGCGTGAACGCCCTGACGAAGACGCACTGACGGCGGACATCGTCGCGCTTGCCAGCCAGTATGGGCGCTACGGCTATCGCCGGATCGCAGCCATGCTGCGTGGGGCCGGATGGGTCGTGAACCTGAAACGCGTCGAGCGGATCTGGCGGCGGGACTGAGGAGGATCAGGAAAGGCCCCGGTGGGGCGTTTCCCCGACGAAGCTGAAGGTTCCCCATAAGCAACCCAAGAAGGGCCGGCTCTGGCTGGGTGACGGGTCCTGCATCCGTCTGCGGCCGGAGCGTCCGAACCATGTCTGGTCCTACGACTTCGTCGAAGGCCAGACCCATGGCGGGAGGAAGTTCCGCATGCTGAATGTCATCGACGAGTTCACCCGGGAGTGCCTGGCGATCAGGATCGATCGGAGGCTGAACTCGGCCGCCGTGATCGACGTCCTGACCGACCTGTTCATCTTGCGAGGCGTGCCGGGTCATGTTCGCTCGGAGTTGCCCATCGTGGCGCCATCGGTTCAAGCCCGATGGGCGACGGGCCGGAGTTCATCGCCACAGCCGTTCGGGACTGGATCGACGCCCTGGGGGCGAAGACGGCGTTCATCGAACCGGGCAGCCCGTGGGATGGAGGAGGATCAGAAAACAGTCGGGGGACTGTTTTCCCGACAACGGGCTATTGCGAGAGCCTAGAGCGTGTTGCGGTTTTCCCGATTCAGGATACCCCTGTGGCTTGATCTGTGATTCCCTGCCTGCATGACAGGTGGAGGGATGATATGGGCAGACCGCATCCTATGGCACTCCGAGAGCGC
>VGDE01000169.1 GCA_016869875.1 Alphaproteobacteria bacterium
AAGAACTCCCGGTTGCCGAACCCGCGCCGCAGCCCGAGTGGACCGCCGAGGCCGGGATCTCGCGTGGCGACTGGATGGACGGGCTGCCGCCGCAGCTGTTGAGCCAGGCTTTTGCGCTGGCCGAGCCGGACGATGCCGAAGTTGTCGATGCGGGCGACCGGGTCTTTCTGGTGCGGCTTGACCGGATCAACGACGCGGATCTGTCCCAGGATCAGGCGGCAGAGGTTCTTGATGGCGTCCGTACGAGGTTGAACCAGTCCCTACAGGCGGATGTCTTCGACTATTACGTCCGCCATGTTCAGCGCGACACGCCCGTCCAGTTGAACCAGCAGGCCATCAACGCCATCAACGCCCAGGTCCAGTGATGAATTTGACGCCTGATTTTGCGCACTTCGAGGCAGAGTGGAACAGGGGGCGCAATCAGCTGGTCACGATCCGGCTGGCAGCCGACCTGGACACGCCGGTCAGCCTGATGCTCAAGCTGGCCGAGGCGGCACCACAAAGCTTCATGCTGGAATCCGTCACCGGCGGCGAGGTGAGGGGGCGGTATTCGATCGTCGGGATGAAGCCCGACCTGGTCTGGAAATGCTGCGACGGCGGAGCGCGGATCAACCGGCAGGCCCGCTTTTCGTCCGATTTTGCGGACGACCCGCGTCCGCCCCTGGAATCCCTGCGTGCGCTGATCGCCGAAAGCCGGATCGAGGCAATGCCCGACGGGGTGCCGCCTGTCGCGGCGGGGCTGTTCGGCTATCTCGGCTATGACATGATCCGGCTGGTCGAGCATCTGCCGGACGTCAATCCCGATCCCCTGGACCTGCCGGACGCCATGCTGATGCGTCCCTCCGTCGTGGCCGTGCTGGACGGGGTCAAGGGTGAGGTGACCCTCTGTGCGCCGGCTTGGCATGACGGAAGCGACAATGCCCGCGCCGCCTATGCCCAGGCGGCGGAACGCGTGATGGACGCGCTGCGTGCCCTCGACCGCGTGCCGCAAGAACCACGCGCCCTGGGCGACGAGGCGCGCATCGGCACGCCGGTGTCGAATTTCACCAAGGACGGCTATCTTGCCGCGGTCGAACGCGCCAAGGACTATATCCGTGCCGGAGACATCTTTCAGGTCGTGCCCAGCCAGCGCTGGCGGATGGATTTTCCGCTGCCGCCCTTTGCGCTTTACCGCAGTCTGCGCCGGACCAATCCTTCGCCCTTCATGTTCTTCCTGAACATGGGCGGGTTCCAGATCGTGGGCGCCAGTCCCGAAATCCTGGTGCGCCTGCGCGACGGGGAGGTGACGATCCGGCCAATTGCCGGCACCCGTCCGCGTGGCGCCGACGATGCCGAGGATCGCGCGATGGAGGCCGACCTGCTGTCGGACCAGAAGGAACTGGCCGAACATCTGATGCTGCTGGACCTGGGTCGCAACGACGTCGGCCGCGTGGCCCAACCGGGGACCGTCCGCCCGACCGAGCAGTTCGTGATCGAGCGTTACAGCCACGTCATGCACATCGTCTCGAATGTCGTGGGACAGTTGCGCGACGGAGAGGACGCGCTGTCGGCGCTGCTGGCGGGCCTGCCGGCGGGAACGGTCTCGGGGGCGCCCAAGGTGCGTGCGATGGAGATCATCGATGAGCTGGAGCCCGAAAAGCGCGGCGTCTATGGGGGTGCCGTGGGATATTTCGCCGCCAATGGCGAGATGGACATGTGCATTGCGCTGCGCACCGGCGTGGTCAAGGATGGCGCACTTTACATTCAGGCTGGCGGCGGCGTGGTCTATGACAGTGACCCCGAAGCCGAGTTCATGGAAACGGTCAACAAGAGCCGTGCCCTGCAGCGCGCCGCCGAAGGCGCGGCAAGGTTCGTGCGCGGCAACGGCTAGTTCCCTTGGACATGAGAAAAGGGCGGCCTGAAAAAGCCGCCCTTTCGGAATGATCGTGAAACGCCTCAGTTTGCCGGAGCGGTGCCTTCGGTCGTGGCAGGCTCGTCCGTCATCGGCGTGGTGCCGGTGTCAGCCGGAGCGTCGGTCATCGGCTCGGTCGTCGTCGTGTCCGTGGCCATCGGATCGGCGGCCGGAGCGGTCGTCGTTTCGGTGGTCATGGGCTCGGTCGTGGTGGTCGTGGTGCCGGTTGCCATGGGATCGGCCGCAGGCGCCGTCGTGCCGGTGGCCATCGGGTCGGCCGTGGTCGCGGAAGGATCAGCCATTGTGTCGCCGGTTGCGGACTCCCGATCACGGAAGACGTATTCCGGTGCTGCGTCAGCTTCTTCCCGCGTGAGGTCCGCGGTGATCTCTTGCGCGTCGGAGTTGACGGTCAGCTCGTTCCAAGGCAGGGCGATGTCCTTCTGACCGATGCCCAGGAAGCCGCCCACGCCCACGATCGCCGCCTTCATCTCGCCGGTGTCGCCATCAACGATCAGATCCGTGATCGAGCCGATGTTCGTGCCGTCGGGCGAAGTGACCGACGTGCCGGTGATCCAGTCCACGCGCCACTCGTTCGGGGCCTGCTGCATCTCGACCTTTTCGGCAACGGCGCCTGCGTCCACCTGCTGCTGGGCTTCGGTTTCGGTCGCCATGGGATCGGCGGCGGGGTCGGTGGCCGTGCTGGTGGCCGGATCGGCCATCGGGTCGGAGGCCATGGGTGCCGTGTCTGCAGGCGCCATGGCAGGATCGTCCGCCGGCGGGGTGTCCTGGGCAAGGGCGGCGCCGAAGGACATCGGGATGGCAAAGGCGGTGGTCAAAAGAAGCTTACGCATGTCTTTCTCCTGTGGCTGACGCGGAGGCGATGAATATCCTCCGATTGCGGACATAATGCCGTTTCAGACCCAAGAGTTCCCCGCCCGACAGGAACCGGGCGGGAAGGATGCCGACAAGAGGCTGTTCTTCCTGTCAATCTTCTCCGCGAAACGGTTGCACATACTGCAACGCCATGTCCCAAGGGAAAAAGATCCAGGTGTCCTGGCTGACCTCGGTGACATAGCTTGCCACCATCGGCTTGCCCTTGGGCTTGGCATAAACCGTTGCCAGATGGGCCTTTGGATACATCTCGCGGATCAGTTCCAGCGTCCGGCCCGAATCAACCAGGTCGTCCACCACCAGAATGCCCTCGCCATCGCGCATCAGGTCCGCGTCCGGGTGCTTGAGCACTTCCAACTGGCCTTGGCCCGCCTCGGCGGCGACGCCCTTGTAGGACCGGATCGAGATCGTGTCGATCGTGCGGATGTCCAGTTCGCGCGCCACGATCATCGCCGGAACAAGCCCGCCGCGCGTCACGGCCACGACCGCGCGCCATTCGGTGCCGTCCAGGCGCCAGGCCAAGGCGCGGGCGTCACGGTGCAACTGGTCCCAGCTGACATGGAACCCCTTTTCATGGGGAAGGCGGTCGTTCACGGTGGTCTCTCCTAGGGTCGCAGGACCAGGGACAGGCCCAGCAGCCCGATGGCCAGCCCCGCACCCCGGTCGATCCAGAATTTTGCGCCGTAATAGCGCCGCCGCAGCCAGGGCAGCGCCATCAGGCTGGCCAGTGCGGTATAGAAGAACAGCTCGACCGACAAGGCCACAGCATAGATCGCCCCCTTGTCGGCTGCGCCCAGTGCGGCGGGAAAGACCGACAGCAGAACGGCCGAGTAAAAGAGCGCGGGCTTGGGATTGGACAGGTTCAGCGCGACGCCGCCCCAAAGGCCCATTCCCCGGCCGACGGCATCCGGGTCGGGCAGGGGGTCTGCCGCGTGACGCCACATCTTGAGGCCGATCCAGATCAGGTAGGCGCCGCCGGCCATCTTCATGATGACCAGGGTCCATGGGGCAATGCGGAACAAGGTGGTCAAGCCGAGAAGTGCGAACAGGCACCATATCGAGGCTCCGACCGCCAGTCCCCAGCCATAGGCAAGGGCGCGCCTGCGGCCCAGGGCAAAGGCGCCCTGGCTGACGGCGATCACACCGGGACCCGGGGACAGGATTGCAACTGCCAATGTGGCGACGAAAAGGCCAAGCTGCTCTGCCGTGATGACCATCATGCGTCCTGAACCGCCGGGTGCCTTGGATCAGTCCTTCTTGACCGTGGCGATGTCGGGTGCGTCCACTGCCTTCATGCCCACGACATGATAGCCCGCGTCGACATGATGCGTTTCGCCGGTCACGCCTGCGCCAAGCCGCGACAGAAGGTAAAGGGCCGAGTTGCCCACGTCTTCCTGCGTCACGTTGCGACGCAGCGGCGAGTTCAGCTCGTTCCACTTCATGATGTAGCGAAAATCGCCGATGCCGCTGGCGGCCAGGGTTTTGATCGGACCTGCGCTGATGGCGTTCACGCGGATTCCATCCTTGCCGAAGTCCTCGGCCAGGTAACGGACACTGGCTTCCAGTGCGGCCTTGGCCACGCCCATCACGTTGTAATGGGGCATCACACGCTCGGCCCCGTAATAGGTCAGTGTCAGCATCGACCCGCCCTGCGGCATCATGGCGGCGGCGCGGCGTGCCACGGCGGTGAAGGAATAGACGGACACGTCCATCGTCATCAGGAAGTTGTCGCGAGTCGTTTCCGCGTAGCGGCCCCGCAGCTGTTCCTTGTCGGAAAAGCCGATGGCGTGAACGATGAAGTCGAGGTTACCCCAGGTGTCGGCAAGGCTGCCGAACAGCGCATCAATCGAACCTTCGTCGGTCACGTCGCAAGGCAGCACCAGGTCCGAGCCCAGTTGCGCGGCCAGCGGGCCCACACGCTTTTTCAGCGCCTCTCCCTGATAGCTGAAGGCCAGCTGGGCCCCTTCGGCGGCCAGCGCCCGGGCGATGCCCCAGGCGATGGACTTGTCATTGGCCAGCCCCATGATGAGACCGCGCTTTCCGTCCATCAGGCCGGATCTCTGCTCGCTTGACATGTCCTGTCCCCCGCGCTTTCAACCATTGATGCGGTGATTAGGGCATGTGCCATGCCGCATCAAGCACAAGGAACGCGTGATGAGCGACCGCACCGGGATCTTTGCAGGGGATGACCCCATCGATATTGTCCGCGCCTGGCTGGCCGAGGCCGAGCGGACCGAGCCGAATGACCCCAATGCCATGGCCCTGGCCAGCGTGGACGAGGACGGTCTGCCCGATGTCCGGATGGTCCTGCTGAAGGACATCGACGGCCAGGGCGCGGACGGCTCTTTCGTGTTTTACACGAACTACGACAGCGCCAAGGGTCGCCAGATCCTGGCCAACGGAAAGGCGGCCTTCGTGATGCACTGGAAGTCCCTGCGGCGGCAGATTCGCGTCAGGGGAACGGTTATCCAGGAAAACGGTCCGCAGGCGGATGCCTATTACAACAGCAGGGCGCTTCAAAGTCGCCTGGGCGCCTGGGCATCGCAGCAGTCGCGCCCGCTTGGGAGTCGCGCGACGCTGGTGGCCGAGGTTGCAAAATTGGGCCTGAAGCATGGAACCAATCCGCCACGTCCACCGTTCTGGGGCGGCTTCAGGATTCGCCCGGTGCAGATCGAATTCTGGGCGGATGGCGCATTCCGGCTGCACGACCGGTTCGTCTGGAGTCGTGCGGAAAATGATGACTGGCATGTCGAACGGCTGTCGCCATAAGCTTGACGCGGGGACACGGAATACCGACATTACGAAGGATGCAGATTAAGCAACTTCTTGTGAGGGGATGTGTTGTAGTCTGACAGGCGGGGCACTAAAGTTCGCGCTGGCAAGGATATGTGCAGACATGGAAACGCGATGAGTGACGACGGAGGTCTGAGGCTGGTTAACGGCCTGGTGAAGTGGTTTGACCCTTCAAAAGGTTACGGCTTCATCCTGGACGATGCCGGTGGCACGGACATTCTTCTGCATGCCAATGTGCTGCGCAATTTCGGCCGCAGTTCTGTCGTTGACCAGTCGCGGGTGAAAGTTCTTGTTCAGGATACCGAGCGTGGCGCCCAAGCCGCAGAGGTTGTCTCGATCGAGCCTCCGGTGACGGATGGTCAGCCGCCCATTGCGGATCTGGATGTCGATGTCGTCGAGCATCTTGATCTGTTGCCGCTGCGTCCCGCCCGTGTGAAGTGGTTCGACAAGTCCAAGGGCTTTGGGTTCGCCAACATCTTTGGCCATCCCGAAGATGTCTTCATCCATATCGAAGTGCTGCGCCATTCCGGTTTTGCCGACCTTGCCCTTGGGGAGGCGATCTGTCTGCGTGTCATCGAAGGTCCTCGCGGCCTGATGGCGGCACAGATCCTTGCCTGGGACAGCGGCCTGCCCCGGCCCGACGCCAACGAGGAAGAGGCGTCTTCCGGCAAACCCAATGACTACATGGCACATGTGGCGGAATAGCGTCGGCGCGGCGATCTTGGCCGGTATGGTGGCAGGGGGGACCCTGTCCTGGACCTTGGCGCAGCCGGTTCTCGCACAGGTTGTTGTCGAACCTGCAGCCATGCAGCCACGGTGCGAAAACAGCGTGGCAGTCATTCGCCAGGACAGCCGGCATCTGGAATATCAGGTCGAGATCGCAGACACCCCCGAGACGCGCGCCCGCGGCCTGATGTTCCGTCGCGACCTGCCGGCGGGGCAGGGCATGCTCTTCATCTACGAGGAACCGCAGCCTGTCAGCTTCTGGATGCGGAACACGTTGATCCCGCTCGACCTGCTGTTCTTTGATCAGCACGGCGTTCTGCGGCACGTCCATCCCAACGCACGTCCCCTTGATGAAACCTCCATTCCCGGTGCGGCCGCAGACGACCCCCGGCCGGAGCGCCTGATGGTTCTCGAGATCGGGGGCGGCGAGGCTGCGCGCCTGGGCATCCGGGCCGGCCAGATGCTTGCGCATCCTGCCCTGGAGGCGAGGAAAGCGGCTTGGCCCTGTCACTAGGGCTTTTCAGCGCCGCGGCAATCCGTTAAAGCCGCCGTGTCGGGGCGTAGCGCAGCCTGGTAGCGCGACGGTTTTGGGTACCGTAGGTCGGAGGTTCGAATCCTCTCGCCCCGACCAGCACTTGGGGTGCTATCTCACCCTCCGTTTTACACCCCTATTTTACAGTTTTGTTCTTGCTTCAGCCGCTTTGATCTTCGCGGCGAGGCTATCGGACATGGCCGGTGAGAGCGCGACGTAGCGCTCGATCACCTCAGACGCATGCTTGAGCGACCATCCCATATGGGTGGCGATCTCCTTCATCTCGGCCCCTGCCTCCAGCAGCCGTGTCGCAGCAGTCCCGCGTGCGTCATAGAGGCGCAAGTCGCGGCGCAGCTTCAGCCTGTCTCGCCACTCGCTGACCGCATCCCCCAGGTAATTCTCATGTTGATAGGGCAGGCCGCGCATGTTCACGATCAGCCGTGCTTGGCTTTCGGGCGTGGCGTCGATGAGTCCTGCCATGCGATCTGTCACCGGGATGGAGGCCAGGCGCTTCCGCTTCTGCGTCCAGATGACGATCCGCCGCCCGTGGGGAGTCCGATGGATATGCTCCTGAGACAGCAGGGCCAGATCGCCCGGCCGCAGCCCCGTCTCCAGCGCAATGGCCAGGATGCGCCAGACATGATCCGGTGAGCCTGCCCGGAACGCAGCGATCTCATCAGGCAGCCAGAAGATCTCGGCGCGGTTGGACTTGTAGACGGACTTGATGTCGCGC
>VGDE01000170.1 GCA_016869875.1 Alphaproteobacteria bacterium
GCCGGCCCTCGCGGACCTTCTCGACCAGCTCCTCGGGGCCGTTGATCGGGCGCATGCCGCGCCCGCCGCCGCCCCAGCTGGCCTTCAGCATCAGGGGATAGCCGATCTCCGCGGCCTCCGCCTTGATGGCGTCGAAGTCCTCGCCCAGCACCTCGGTCGCGGGAATGACCGGCACGCCCGCCGCGATGGCCACGCGACGGGCGCTGGCCTTGTCGCCAAGTGCGCGCATCGTGTCGGCGCGCGGACCGATAAAGGTGATGCCCGCGGCCGCACAGGCATCGACGAAGTCAGGGTTCTCGGACAAGAGGCCATAGCCCGGATGGATGGCGTCCGCACCAGACAGCCTGGCCACGCGAATGATTTCGGGGATCGACAGATAGGCCGCCACGGGGCCCAGACCCTCGCCGATCCGATAGGCTTCGTCAGCCTTGAAGCGGTGCAGGCCCAGCTTGTCTTCCTCGGCATAGACGGCCACCGTCTTCTTGCCCAGTTCGTTCGCGGCCCGCATGACCCGAATTGCAATCTCGCCCCGGTTGGCAACCAGAATTTTCTTGAACATGCCGTCCCCCTTGTCCTCGCCGGCCGCATCCTAGCGGTGCTGCGTTGCAGCGCAAGGAGTTGCGGTAATCGAACGCCCTGCATGCACAAGAGCGACAAAAGACGGACAGGACCGACATGTTCCCCATCCGTTCGCATTTGGAACTTGCTTTTCGCCCACGCGTCCCTATCTCATGCGACTTGTCAGAGGGGCACGCCAATGGAACAGAAGTTCATCGAGGTGCGCGGCGCGCGCGAGCACAATCTGAAAGGCGTGGACATGGACATCCCGCGCGACCAGCTGGTGGTGATCACCGGCCTGTCGGGTTCGGGCAAGTCCTCGCTCGCCTTTGACACGATCTATGCCGAAGGCCAGCGACGTTATGTCGAAAGCCTGTCGGCTTATGCGCGCCAGTTCCTGGACATGATGGGCAAGCCCGACGTGGACCATATCTCGGGTCTGTCGCCCGCGATCAGCATCGAGCAGAAGACGACCTCCAAGAATCCGCGATCCACCGTCGGCACCGTCACCGAGATCTATGACTACCTGCGCCTGCTGTTCGCGCGCGCGGGCACCCCCTATTCGCCGGCAACCGGCCTTCCGATCGAGGCGCAACAGGTTCAGGACATGGTGGACCGCATCATGGCCCTGCCCGAGGGCACGCGTGCCTATCTGCTGGCCCCCATCGTGCGCGACCGCAAGGGCGAGTACAAGAAAGAGCTGCTGGAGCTGCGCCGCCAGGGCTTTCAGCGCGTCAAGATCAACGGCACCTTCCATGACCTGGAAGACGCCCCGACCCTGGACAAGAAGTTCCGCCACAACATCGACATCGTCGTGGACCGGATCGTGGTGCGCGAAGGGCTGGAAACGCGCCTGGCCGACTCGCTTCGCACCGCGCTGGACCTGGCCGATGGCATCGCCCATCTGGAACTGGCCGCCGAGGGCGAGGCCGAGCCGGAACGCCTGACCTTCAGCGAAAAGTTCGCCTGCCCGGTCAGCGGCTTCACCATTCCGGAAATCGAGCCCCGCTTGTTTTCCTTCAACGCCCCGTTTGGCGCCTGCCCGGTCTGCGATGGCCTGGGGGCGGAACTGTTCTTTGACGAGCGTCTGGTCGTGCCCGATGCCGCGCTTTCCGTGGACAAGGGCGCCATTGCCCCCTGGGCACGCTCGAAGTCGGCCTATCTCACCCAGACCGTCAACGCGCTGGCCAAGCATTACGACTTTGACAAGAAGACGCCCTGGAGGGACCTGCCCGATTCCATCCAGCAGATGTTCCTGCGCGGTTCCGGCAAGGAGGAGATCAAGTTCCGCTTTGACGACGCCGGACGCGTCTACGAGGTTTCGCGGGTCTTCGAGGGGGTGATCCCCAACATGGAGCGTCGGCTGCGCGACTCCGACAGCCAGTGGGTCCGCGAGGAATTCGAGCGCTACCAGAACAACCGTCCCTGCGGCGCCTGCGGCGGCTATCGCCTCAAGCCCGAGGCGCTGGCGGTCAAGATCGCCGGCAACCATGTGGGCGAGGTGGTGCAGCTGTCGATCCGCGAGGCCCTGACCTGGATCGAGGACGCCCCGAACCACCTGTCCCGCCAGAAATCCGAGATCGCGACCGCGATCCTCAAGGAAATCCGCGAGCGTCTGGGGTTCCTGGTCAACGTGGGCCTCGACTACCTGACCCTGTCGCGCGCGGCGGGCACCCTGTCGGGCGGCGAAAGCCAGCGCATCCGCCTGGCCAGCCAGATCGGCAGCGGCCTGACAGGGGTGCTGTATGTCCTGGACGAACCCTCGATCGGCCTGCACCAGCGCGACAACGACCGCCTGCTGACCACGCTGATGAACCTGCGCGACCAGGGGAACTCGGTCTTGGTCGTGGAACATGACGAGGATGCGATTCGCCACGCCGACTATGTCTTTGACATGGGTCCCGGCGCGGGGGTGCATGGGGGCACCGTGGTCAGCCACGGCACGCCCGACCAGATCGCCGCCGACGGCAACAGCCTGACGGGCCAGTACCTGTCGGGCGCCCGCGCGATCGAAGTTCCGGAAACCCGCCGCAAGGGCAACGGCAAGAAGGTGACCGTGGTCAAGGCCACCGGCAACAACCTCAAGAACGTCACGGCCGACTTCCCCCTGGGCAAGTTCGTCTGCGTCAGCGGGGTATCGGGCGGCGGCAAGTCGACCCTGACCATCGAGACGCTGTTCAAGACCGCCAGCCTGCGCCTGAACGGCGCCCGCCAGACCCCCGCCCCCTGCGAGACGATCAAGGGGCTGGAACATCTGGACAAGGTCATCGACATCGACCAGCGCCCCATCGGCCGCACGCCGAGGTCGAACCCGGCGACCTATACCGGGGCCTTTACCCCCATCCGCGACTGGTTCGCCAACCTGCCCGAATCAAAGGCGCGGGGCTACAAGCCCGGCCGCTTCTCCTTCAACGTCAAGGGCGGCCGCTGCGAGGCCTGCCAGGGCGACGGCGTCATCAAGATCGAGATGCACTTCCTGCCCGACGTTTATGTCGAATGCGAGACCTGCAAGGGCAAGCGCTACAACCGCGAAACACTGGAAGTGCAGTTCAAGGGCAAGTCCATCGCCGACGTTCTGGACATGACGGTCGAGGACGCTCAGACCTTCTTCGCGGCCGTGCCCTCCATTCGCGAAAAGATGGACGCGCTGATGCAGGTGGGCCTTGGCTACATCAAGGTCGGCCAGCAGGCGACGACCCTGTCGGGGGGCGAGGCGCAGCGCGTCAAGCTGTCCAAGGAACTCAGCCGCCGCTCCACCGGCCGCACGCTCTATATCCTCGACGAGCCGACCACAGGTCTGCACTTCGAGGATGTGCGAAAGCTGCTGGAGGTGCTGCACCAGCTGGTCGATCAGGGCAATACGGTGGTGGTGATCGAGCACAACCTGGATGTCATCAAGACCGCCGACTGGATCATCGACATCGGTCCCGAAGGCGGCGATGGCGGTGGACAGGTCGTGGCCGCCGGCACGCCGGAGGCGGTGGCGCAAATCGGGGCCAGCCATACGGGCCGCTACCTGGGACCCATGCTCAAACCGCTCCGCATCCGTGCCGCCGAGTGACCTTGGCTGCCTGACTGCGCCTTCCAGGGTCGGGGCTTGCAGGGCAGCCCCGACCCTGAAATCACCGGAACTGTGGCGTTTGAACGCGGACCACATGATCCAGCCACATGCCTGCTGTTCCGCAACATGTTCCTCGCTGAACTGGCGACGTGTCTTGACCTGACAAGACGATCTGCACTGGGTTTGTAAGCTGCCACCGTGCCGGTGCAGGTTCCGGCGCGGTCGGAGATCGGATTGGCCAGGCATCTCGAAAATCGCCCAGGCGAATTGCATGGCGTGGCTGGTCATCAAGGAAAGCTGTCTTGCCTCGGTAAAAAAATTCCGCAGCCTGGTCGTTTTTCCCCTTGCAGCCCCCGGCGCCTTTCCGTAAATCACCGCTCACCGAAGGGGACACGGCCACAGCCGGATCGCCGGACGTAACGGAGTGCGGGCGTAGCTCAGGGGTAGAGCATAACCTTGCCAAGGTTAGGGTCGTGAGTTCGAATCTCATCGCCCGCTCCAACACAAAAAGGCCGGACCTTCGGGTTCGGCCTTTTGCGTTCGCCCCCTTCCCTGACGCTCTTCCGGCAGACTTCGCCAGTCCTGCCCGTCGGCGAATACTTCCATTTTCTGCAAAGCGAGAATCCCTTCTCGATGACTGCCCTTATCGTCCTCTGGCTACGCCCTCAGCGGCCTCAAAAGGCACCGTCGCGACCTTGAGCCTAAGGGCTTTGCCCCGCCTGTGTGGCATCCATCTGACCCTTCTGTCCTGATCCTGACGATTCCCATGTTGCGATGCAACACTTGCCCCTTCCCGCCCCCGCCGCTAGGTTGCGCGACATTTCAATGGGGGCCCCGGATGCAGATCTGCCGCAGCACGCAGGACATGCGCGCCTGGCGCGAGGGCGCCGCCCGCGTCGCGCTGGTCCCTACGATGGGTGCTCTGCACAAGGGGCACCTGGCGCTGGTCAGCCGGGCCCGAGCTTGGCTTGACCTGCAGGGCGGCGGGCAGGTCGTGACCTCGATCTTCGTGAACCCGACCCAGTTCGGGCCGAACGAGGACCTGGACAAATATCCCCGGGACGAGGCAGGCGATCTGGCACTGCTGGAGCAGGCCGGCTGCGACGCGGTCTTTCTGCCGACGGTGGACGGCATCTACCGTCCCGGCGCCCAGACCCATGTCGAGGTGGCGGCCTTGGGCCGGATGCTGATGGGCCGGCTTCGGCCCGGTCATTTCCGCGGCGTGGCAACGGTGGTGACAAAGCTTTTCAACATCGTCCAGCCCCAGGCCGCCGCCTTTGGCGAAAAGGACTATCAGCAGCTGACGCTGATCCGGCAGATGGTGGCCGATCTTGACATCCCGGTCCAGATCCTGCCCGTCGCCACGGTCCGCGAAGCCGACGGGCTTGCCATGTCCTCGCGGAACCAGCGGCTGACCCCGCCCGATCGCGCCGCGGCCACTGTCCTGAACCTTGCGCTGGATCAGGCCGTGCAGATGGTGGCGCAGGGCGCGTCGCTTTCGACGCTCCGCCGCCAGATCCGCAAGACCCTGCAGGCCCAGCCCCGTGCCCAGGTCCGCTCGATCGACACTCGCGATGCCGATGACCTGTCGCGTGTTCAGACCCTTGTCCGCCCGGTGGTGATCCTGCTGGCCGTGCGCTTCGGCGACGTCCTTTTGATCGACCAGCGCGTGGCCCATCCCTGAAGGAGGACCGATGTCCGCACAGGCCCCCATCAAGCGCCTTTCCGTGCCCCAGATCGCAAGCCGCAAGGGCGAGGAACCCTTGGTCGCGCTGACGGCCTATACGGCGCCCATGGCGACGCTGGTCGATGCCCATGCCGATATCATTCTCGTGGGCGACTCGCTCGGCATGGTGGTGCACGGCCTGCCTTCGACGCTTGGGGTGACGCTTGAGATGATGATCCTGCACGGGCAGGCGGTGATGCGGGGCAGTCACCGGGCCATGGTGGTGATCGACATGCCCTTTGGCAGCTACGAGGAGTCGCCGGAACAGGCCTTTCGAAACGCCGCGCGCGTCATGGCCGAAACCGGATGCGGGGCCGTCAAGCTGGAGGGCGGCACGCGGATGGCCGACACGATCCGCTTCCTTGTCGATCGCGGCATCCCGGTCATGGCGCATGTCGGGCTGACGCCGCAGTCCACCAACGTGATGGGCGGCTTCAAGACCCAAGGACGCGATCAGGCCAGCTGGCCGGCCCATCTGGCCGATGCACAGGCCGTGGCCGAGGCCGGTGCCTTTTCGCTCGTGGTCGAGGGCGTGATGGAGGCATTAGCGGACCGCATCACCGATTCGGTACCGATTCCCACCATCGGCATTGGTGCCTCGGCCCGCTGCGACGGGCAGATCCTGGTGCTGGACGACATGCTGGGACTGTCGGGGCGCGTGCCGCGATTTGTCCAGAAGTTCGGCGATCTCGCGCCTCGGGCCGATCAGGCCATCGCCGCCTATGCGGCCGCTGTCCGGGACCGCAGCTTTCCCGGCGAGGATCAGGTCTATCGCTAGTCCGGCACCGCCGCCTCGTTCATCGTCCGCACGAACACGCAACCGGAAGCTTGAGGGGCGCAGGGTGCCCGCCGAACGGATGCGTCCTTAACTGGCGTCGAAATCCGCAGTCCGCGCCAGATGCGACAGCGACAGCGGGATCAGCAGCAACAGCGCCAGGACCACATAGATCGAACCGAGGCTGATACTCTCTGCCAGCCACCCGATGCTGCCCGGTGCCAGCAGCATGCCCGAATAGCCCATGGTCGTCACGACCGACAGCCCCAGCCCGTTTGCCAGCCCCGGCACGTTTCCGGCAGCCGAGAAGGCGATCGGCACCATGTTCGCGATGCCGATCCCCGCGAGGGCAAATCCGGCGATGGCCAGCAGGGGCCCTTGTGCCAGCCCCGCCAGCGCCAGACCCGCCATCGCCACGCCGATGCTGAGACGCAAGGTCCGGACCGCACCCAGGCGCCGCCGCAGACCATCGCCTAGAAACCGCATCACCGCCATGGTCCCCGCGCAGGCGGCAAAGCCCCAGCCCGCCAAGGCCAGCGAGGCGCCCATCTCGCGCTGCAGATAGACGGCCGCCCAATCAAGCACCGCCCCTTCGGGGATCATCGCCGCCAGCGCCATCAGCCCGATCAGATAAGGCAAGGCCGATCGCGGCAGGCGCAAGGGCGGTTTTTCCTCGCCGGGCAAGGGCGCGTCCTGGACGACCCGGGGCAGCGCCCAGGCCACCAGCAGCGCAAAGGCGACGGTGACCATCACCCCATGACCGACCTCACCAAAGCGCTGGATCAGCGCGCCTCCCACCCCTGCCCCCGCAAAGGCGCCCAAGCTCCAGAAGCCGTGGCACGAGGACATGATCGCACGCGCGCGCACCCGCTCCAGCGCGACGGCATTGGCGTTCATGGACACGTCCATCCCGCCGATCAGCCCGCCGAACAGAAACACCGTCGCGACGACCCAGCCAAAGCCGGGGGCGAGCGAGATCCACAACATCGCGGGCGCAACAGCCCAGGCCGCGATCCGCACCGCCTTGGCCGATCCCAGCCGCGCGACCGTCGCCCCGAACAGCGGCATGACACAGATCGAGCCTGCGCCCAAGGCGACCACGATCAGGCCCGCCAGCGCCTCCGAGATGCCCAGCCGCGCCATCAGCGCGGGCACCTTCGGCGCCCAGCTGCCGACCATCAGGCCATTCGCGAAGAACAGCATCGACACGGCCCAGCGGGCATATGCATTGCTCATGCCGTCACAGCATTGACGGCACGACCAGGTCGGGCGGCCGGTGTCCGTCGGCAAAGGTCTTGATGTTGATGATGACCTTTTCGCCCATTTCGGCACGACCCTCGACGGTGGCGCTGCCCATGTGCGGCAGCAGCACGACATTGGGCAGTTCGCGCAGGCGGGGGTTGATCTCGTGGCCGTGCTCGAACACGTCCAGCCCCG
>VGDE01000171.1 GCA_016869875.1 Alphaproteobacteria bacterium
AATGGTGATCGCGGATGACACCGTCGATGCCGAACTCTGCGCGACCGACCTTCTCGGCCAAGCCGAACACGGCTACAATTCTCCAGCCTGCCTGATCACCAACTCGGCAAGCCTTGCCGAAGGAACGCTCGCCGAGGTCGAACGCCTCCTGTCCATCCTGCCGACGGCGGAGACCGCCGCCGCCAGCTGGCGTGACTATGGCGACGTCTTCCTCTGCGACACGCACGAAGAAATGCTGCAAGTCGCTAATGATATGGCTTACGAGCATGTGCAGGTGATGACTGACCGAGACGACTGGTATCTTCAGAACATGCACTCCTATGGTGCGTTGTTTCTGGGTCCACGCACCAATGTGGCCAACGGCGACAAGGTAATCGGCACCAACCACACCCTGCCGACAAAGAAGGCGGGGCGCTATACCGGCGGCCTCTGGGTCGGCAAGTTCCTCAAGACCCACAGCTACCAGCGCGTGACCACTGACGAGGCCGCAGCCATGATCGGCGCCTATGGCTCGCGCTTGTGTCTGCTGGAGGGCTTCGTCGGCCATGCCGAGCAGTGCAACATTCGGGTGCGCCGCTATGGCGGGCGCAACATTCCCTATGGAGGCGCCGCAGAATGACCACAGACCTGTTTCGCCTCGACGGCAAGCGGGCGCTCGTGACCGGCGCCGGACGCGGCATCGGTCTCGCTATTGCCCGCGCCTATGCTGAGCGCGGCGCCGAAGTGACGCTCTGCGCCCGCAGCACGGATGAACTGGCTACCGCAGTCGAGGATCTGCGTGGCCAAGGCCTTGCGGCTGAAGCGATGGTCGCCGATGTCACGGATCTTGCGGGTTTCGCCGCCATGATCGAGGCACTTCCTGCCTTCGACGTGCTGGTGAACAATGCGGGCACGAACCGCCCCCGGCCCCTCGCTGAGATCACGCCTGAGGATTACGACTTGATCCTTGGCCTGAACCTGCGCGCTGCCATATTTGTGGTTCAAGCCGTCACACGACGGATGCTGGCCGAAAGCGTCGCCGGTTCCGTCATCAACATGTCAAGCCAGATGGGTCATGTAGGCGCCGCCAACCGCTCACTCTATTGCGCGTCCAAATGGGGGCTCGAGGGTTTCACCAAGGCCGCTGCGATCGAGTTGGGACCGCACGGCATCCGTGTCAACACGATCTGCCCGACCTTTATCGACACGCCCCTGACCCGCCCCTATTTCGAGGATCCCACCTTTCGCGATGAGGTGCTCGCGAAGATCAAGCTTGGCCGCCTCGGCACCGTTGACGACATCATCGGCGCGGCAGTCTTTCTGGCCTCTGACGCATCCGGATTGATGACCGGGAGCGCGCTGATGCTTGACGGGGGCTGGTCGGCGGGGTGAAACGGGTGCGCCTGCCTCACGCTCGTTTACGGAAACTGCGATGTCCAGTGGAAACTCTGTCAGGATGCAACAGGCCACGGCATCCTGTGTGGCTCCGGACCTGAGGGCTTCGCTTCGTCGAGTGAGCAGGCTGCCCTCGATCTGAACGTTGGCATCTCCTTTGGGTATTGCAGCCAGAAGGCACCATCGGCATCTGGTGGAGAAGTCCCCCGACTTCGTAAGGCAGTGGGTGGCACCACAGTCGCCGAGTTCCGTCCATTGTGCCGATCTGGAGACAAATTGCTGTTTGGTGAACTAATAGCCGCTCCTCCTAAATGCTACGACTGCTCTGCCGCTTCGCTGTCAGGTAGCTTGCCGCCTATTAGAAGAACACGGCTCATGCTGCCTATGATATTCTTCCCATGTCGGATGATCCGAAGCCAGGGAGGGACAGGGGGCTGGAGTTCGCACCATGTCTATTGATCTGTTACCTGTGCTTCGGCCAGATCGTCCAGCTTGGAACAAGGGCCGCATCATCGGCCAAAAGCGCCCACTGCTGCCGAAGCATGTCTGGTCGATCCGCGTTCGCCTCGAAATGGCGGGCGGCAAGCGCGACCTCGCCTTGTTCAACATGGCCATCGACAGCAAGCTGAGGGGATGCGATCTCGTCTGCTTGAAAGTGAGAGACGTCTTTGCTGCAAACAGAGTGAAGGAGCGGGCCTCCATCACGCAGCGCAAGACGGGCAAGCCAGTCCGGTTCGAGATCAGCGAAACAACGCGTCAGTCGCTCGAGCGCTGGATTGCAGATCCAGAAATGACGGGTTCGGATTACCTCTGGCCGAGCCGTATGCACTTCAGTGAGCATCTGTCTACTCGTCAATACGCCCGGATCCTGCGAAAGTGGGTCCTGTCGATCGGCCTAGAGCCGAGTGCCTACGGCACGCATTCGATGCGGCGGACGAAGGTCGCCCAACTCTACAAGAAGACGGGTAACCTTCGGGCCGTCCAACTTCTTCTTGGCCACACGAAGATGGACAGCACTGTCCGGTATCTTGGTGTGGATCTCGATGATGCGCTTACTCTTTCCGAGAGCGTAGACTTATAACAAGCACCCGGCAGACGGCAGGTACGTGTGCCGGGACTACCACTTGTCGTGACCGATGACGCCACTTGCCCGCTCCATTCAGGGTACCTTACTGGCGACCGTCATGTTCTTGGAATGTAGCTTGAGCGAACATGTGCACGCTGTCATGTTAAAGAAATCCTATTTATCGAACATGTTGCTGACGTCATGTTAAAGCCGACCTACATTCTTCCCCAGATGCCTCCTCCCGTTGAACTGGAAACGGTGCCCGTTCTAAAAAGCTTGAACCGCGCCTCTCGAGCTTTGGCAAACCTGAAGGGTCAGGCCAGGACGATCCCGAACCAGGGTATCCTGATCGACACTTTGGCTCTGCAGGAGGCAAAGGCCTCGTCCGAGGTCGAGAACATCGTCACCACACAGGACGAACTGTTTCAAGCGGATGTGTTTCCTGACGACCCACAGTCACCGGCCGCCAAGGAGGTGGCGCGCTATCGGGACGCGCTGCGGCTCGGGCACCGCAGGCTAATCGAGACGGGCGGCCTTATCCTCAATTCGACCCTTATCGATATGTTCCGACTGCTGAAGGATCGCGACGACGCGTTCCGTGTAACGCCCGGCACAGCCCTGAAGAACGAGAGAAGCGGAGAAACCGTATTTGTCCCGCCCCAAGACGCAAACGAGATCATCCGGCTGATGACGGAACTTGAACGGTTCGTGAATGATGATGAGCGTTCGGACCTCGATCCACTGATCAAGATGGCGCTGATCCACCACCAGTTCGAAAGCATCCATCCGTTCGCCGATGGAAACGGACGGATCGGACGCATCCTGAACGTGCTCTACCTTACGCGCACGGGCTTGCTCAATATCCCGATCCTCTACCTCTCGCGACACATCACGCACCACAAGAGCGACTATTACCGGCTCCTGCAAGCCGTGCGCGATGACGGTGCATGGGAGAATTGGGTCATCTTCATGCTCGAGGCCGTAGCCGATACGGCTGACACCACAACACAGTTGGTTGAGGGGATTGGCACGCAGATGCGTGAGGTGAAGCATCGCCTTCGAGCAGAGTTGCCGAAGCTCTACAGTCAGGATTTGCTGAACAACCTGTTCCGGCACCCCTACACGCGGATCGAATATGTCCAGAATGAACTCGGCATTACTCGTCAGACGGCAGCACGGTATCTCGACACGCTTTCGGAGAATGGTTTCGTCGAGAAGCACCGGGCTGGAAAAAGCAACTACTATATCAACGCGACGCTCGTTCGGTTGCTAATGAGGGTATCAGAAACATAGCCTGCGCAGGGCTGACAAGCCTCCTGCGTGGCCACGGCCGGATGTCCGCTTTCGTTTGAGCGGCATTTCCCACTGCTGCGATACGAGCGTCTGCTTTCCCGCTTCCAAGGCTGCGTCGTCCGAAACATGCTCATAAAGCTGCATGTGCAGCGAATGTCTTAAAGGTCCCGCATATCAGACGGTCCAGGGTGACGGGCGAGCGGCAGATATGCGGGACCTTCCGGTCATTCGCTGCGCCTGCACAGGTCCCAGACCACGCGTAAACTTGGGGCACTCGAAGGGCGGACAGCGGCCTGCCAGCGGTGTAGTAAGAAGCTAACGTAGATCGTGGAAGCGGCCCTTCGTTCGTGTCGCAGAACCTCCCCCACTTGAATCGACATGAAGGGCGGTCTGTCTTGATGAGGTGGTTTCACAAACTGGGGCCCTTGAGCGTGGCTTCAATGCAGTGTTCGACTCTCCTATGGCAATCATGATCTCAGACTCGCTATGAACATAGCAACAGGTGGCCTCGAGTCCCGAGGCCACCTGCAGATGCGCTTGTCGAGGTGCCTCGTGCGCCGTCTCACGTCCCGCGGTGCCCAGGCTTCAAGCCGTCAGGCAGACTCCGCCGCTGCTGCTTCCATCATCGGGTAGTCAATGTAGCCTCGTGCTCCACCACCATAGAAGGTCGAGGGATCGCCATCGTTCAGCGGCAGTTTGGACTTCAGGCGGTCCACCAGGTCAGGGTTTGCCAAGGCCATGCGGCCGACCGAGACCATGTCCGCGACGCCCGTGGCGACGTCGTCGCCAATTGCCGAGCGGGCGCGGCCCGGGCGGTTCACGACCAGCGGGCCGTGCCAGTCTTGGCGCAGGCTTGCCAGAAGGTCCTCGTCGCCGGCATGGGTGACGTGCAGGTAGGCGAGCTGCAAGCGGCTGAGTCCGCGGACGAGGTGGCGGTAAAGATGCGGCGTTTCCTTGCCCTCGGCGATGCCGCCAATCTTCAGGCCCGGTGAGATCCGCATCCCGACGCGCTGCGGCCCGATCGCGTCTGCCACGGCCTCCGCGACCTCCAGCGGGAGGCGGACACGGCGCAGACTGTCGCCGCCAAAATCATCGTCGCGACGGTTGGCATTGGCGGCCAGGAACTGATGCAGCAGGTAGCCGTTCGCGGCGTGGATCTCGACTCCGTCGGCGCCGGCGTCGATGGCGCGGCGGGCGGCGAAGGCGAAATCCCCGATGGTCTGGCGGATGTCGCCGGACGACATCTCCCGCGGGATCGGCGCGGGCTTCATCCCTTCGGCGGTGAAGATGTCGACGCCGGCGGCGATGGCCGAAGGCGCCAGCATCTGCCGGTGATGCGGCGTGTTCTCCGGGTGCCCCATGCGGCCGACATGCATCAGCTGGATGAAGAGCAGGGCCTTGCGCGCGTGGACGGCATCGGCCACGCGCTTCCATCCCGCGACATGAGCGTCGGTGTAGATCCCGGGTGTCGACAGATAGCCCTGGCCGTCGGCCGAGGGCTGCGTGCCTTCAGCGATGAGCAGCCCGAGCCCTGCTCGCTGGCCGTAGTAGATTGCGGCATCGGGATGGGGCGTGCCATCGGCCAAGGCGCGGCCGCGGGTCATGGCGGCCATGGCGAGGCGGTGCGGCAGAGGCTTGCCGCCGAGGGTGAAGGGGCTCCAGAGATGTGCCATCGAATGCTCCTGTGCTGGCATATGGGCTAAAGCTAAAGGCGCGCTCGTCAGAACGAAGGCGCTGTTCAAGGGACAAGTTGTTTCGGAAGTGGAACGTGGTCACTGCGAGCTGCCGGCCCCGTTGGTCCGGCAGCTCGGCGTGCGGGCGGTCACTGATCCTCCCGCGAGGATCGGTCGGGCATCGCAGCGCCGATGCCCACGAGCGTGACGTTGACCAGATCATTCCGCGAAAGGTTCGAACGCGCGAGATCGGCACCAACATGAACTGCGCTGGCGGGAAGAGTGATGATCTGCGTCGTGTTGCTGCTGGCGATGCGCAGGTCCAAGGGATCGGGACCTTCGGCATGGGCGGCAAGCGGAGCAAGGGCGAGAAGCATCACGCTGGCTTTGATGAACATGGGTCGTTCCTTTCATGTGCTTGGGTTGCTCCTTTTGGATGCGATTGACTTGGGCATTGCATCTGCGGAACAAAGAACGGAGCAAAGGAACATACTGGTCAGGATATGGAACGATTTGATCTGCCCGGCCTTGAGGATTTCATCGCTGTCTCTTCCCGAGGCGGGCTGAACGCGGCCAGCCGCGAGACGGGCGTGCCCAAGGCGACGCTGTCCCGGCGCATCCGCGATCTGGAGGCGGCGCTTGGCACACGCCTGCTGGAACGCAGCCAGCACCGACTGCGGCTGACCGAGGAAGGGCAGATGCTGCTTGAGCGCGCCGCGCCCCTGATGTCCGAACTGCGAGCTGTTGGCGAGGCGGTCAGCGGCCGCGGGCAAGAGCCGAGCGGGTTGTTGAAGATCAGCGTCTCGTCGCTGTTTGCGCAGACCCGGATGGGCGCGTTCGGGGCGGCGTTCACCCGGCAGTATCCGCAGGTGACGCTGTGCGTTGACGTGTCCGACAGCTTTGTCGATCCGGTGAGGGATGGCTACGACCTGGTCGTCCGCGGCAACCCGCCGGCCGATACGGACCTTGTCGGAGCGTGCTTCCTGCGCAGCGAGACCGTGCTTGCCGCCGCGCCTGCCATCCATCGGCCCGACGAGTCGGAGGCGGAGGTTCCTGCGGTGGTTCTTGCCGCGCAGGCGGAGCTTGATGTCTGGGCGATTTTCGACGGCGGGCAGGAGCAGCGCCTCCGGCCGCGTCCGGTCATGGTCTGCTCGGCCATGACCGTCGTTCATCAGGCGGCGCTTGCAGGGGCCGGCTGTGCGCTGCTGCCCGACTGGCTGATCGAGGACGATCTGGCGCAGGGGCGTCTGGTGCAGTGGGGCGTCGTGCCGAACCGGCTGGTGGAGGCCTGGGTGCTGCACACCTCACGGCGCCTGACCAGCCCGAAGGTGCGGGCATTCGTCGATGCGCTGGTGGCCGCGCATCGCAGCTGATCAAGCGGCCTCGTCAGCCCCGCCCGTCGCTACCAGCCAGTCGCGCACCTGCCCCATCGCCGGCGTCAGCGCCTTCCCTCGTGGCCAGGTCAGCCAGTAGCGCCCGGCGCTGATGTCGACCACGAAGGGCCGCGCCAACAGACCCGCGCCGAGTTGCCGGGCGAACATCGCAGCGGGTAGCAGCGCCACACCGATGCCGGCCGCCGCAAGTTCGGCCATGGCCACTGAGCTATCCAGGACCGGCCCCTCCAGCGGCGGGCAAGTCACTCCTGCGGCCGAAAACCACGCTTCCCACTCGTCGCTTCGATAGGACCGTAACAGCCGTTGCGTGCGTAGGTCCTGCGGCACCTGAAGGCGCGGCAGAAGCTCAGGCGCGCAGAGAGGCGTCAGCGGCGCCTCGGCCAGCGGCTCTGCCTCCAGCCAGGGCCAGGCGGCGCGGTGGCCGAAGCGGACCGCCATGTGCAGCCCCTCCTTGGCGATGTCGATGCGGTTGTTATGCGTGAAGATCCGCAGGCTGATGCCCGGATGGGCGGCCTCGAAGGCCGGCAGGCGCGGGATCAGCCAGTTGGCAGCGAAGGTGGTCACAACGCCGAGATGCAGCGTCTCGCGGTAGCGCCCGCCTTGAAAGCGGTCCAGCACCTCGCCGATCTCGTCGAAGTTGCGCGTCAGGACGGGGTGCAGCGCCGCG
>VGDE01000172.1 GCA_016869875.1 Alphaproteobacteria bacterium
TATCCATGGTGGACACTATCGATCACCCTCTATGCGCGGCAGAGCAGCGACGCCGGACGCTTACCTTCCTGCCGCGATCTCGAGGAGATCATGGCGGAGCGCGGTGTCACGGTCGACCATGCCACACTCAACAGGTGGTTGCAGCGATATGCCGGTCAGGTGGCCGAGGATGCGCGTCGCCGCAAGCGGCCCACTGACAGATCCTGGCGCATGGACGAGACGTACCTCAAGGTGAAAAGCCAGTGGGTTTATCTCTACCGGGCCGTCGACAAGTTCGGAAAGACGCTGGACTTCCTGCTGTCACAGCGCCGGAACAAGCCAGCCGCCATTAAGTTTCTTGCTCGTGCAATGGAGGTGAACGGCCTGCCGCGAAAGATCGTCATCGACACTCGCATCCCGCCCTGTCACCAAAGCTTCAAACGGGCGTCGCCAAGACGTTACTCACCAGAGCGACAGCTGAAGGGGATGCGCGGAAGCTCTGCTTCCCAAAGCCAGAAGGACCTTCCGGGATGAAGACGACACTCACCGCCGCGGCGCTGTTGGCGCTTCTGGTCTCTGCCGCGGCCGAGGCCCAGCAAGCTTTTCCCGCCACCCTCACCGGCCATGCTGAATTGCCCGGAGCAAGCTTTGTGCCGGCTCCCGCCGGTGCTGGGCCGCATTACAACGTCTCCGGACGTTTCACGGGCCAAGATGGCCGCGTCACCGACCTGTATGCCAATGTTCAACCGGCCAGCGGGCTTGCGCTGCCCTTCCCGGGCCAGCCGCTGCAAGGCTTTTCTGGCATCCGAGCGCTTGGTGAGGGTCGCTATCTGGTGCTGACCGACAATGGCTTTGGGGCCAAGGGCAATTCCTCGGACGTCATTTTGATGTTCAACATCGTCAAGCCGGACTGGGACACCGGACGTGTTACCATCGAGAAGACGGTTCAACTTTCTGACCCGCATCAGAGGGTGCCCTTCCCGATCATGAACGAGGCTACACCCGGCCGCTTCCTGACCGGCGCCGACTTCGACCTCGAGTCCATCCAGCCGGTCGGCGACGGCTATTGGCTGGGCGACGAGTTCGGGCCTTGGCTGATCCAGGTGAATGGCGAAGGTGAGGTGCTGAAGGTGGTGGTGACCGAACCGGGCGGCATCCTGATGCGTTCGCCGGATAATGCCTTTGTCAGCGCCCCGGATCCCGGTGCTGCCCTGCCTGCCGAGGTGGTTACCTTCCGCTCTGGCGGTTATGAAGGAATGGCGCTCTCGCAGGATGAAAAAACACTCTACCCGCTGCTGGAGAAGCCGGTTTGGGACCCCGTCGCCGAAGCCCGGGAAACGGTGAACGGCACACCGGTGCTGCGTCTCTTCGAAGTTTCGGCCGAGACGGGTGCCTGGAGTGACAGGATCCGCTACTACCCTTTGGATGCTCCCGATCATGCCATCGGCGACTTCAACCTGATCGATGGCACACGCGGTCTCATCATCGAGCGCGACAGTGGCCAGGGCGATCCACGCGAGGGCTGGGCAGAGACTCCGGCAGCCTTCAAACGCATCTACCTGGTGGATCTCGAGCGCACGGATGAAAATGACGTGCTGGAGAAGATTGCCTATATTGACCTGATGAATATCGAAGATCCCAATGGTATCGCGCCCCGCGGCACAATCGATGGCGTCTTCACCTTTCCTTTTGTGACCATCGAGAATGTCGATCGTGTCGACGAGACCCACATCATTGTAGCCAACGACAACAACTATCCCTTCTCCGTCGGCCGCCAGCAGGGACGGGCCGACGACAACGAGATGATGCTGCTCGAGGTGGCCGAGTTTCTGAACGCAGAGTAGCGGGAGCGCCGCGACAGTTTTGCCAGTGGGGCGGCTCAGGTCGCCTCCCGCGGTGGTGTCCTTGGGTACAGGACACACGTGGCTCACCCATGCCCTCCCGTCGCGCAGCCCTCGGAAGATCTGGCAGAGGAGGAATAGGCCCCTTCCTCTGCACGCCATAGGCCTTGCTGGCCCTCCCGCTTGCGGCTTGTTTGCCTGACCTCGTCAGCCAGATGGCGGTGTCTTGCACCTGTCCTGGCTTTTCCGGATCAGGGCCGCGGCGGCCTCTCCCGCCGCCCCGAAATAGGCCGGATCGCGATGCAGCAGAACAACGGCAAAGGCACCGTCCATCAGCAGGATGATCTGCCGCGCCAGTCTCTCCGGGTCCTCCCGCACCCCGGCATCCTGCAGCACGGAGGCAAGCCAGGTCTCGACCCGCTTCTTGTGGACGCGCGCCGCCACAACGGCGGGGTGGCCCGGCAGGTCGACCAGCTCCGCCGACGTCCGCAGGAACCCGCAGCCTTTCCAGGTCTGGCGCCGCGCCGAGCGGGCGAGGTTGTCGAAGATGGCCTGGATCTGGCAGGCAGCATCACCCTTCGCCCTGCTGAACCAATACTGGAAGGTGATCAGGTTGGGTTGATCCCGGCTGTCGAGCCAAGCGGTGATCAGATCGTCCTTGCTGCGGAAGTGGTAGTAGAGCGTGCGCTTGGTGACGCCGGCGGCCTCGGCGATCGCATCCAGGCTGACGGCGCGGATGCCCTGCGCGTAGAACAGATGGCCAGCGGCCTGCAGGATGCGGTCACGTGTGGAGGGTGCGGGCTGATCCATGGAGCAAGGTATACCGGCCAGGGAATATACGCTGTCGGAGGAGATGCTATCCTGCCGGACATGGAACGCAATGTCTCTTCTTCCGAAGGCGTGATGCCGCAGCCTGTCGTGCTGCGGTGCGACGACGGGGTCAGGCTGCACGGCCATCTGTGGCAGGGCAGGGGGGACCTTGCCGGCCGCGTCATCATCAACCCGGCCACGGGTGTTCGGGCGCAGTATTATCACCGCTACGCCGCCTTTCTCGCCGGACAGGGCTTTGGGGTGCTGACCTGGGACTACCGCGGCATCGGGCTCTCGCGTCCGGCGCACTTGCGCGGCTGCGGCTATCGCTGGCGGGACTGGGGCGAGCGGGACGTCACGGCTGCCTTGCGCTTCATGCTGCTCCGGGATGATCCCGGCCCGCTCCTGGTGGTGGGCCACAGCATTGGCGGCTTTCTGCCCGGACTGGCGCACGGCGCCGACCGGATCGACCGGATGCTGACGGTGGGCGCGCAATACGCCTGGCTGGGCGACTACGCGCCCCGGCAACGACTGTCGCTGCTGCTCCGGCGGCATCTGGTCATGCCGGCGCTGACGGCACTCTGCGGCTACTTCCCCGGGCGCCGCCTCGGCTGGCTGGAGGATCTGCCCGCCGGCGTGGCTTGGGAGTGGGCGTTCCGCCGCCGCCGCGTCGAGATGAGCCATCCCGCCGGTGAACGCGCGGCGGTGCTGGCCCGCATGGCGTCGGTCCGGGCCGAGATCCTGGCGGTCTCGGTCTCGGATGACGCCTATGGCACTGTGCCGGCCGTCACCCGTGCGCTCGGCTACGCCACCGGCGCGGATCGCACTGTCGTGCGGCTGCATCCCTCCGACTATGGCCGGCAGAGCATTGGCCACTTCCACATGTTCCATGACAGCCACCGGGAGGGCTTCTGGCGGGACACGCTGCTCTGGCTCCGCGACGGGCAGAACCCCTGGCCGACGAGCGTGGTCTGGCAAAGGGCGCCTAGGCTGGAGCCTGCGTCAGATGCGCAAACAGGCTCCGCGCAGGTGCGGACAAATCGGCGTCCGCCTTGACGCAGACCGACAGCCGGCGCTGTGCCCAGTTTTCGGCGAGGCTGACGATGGCAATCCCCGTCCCGCTCTGCAGGCGTCGTGCGGCGGTCTCCGGAACAATGCCGATGCCAACGCCCCCACCCGCCATGTGGCAGATCGCCTCGAAGCTGCGCAGCTTGAGCCGATACCTCAGCCGCAGGCCCGCCGCTGCTGCCTGCGCCGCGATATGCTCCTGCAGCGCGCCGTCAAGGAGGCCGATGAGATACCGCTCCGCCACCTCATGGAGACGCACCTGGTGCAGCCTCGCCAGCTCGTCGTCCCGCGCGGTCACCACGACCAGCCGGTCCTGGGCAAAGGGCTGCAGCATCAAGCCGTCTCGCGTCACCGCATCCGAGAGGATGCCGATATCGGCAAAGCCCGCCGCCACGCTGCGGGCGATCTCCACGCTCTGGCGCTCCTTCAGGTCAAGATCGACCCGCGGGTGGGCCGACATCCAAGGGGCCAGCCGCTGCGGCAGCCGTTCGGCAAGGGCGGCGGTGTTTGACAGGATCCGCAGGCTGGAGCGCAGGAGCGTGGCATGATCGCCCAGCTCCCCGCGCAGGGCCGCCACCTGCTGTCCGATCAGGCGTGCGTGGTGGGCCAGTGCTTCCCCGGCCTCCGTCAGCATCACGCCGCGCCGGCCGCGCTCCAGGAGCCGGACCTTGCCCGACCGCTCCATCTCGCGCAGGCGTTCGCTGGCGGCGGGCAGCGACAGGCCGGCCTCGGCCGCGCCATGGGTGATGCTGCCGGCCTCGGCCACGGCCAGAAACAGGCGAAGGTCGGTCAGATCGAAGCGCATGTGTCCCAGCCTAGGGCCAAGACAGCCTTCGGAGCAACCGAAGCCTGACTGCGGAAGATCCGCATTGCGAAATGCGGCGTCTCTTTTAGGCAGGAGGCATGACCAACCTCAGCCTTTTCCTTACCTTGGCCATCATGGCCACCTTTCTTGCGGCGGGCACCGTCAAGGGCGTGACCGGCATGGGCTTGCCCACGTTCGCCATGGGCCTCCTTGGCGCCTTCCTGTCGCCGCTGGCGGCAGCAAGCCTGCTGATCGTGCCCTCGATGGTCACCAATCTGTGGCAGCTCCTGGCGGGTCCGCATCTCGGAGCGCTCGTCCAGCGGCTGTGGCCGATGCTGGCGGCCAGCATGGCCGGCACCTTGGCAGCCACGCCCTTTCTGACCGGTGGGAATGGCGAGCCGGCAAAGCTGGCTCTCGGGGCGACCTTGCTCATCTATGCGATCTATACGCTGCTGGCTCGGCCGCTGCGGGTGCGGGCGGACGCCGAGAGTTGGCTGTCACCCGTGATCGGCCTCTTCACCGGCCTGATAGCCGGCGTGACGGGGGTCTTCGTGATCCCCGCCGTTCCTTATCTGCAGGCGCTCGGGCTGGAGAATGATGACCTGGTGCAGGCGCTCGGTCTGTCCTTCACGACCTCGACGGTTGCACTGGCCATCGGGCTGGCGGCGCAGGAGGCGTGGGCGGTCGACCAGCTTGCCTTATCGGCGGTGGCGGTTGCCCCGGCTCTTATCGGCATGTGGCTGGGGCAGAGGCTGCGCCGCGCCATCAGCCCCGCCACCTTCCGCCGGTGGTTCCTGGTCGCTCTGGCGCTGCTCGGGGCCGAGATGCTGGTGCGCGGACTGGCCTGATGGCTTGTCGGTCGGGTTCTTTTGCAAGCGGTTCATGGCTTCAGCCCAAGCGGAAGGTCGACAAGGACGTCATGTCCGCTTTACCCTTGCCTAACACTCAAGAGGTCCCCGATGCTTCCCGAGAAGGCCGTGCTGTGCTGGCTGGCGACCGTCGATGCCAGAAGCAGGCCAAATGTCTCTCCCAAGGAGATCTTCGCGCAAGTTGCGGAGGATCACCTGGTCATTGCCGATATCGCGTCGGCACAAAGCGTCCGAAACATCCGGGCCAATCCGGCCGTCTGCGTGAGCCTGATCGACATATTCCTTCAGCGCGGGCAGAAGCTGGAAGGAAGCGCCAGGATCATTGCTCCGGATCAGGCCGACTTCCCGGTCCTGGTCGCGCCCCTGCTCGAGATGACAGGCGGCAGGTTCCCGATCCGCCATGTGATCTCCGTCCACATCGCGCGCAGGTCGGCCATTCGTGCGCCAAGCTACGCGTTCTTCCCGGAGCGGAGCGAGGAGGAGTTGCGAGCCGATGCCTATCGGACCTACGGGGTGCAGCCCATATCTACAAACCCTCTCTCCGAGTAGCACAACAATGGCACTTTCCGATGCGCCTTCCGGAGGTTTTCCCACGGCACACTCTGCCCATCCTGTCCAACCGCCTGTCTCCGAGAGCGCGGCCGGTGAGGACGCCGTCACGCCTCGTCGACCGGCTTTTTCGCATGCGAGCCGCGTGCCGCAGGGCGAGTTCCGCTTTATCGCGCTGGATGTCGAGACTGCCTGCAGCGACGCCGCCAGCATCTGCCAGATCGGCCTGGCCTGCGTGCAGGCGGACAACGGGATCCAGACCTTCTCCATGCTGGTCAATCCCCGCACCAGGTTTGACCCGTTCAACATCCGGCTTCATGGGATTGGCCCACACCATGTGGCCGATGCCGCGACCTTTGCGGACGCTCTGGAGGCCCTTCTTCCGCTACTGCGCAAGCACCACCTGGTTCAGCACAGCAACTTTGACAAGCGGGCTGTCGCGGCCGCCTGTGGGGCCTGCGAATTGGCCGTGCCGGATCTTCGGTGGAGCGACAGCGTGGCCATTGCGCGACGAGCCTGGCCGGAGTTGAAAGGCAACGGCGGTCATGGGCTGGCGAACCTCAAGCGCCGATTGAGGCTCGATTTCCATCATCACGATGCAGGGGAAGATGCCCGCGCGGCGGCCCTGGTGGTGCTCCACGCCGAGGCCCAGCTGTCCATGCCGTTCGAGCAGCTGATCCTGCCGGTCGCGAAACCGCGTCATGCGATAAGGCAGACGCGGCCTGGAAAGGCCGGCGGGGCATTGGCCGGCGTGACGGTGGTGTTCACCGGCAGCCTTGGCATGTCGCGCGACGCGGCAGCGGATCTCGCGGCGGATGCTGGCATGGCCGTGACGGCAAACGTGACACAGCAGACCACTCATCTGGTGGTGGGCGATCAGGACCTGGACCTTCTGGCGGGGCTTGCGAAAAGCAGCAAGCACCGCAAGGCCGAGGAGATGCAGCTGGCCGGTCACCCTCTGACGATCATCAGCGAAACGGACTTCAGAAGGCTTCTGTCCGAGGCAGGCAATCCTGCCGACCTGGAGCCGGGCAGATCGTGAAGAAACGCAGAAGGAGCGGCATTGCAGGTGCTGATGATCGCGGCGCACCTGTGCCGGCTCCCGTTATCGACACCTGCAGACGCTGGCAACAGCTTGCAGGCCGGTCGAGCCATGCGCCGATCGGTCTACTTCTTGCCCACTCCGGCACCAAGCTCGGTCAGATCCGAGAGCGCCGCAAGGGTTCAGGGAAGGTTTGCGTTGCGGAAGATCCGCTTCTCCAGCCGGGGGTAGTCGCAGACGTCATGTGGCAGGCGCTCGCCCACAACAAGGCAACGTCGCTTGCGCGTCCCAAGCCGTGATAAGCTTATCCAGGCGCTCGGGACTGACCGAAGCGTCGAAAAGGTGCTCGACCAGTTCCCAGGGTCGAACCTCGCCTGTCATGCCGCCCTCAAGGATCGGTAACCTCAGCTAGAGCTTAGTCACGAACACGTGTGTCAGCAACGTCGGCTCTGGCCAGTCGCAGCAATACCC
>VGDE01000173.1 GCA_016869875.1 Alphaproteobacteria bacterium
GGCTGATCGCCCCGCTCGTCCATCATCACCACCGCCGCGCCCGAGGGAATGGCACGGGACAGCAGCTCGGCCTCGGCGGCCATGGTGCCGGCACGCTTGTCCTCGACCTCGGACACCGAAACGGCCGGAAGCCCCAGGCTCCGGCCGGTCTTGGCGAAACGGTCAAGGTAATCGGCGACCAGGGCCGCTTCCGGCCCCTTCTTCAGCCGCCCGACGGCGGCAATGTCGATTCGCATGTCTGCGCCGGCGTCAGGGCTGCGGGCGGACCTGCTCGCGCACGCGGCTGAGCGCGTCAGCGGGCATCCACATCTTTTCCAGCTGATAGAACTCGCGCACTTCGGGGCGGAAGACGTGAACGATCACGTCATCGGCGTCAATCAGCACCCAGTCGCCGGCATCCTTTCCCTCGATTCGCGGTGTGCGACCGGTGGCCTGCTTGACGCGATCGGCCAGCTTTTCGGCGATGGCGCCCACCTGACGCGAACTGCGGCCCGAGGCGATCACCATGTGATCGGCCATGGCCGAGCGGCCGCGCAGGTCGATGCTGACGACCTCTTCGGCCTTGTCGTCATCCAGCGAAGTCAGGACAAGCGAGAGCAACTGGTCGCTGGTCAGCGCGTCTCTTGCGGCGGTCGTGGCCGGCCCTTGGGCCGACGGGACGTCTTGTGACAGGGTGGTATCCTCCGGTCGTCGCGCCGACGAACCCCCGGCGCCGGGTTCCATCAACATAGCATCTTTTCGTCCCATCTCAATGTCCGCAGGGATTTCCTTTTGTTTGTGACAATGCCGGCAGGCCTGTCGCCGCCGTTCCGGCCCTTGCCAGACAGCGGCGTGTCGCTTAATCTCTGTGCCATGATGCGTTATTTCGATATCCATGACCGCGCGCGCCTGCCGCAGCGCTTCTATGGCGAAACGCTCTGCGTGACCGCGCGGGGCTGATGGCTGGCGGGGTTTTCCCGCCGCGTCTGCCTGCCTGCACCCTGCATCACAGCCGAAAGACCTCAGCCATGACCATTCCCGCAGCCGCCGCGCCGCGCACGCTTTATGACAAGATCTGGGACGCCCATGTGGTCGACCGCCAGGACGACGGGACCTGCCTTCTGTATATCGACCGCCATCTGGTCCACGAGGTGACCAGCCCGCAGGCCTTCGAGGGCCTGCGCATGACCGGCCGCAAGGTTCGTGCGCCCGAACGCACCATTGCCGTTCCCGATCACAACGTGCCCACCACGCTGGACCGCCAGACCGGCATCGACAACGAGGAATCCCGCATCCAGGTCGATGCACTGGACCGCAACGCCCGCGAGTTCGGCGTGCACTATTATCCGGTCAACGACATCCGGCAGGGCATCGTCCACATCGTCGGCCCCGAGCAGGGCTGGACCCTGCCCGGCATGACCGTCGTCTGCGGCGACAGCCACACGGCGACGCACGGGGCCTTCGGTGCGCTGGCCCACGGCATCGGCACGTCCGAGGTGGAACATGTCCTGGCCACGCAGACGCTGATCCAGGCCAAGTCGAAGAACATGAAGGTTGAGATCACCGGCCGCCTCGCCCCCGGCGTGACGGCCAAGGACATCGTCCTGCGCATCATCGCCGAAACCGGCACGGCGGGCGGCACCGGCCATGTCATCGAATATTGCGGCGAGGCGATCCGCAACCTGTCGATGGAAGGCCGGATGACCATCTGCAACATGGCCATCGAAGGCGGCGCCCGCGCCGGCCTGATCGCCCCGGACGAGACGACCTTCGCCTATGTCAAGGGCCGTCCCCACGCGCCCAAGGGCGCGCAATGGGAGGCTGCGGTCGCCTGGTGGAAGACGCTGTTCAGCGACGAGGGCGCGCATTTCGACAAGGTCCTGACCATCCGGGCCGAGGACATCGCCCCCACCGTCACCTGGGGCACCAGCCCCGAGGATGCGCTGCCCATCACCGCCACCGTGCCCACGCCCGACAGCTTCGCGGGCGGCAAGGTCGAGGCCGCGCGCCGCTCGCTCGACTACATGGGCCTGACCGCCGGCACGCCGCTGACCGAGATCGCGATCGACGCCGTCTTCATCGGCAGCTGCACCAATGGCCGCATCGAGGATCTGCGCGCCGCCGCCGACGTGCTGCGCGGCCGCCGGCTGGCGGCGGGCGTGCGTGGCATGGTTGTCCCCGGCTCGGGGCTTGTGCGCGCGCAGGCCGAGGAAGAGGGGCTGGATGTGATCTTCCAGAACGCGGGCTTTGAATGGCGCCTGGCGGGCTGCTCGATGTGCCTGGGCATGAACCCCGACCAGCTGAAGCCGGGCGAACGTTGCGCCGCCACCAGCAACCGCAACTTCGAGGGGCGGCAGGGCTACAAGGGCCGCACCCACCTGATGAGCCCCGCCATGGCGGCGGCGGCAGGTGTCGCGGGCCATCTGGTGGACGTGCGCGAACTGGCCCGGGAACCGGCGTGATCACGACCCGGTCCATTTGCACCAAGGTGGTTGCACCCCGCCGGTCAGGCGCGGTGCATCCGCTGCGGCCGGGCCTGGCGGCGCAGATGCAGCACGGCGTTCAGCGAGATCAGCAGCAGGCCCGCGTTCTCGAACAGGAAGTTGTTCGACACGCCCAGGCTGCGCGCGCCGATCAGGTGGTCGAACTGGTGAAAGCTGGCCGCCCGCACCATGACAAAGCCCAGAACGACGACCAGGCCCAGCAGCGCGGGAAGATTTCGCCCCAGGCTGCCGCGCAGGGCCAGCATCGCGACGATCATGCCCAGAACCAGCACCCCAAGCAGCGTGCCGATAAAGGCTTCCTGCACCATCCGACGGTTGTCGTACCAGCCCTGTGTCCGGGACAGGCACCGGCCTGCAGCGGTCAGGGCGCTTTGCAGGTCCAGCTGCTTGTTGAGCGCCAGAAAGACCAGAACCGCGATCAGGATGCCCCAGAACGCCCTGCCGCGCTGATGTTTCATCTGGCGCCAGACGGCGATCGACAGCAGGGCGGCCGCTCCATAGCTGGCCACCGTCAGCCAGCCCGTCAGTGCCGGATCACCGATCTGCGGCGTCCACTGCCGGGCCACGCAAGCCTGAAGTTCGAACATCGTCACGATCAACCCCTGAACCTATCAAAGCCCGCACATTAGCCCGGCCCCTGGCAGACAGGAAGACAAGAGGACCCATGGACAAGTTCACCACCCTGACCGGCATCGCGGCGCCCATGCCGCTGGTCAACATCGACACCGACATGATCATCCCCAAGCAGTTCCTGAAGACGATCAAGCGCTCGGGCCTGGGCGTGAACCTGTTCGACGAGATGCGCTATGACCGCGACGGGAACGAGATCGCGGATTTCGTCCTGAACCAGCCCGCCTACCGTGACGCGCAGATCCTGATCGCGGGCGACAATTTCGGCTGCGGCTCCTCGCGCGAGCATGCGCCCTGGGCGCTTCTGGATTTCGGCATTCGCTGCGTCATCTCGACCAGCTTTGCCGACATCTTCTTCAACAACTGCTTCAAGAACGGCATCCTGCCCGTGGTGCTGCCGCAAGAGGCGGTCGATGCGCTGATGGAGGATGCGCGGCGCGGCGCCAACGCGCGCATCACGGTGGATCTGGAAAACCAGACGGTCACGGCCTCGGACGGCACCAGCTTTGCCTTTGACGTGGATGCGTTCCGCAAGCATTGCCTGTTGAATGGCCTGGACGACATCGGGCTGACGATGGAAAAGGCCGCCACCATCGACACCTACGAAACGCAGATGGCCCAGGCGCGCCCTTGGATCTGAGGGCGCTTGCCCTGCTTGCGGTCCTGGCGACCCCTGCCGGAGCAGACACGCTGCGACTTACCACCTGGGACCCGGGCCTGTCCCGCGAGGGGCCGGGGCTTTTGCTGCGCGACATTGCCGCACATGCCCCGCAGGTGATGGCCGCCGCGCAGGTGATCGCCGCGACCAGGCCCGATGCGATCCTGCTGACCGGCTTTGACTGGGATCTGGATGGCCGCGCGCTGATCGGCTTTGCCGACCTGCTGGCCGAACTGGGCTACCCGATGCCGCACCGCTTTGCCGCCCAACCCAACCGGGGCCTGCAGACCGGGCGCGACCTGGACGGGGATGGACAGGCCGGGGGTCCGCGCGACGCGCAGGGCTTTGGCGACTTTACCGGCCAGCGGGGGCTGGCGCTGCTGTCGCGCCTGCCTGTTGGTCCTGTGATCGACCATTCGGCCTTTCTGTGGCGGGACCTGCCCGGGCATCGCATGCCGGTCCTGGACCACGGCGACATCCGGCGCCTTTCCAGCGCCGCGCATTGGGATATTGCCCTGGAAACAGAGGCGGGGCCCCTGCACCTCCTGGCGCTGTCGGCCACGCCGCCGGTCTTCGAGCTGCAGAACGTCGCGCGCAACCATGACGAGGTGACGTTCTGGCTGCACCACCTGCCAGACGCGCCCTTTGCAGTGATCGGCAACCTGAACCTGGATCCTCTGGATGGCGATGGCGACGCGGAGGCCCTCGCGGCCTTGGCGCGCGTCACCCAGGACCCGCAGCCGCGCGGGGCGTGGCAGCCGCCCCAGTCGGGACCGAATGTCGGCCACCGCGGAGATCCCGCGCTGGACACCGCCGAATACGAGCGGTCGCCCGGAAATCTGCGGCTGGACTACATCCTTCCGGCGCAGGGCCTAGAGGTTGCCGGTTCCGGCGTCGTCTGGCCCGCCCCTGATGATCCGCTGGCCGCCGCGGCCACCCTGGCGTCGCGCCGCAAGCTGGTCTGGGTCGATCTCGTCCTGGAATGAGGCGATGGCCCCCCAGGCCAGGTCCAGGTCGACCTCGCTGACGCAATAAGGGGGCAGCACATAGACGGTGTTGCCCAACGGCCGCAGCAGCACCCCCTGCCCCATCGCATGCGCCCGCATCCGGGGGCCGATCTCGGACAGATAGCCGCCTTGGGGCACGACCAGGTCGATGGCTGCGATGGTTCCGCATTGGCGCGCATTGGCGAACTGCCCGTCCTTTGCCAGCGAGGCCAGCCGCGCCGCCTGCATCCGGCCCACGGCCTCCAGCCGCTCCGCCATGGGGCTGGCCTGCCACAGCCGCACCTGCGCCAGCGCCGCGGCACATGCGATCGGGTTCGCCGTGTAGCTGCTGGAATGGTAGAAGGTTCGCCGTCGGTCCGTCGAGCGGTGCGCCCGAAAGACGCGCGCGCTGGCCAGCGTCGCCGCAAGGGGCACCACGCCGCCGGTCAGACCCTTCGAGGTGCACAGGATGTCGGGCGCTACCCCGGCATGATCGCAGGCCCACAGCCGACCGGTGCGCCCCCATCCCGTCATCACCTCGTCGGCGATCATCAGCACGTCGTACCGGTCGCAGATCGCCCGCAGCCCCGCCAGAACCTCAGGCCCATAGATCCGCATGCCTCCCGCGCCCAGCACCAGCGGCTCGAGGATCAGCGCCGCCATCCGGCCGCCGGCGGCCAGTTCCTCGAAGGCCGCAAGCGTTGCCGCTCCGTCGCCGGAGGGAAATGGCAGGCGGTCCACGGCGAACATCAGCGGGTCGTAGGCCGCATTGAAGACGCCGCGTTCCCCGACGCTCATCGTGCCGATGGTGTCGCCGTGATAGCTGTCCTCGATCACCGCGATCCGATGCCGCCCATCGCCCTCGTGCCGCCAGTAGCCGAGCGCCATCTTGAGCGCGACCTCGACCGCCGTCGAGCCGCTGTCGCTGAAGAACACATGCTCCAGCCCTTCCGGCGCCAGGGCCACCAGCGCCTCGGCCAGCTCTTCGGCCGGCGCATGGGTCAGCCCGGCGAAGATGACCTGGTCCAGCCGTCCGGCGGTGTTGCGGATCGCCTCGACGATCTCGGGCTGGTTGTGGCCATGCGTGACCACCCACCAGCTGCTGATCGCGTCCAGCAGCGGGCCGCGGTCGGTGTGGATGAATGCGCCCTCGCTGCGCAGGGCGCGCGGCGGCGCGGGCTCGGTCGCGTGCTGGAAAAAGGGGTGCCAGACTGCGCTCATGCGAAATCCTCCGCAGAGAAATTGGCAGTCATCGCCTGCGCCAGCGCCGTCCGCCCAAGGTCCGGCAGGATCGGAAGGCGGCCCAGAACGCGCACCCGCCCGATCTGTCCGATCGTTGCCATGTTGTCGTCATTGCGGGCGCCGACAAAGGCCACGCCATGCACCGGCACACCGCGTGCCCGCAGACTTTCCAGCGCCGTCAGGCTGTGGCTGATCGTTCCCAGACCGGTCGAGGCGACCAGCACCACCGGGATCTGCCAGCGCGCGAACAGATCGGCATAAAGCACCTGCCGCGTCAGGGGGACCAGGACGCCGCCCGCCCCTTCGATGACCAGCCGATCGCCCGCCGGAAGGGTCAGTGTGCCCGGATCGACGACAACGCCCTGCAACTCGGCGGCGCGATGGGGGGACAGGGGATCGCGCAGCATCCAGGCCTCGGGATGGGTGCGCGCGCCTGACAGCCGCTCGACCTCGGCCCGGTCACTGCCCGGCTGCGCCGCACGACCGTCCGCAGGGGCGGCCGCCTCGTTTGGCACGTTGCCGGCCAATCCCGACTGCACGGGCTTCCAGTAATCGGCCCCGATCATGCCGCACAAGCCGGCGGCAAACACGGTCTTGCCGACATCGGTGCCCGTCGCCGTGATCACAAAGCGGGCCATAATTCCTCCAGCACCTCGGCCAGCCGGACAACATCCGCGCGTGAGACATTCAGCGTCAGCGAAACGCGCAGCCGGGACGTCCCCTCGGGGACCGTGGGAGGACGGATCCCCCGCACGTCAAAGCCCTGCGCCTGCACCTGCGCGGCCAGTTCCATCGTCGCGGCATTGGGGCCGACGATCAGCGGCACGATCTGGCTGCCGCTCAGCGGCACCTGGGGCAGCCGCCGCGCCATCTCGGTCCCGAAGGTGGCGACATGGGCTTGCAGCGCCTCGCGCCGCCAGGGCTCGTCGTCCAGAATGGCCAGCGCCTCCTGCCCCGCAGCTGCCATCAAGGGCGAGGGCGCAGTTGCAAAGATAAAGGGGCGGCACCGGTTGATCATGAAGTCGACAAGGCACCTGGCCCCGCAGATCAGGGCCCCCGATCCGCCAAGCGCCTTGCCAAGCGTATGCAGCGTCAGGACGTTCTCGCGCCCTTCCAGGTAATGCGCCAGTCCCCGGCCCTTCGGTCCGTAAACGCCCGTTGCGTGCGCCTCGTCCACCAGCAGGAAGCCGTGCCGGTCGGCGAGCTCTGCCAAGGCGTCCAAGGGCGCCATGTCGCCATCCATGCTGTAAAGGCTTTCGACGGCGATCCAGACATGGCCCTTGTTGCCCCGTTTCCGCCATTCCGTGATGACATCCTCGGCATGTCCGACATCACCATGCCGGAACATGGCGACCTCGGCC
>VGDE01000174.1 GCA_016869875.1 Alphaproteobacteria bacterium
GCTGATCGCATGCTGCCCGCCATGCGTCAGCACCATGTCATCCTGCGTGATGGCGCCCGCCTGCCGCTGCTCCATCCAGGGCAGCAGCGCCGCCCGGCACGCACGGTCCCGGCTGAGGGGCGGGTAATCCAGGATCTCGGCACCCATTCCGTCCGCCACCGCACGCAGATGCCCGCCGATCACCGCCGCCTGACCGCACTCGGGCAGCTGCGGGATGCGCAGGTCCACCGGCCCCTCCGTCCGGGCAGGGGCGTCCAGGCTTTCATAAAGCAGCGGCTGCGGCGCCGGCTGGCGCAACCGCGGCGCGGCGATAAAGCTGCCGCGACCGACATGGCTTTCGACCACGCCCTCGGATGCGGCCACCTGATAGGCGCGCGCCACGGTGCCGGTTGTCACCTTCAGCCGCCAGGCCAGGTCGCGCATCGGCGGCAGGCGCGTTCCCGGCGCCAGCTGGCCCGAGCGTGCGGCCTCGCGCAGGGCGCTGGCAAGGGCGCGGAACTTGGGTCCCGCATGACCATCAAGATCGGGCTGCCAATCCTCTATCTGCATCCCGCACTCCCACACTCATTCATGCCAGTCACTTCCAATAACGCGGTGTTTTTGCACTCACAATCCGAAGAGGCTGCCGAACCGGCCGGGGCAGCCATGAACCTGCTGTCGTTGTGGTTTTTTCCCGGTCCGCGGCCTCTCGACACTCGACAGATGTGGAACTGGGGCTAAACTGCGGCCCATGCCGGGCGGGTTCAATCGGACCGAGGGGGCCATCCGACCCGGACGGAGGAAAATAAGAATGAACGAAACGAACAAGCTGGGCCGCAGGTCCTTTCTGACAAGGGCCACGGTGGGTGGCGCAGCCGCGGCCGCAGGCAGCGTTCTGGCAGCCCCCGCCATCGCGCAAGAGGCACCGCGGATCAGCTGGCGGGTCGCGTCCAGCTTTCCCAAGTCGCTCGATCCTCTTTTTGGCGCTGCCGAAGAACTGGCGCAGCGCCTGTCCGAGGCAACAGACGGGCGTTTTCAGCTCCAGGCCTTTGCGGCGGGCGAGATCGTTCCCGGCCTCGACGCCATCAACGCCGTGACCGACGGTACCATCGAATGCGCACATTCGGTCGGCTACTACAACTGGGGAAAGGATCCGGCCTTCGCCTGTGGATCGGACCTGCCGTTCACGTTCTCTGCCCGGTCAAAGACCGCCTACCTTTATCACGGGGGCGGGAACGAACTCTATAACGAGTTTCTCGATCAGTACAATCTCGTCGCCTATCCGGGCGGAAACACGGGCACCCAGATGGGCGGCTGGTACCGCAAGGAAATCAACTCGACTGCCGACTTGCAGGGACTGAAGCTGCGCATCGCGGGCCTCGCCGGCCGCGTCATGGAGAGGCTTGGCGTAGTTCCCCAGCAGATTGCCGGCGGCGATATCTATCCAGCGCTGGAGCGGGGAACGCTGGACGCGGTAGAGTTTGTCGGCCCTTACGATGACGCCAAGCTGGGCTTCTACAAGGTTGCACCGTATTACTACTATCCCGGTTTCTGGGAGGGTGGGCCGACAGTCCACTTCTTCGTCAACAAAGGTCAGTGGGAACAGCTTCCGGACTCGTACAAGTCGCTGTTCCAGACTGCCTGCCGGGCCGTCGATCAGAACATGCTGGCGAATTACGACTCGAAGAACCCGGCCGCGTTGAAAGAACTGGTCGCCGCTGGCGCACAACTCCGCTCGTTCAGCGAGGATGTCATGGTGGCGGCCTTTGAAGCGTCACAACAGGTTTATGCCGAACTGTCCGCTGAGAATGAGTCGTTCAAGAAGCAGTACGAGGCGATGCTGCAGTTCCGCGACGACTGGTACCTTTACCAGCAGACGGCGGAATATACCTTTGACACCTTTATGATGATCCAGCAGCGCAACGGTGTCCTGACCAGCGACAGCTGACAATCTAAAAAGGTCCGCCGCATCTCTGCGGCGGACCCTGCCTTTCAGCTTGCACAACCCTACATCAGGTCGTGCGGATCATAGTCCTCGTCCTGACGACGGCGTTCCTGCAAGGCTGCCGCCAGAGTGATGCCGACCGCAAAGGCTCCGAACAGCTTGGACATGCTGCCGCCGTTCGAATTCGCGGCCTGCCTGAACTGCTGCCTGCTCTGGTCGGCACTGCGACGCGCCGCAGAGAGGTTTTCGCTCGTCAGGCCGACCGACCGCGCCTTGTCGCGAATGGTGCCAAGAACCTTGCGCTCGGCGTCGTTGGCCAGCTTGCCGGCACGGTAGCTGGCCTGGTCCATCAGCGCATGGGCACGGTTTTCGGCCATGTCGACGACCCGCATCGCCTCGTGGCGCGCCTTTGCCGCCGCGGCCTCGGTCGCCATGGTCACCCGCGCCTCGACCTCGCGCTTGAGTTCGTCGGTCGTGGGCATCTCGTGCTGCCGGCGCGACCCCATAGCCACCAGGATCAGGGCGATGATGACCAGCACCAGTCCGATGGCCAGCGAGGCGAGGGTCGATCCCCAGCCCAGGTCATGCGCCAGGAACGACCACAGCGCCGCCAGCAGAAAGCCGGCGCCGATCAGGATCACGAAACCGGCGACGATCTTCATGGCCGTCCGCCGCGCCGTGTCACCCAGGGCCAGCTTTACCTTTCGGGCGTAGTCGAACATGAGCCTACCCCTTAACGGCGCGAGATGAGCAACCCGACCAGGAAGCCGACGCCGGCGGCGATGCCGAGGGCCTGGGCCGGATGACGGCGAACCATCTCGGAGACTTCGTCATAACGCTCCTCGGCATAATGCGCGACGTCCTGTGCCTTCTGCTGGCCGGCTTCGTACAAACGCTCGGCCTCGACGCGGGCGCGGTCGGCATATTCCTGACCAGCGGCACGCGCACGCTCGGCATATTCACGGCCAGCTTCCACCGCGTCATTCGCGATGGCGGCGCCACGGTCGGCCAGGCGGTCGGCACCGGCATTGTTCGCCAGGTTGCGGGCGGTGTCGCGGACGTCGTCCGCAACGCGGCGAGCACCCTCATTCAGGTCGCGCTTGGCCTCGTTGGCAGCGGCATTCGCGTCGCGTTTCACATCATCCGCAGTCGGGTTCTGAGCCATCTTCTTGTCCTTTCCTGGTGTCGTATCACCTTCGTAAAACAAACAAAACGCAGTCGGAAATTGTTCCCGCGACAGGAAGATTTTCATGAAGAACAGGAAGAAGGATGAAAGAGCGTGGTAGGGGCGGTCGGACTCGAACCGACACTCATTGCTGAAACGGATTTTGAATCCGTCGCGTCTACCATTCCGCCACGCCCCCGAAAAATCGGCGCTCTTTCGGCACGGCCCTTGCGGGCCTGTCAGACGGGTAATTCCGACCGACGGATTTTGCAAGAGGCCGCGTGCATAACGCAGCCTCGTCGCGTTCAGGCGCGACCCAGCTTGGCCAGCCGCGCGTCGCGCAGGCGCGCGAAATCGTCACCCGCGTGATATGATGACCGCGTCAGCGGCGTGGCCGACACCATCAGGAAGCCCTTGCCATAGGCCGCGCGCTCGTAGCCCGAAAACTCTTCGGGGGTGACAAAGCGGTCGACTCGGTGATGCTTGGGGCTGGGCTGCAGATATTGGCCGATGGTGATGAAGTCGATGTCGGCGGCCCGCATGTCGTCCATGACCTGCAGCACCCCCTGACGATCCTCGCCCAGCCCGACCATGATGCCCGATTTGGTGAACATCGCGGGGTCCATCTCCTTGACCCGCTGCAGCAGCCGCAGCGAGTGGAAATACCGGGCGCCCGGCCGGACCGAGGGATAAAGTCCCGGCACGGTTTCAAGATTGTGATTGAAGACGTCGGGCCGCGCCTCGACGACGGTTTCCAGCGCTCCGGGCTTGGACTTCAGGAAATCGGGCGTCAGCACCTCGATGGTCGAACCGGGAGAGCGGTGGCGGATGGCGCGGATGGTCTGGGCGAAATGCTCGGCCCCGCCATCGTCCAGATCGTCGCGGTCGACGCTGGTGATGACGACATGGTTCAGCCCCAGCTTTTGCACCGCATGGGCGACGCGGCCGGGTTCAAAGGCATCCAGCGCGTTCGGCCGGCCCGTCGCGACGTTGCAGAAGGTGCAGCCGCGCGTGCAGATCTCGCCCATGATCATCATGGTGGCGTGACCCTGGCTCCAGCATTCGCCGACATTGGGACAGCCTGCTTCTTCGCAGACAGTGGACAGGCGGTTTTCACGCAGCAGGTCGCGCGTCTGCTTGTAGCCGGCCGAGGTCGGTGCCTTGACGCGGATCCAGTCCGGCTTCTTGGGCTGGGCCTGGTCAGGGCGATGCGCCTTTTCCGGGTGGCGCTGGTCCGGGATCCTGAGGTCGCGCAAGGTCTTGGTCCTTTCGGTCGCGGTTCCGCCAGAACTAGACGCATTTCCGGCCCTTGGCAACGCGTGGTGCGGCAACGGGCTGCATGGCTGCCATGCCCTTGTCACTTTGCCGCGCCGCCGCATTGCCCTTGCCGCAGCGCGGCGCTAGCTCTGCGCGCGGAGGACCATACGGCGCCGCCCCCTTGGTGTCGCCTTAATCGAAAACAGGAACCCTGATGAAACCCGGATCGAAACTGCCCGACGTCATCTTCCGCACCCGTGTCCGCGACGAGGCCGTGGGCGGGCCGAACCCTTATCGCTGGCAGGACATGACCACGGCAGACTATTTCGCCGGCAAGCGCGCCGTCCTGTTCTCGCTTCCCGGAGCGTTTACGCCCACCTGCTCGACCTATCAGCTGCCCGGTTTTGAAAAGACCTTTGGCCAGATGAAGGACCTGGGCATCGACGCGATCTATTGCATGTCCGTCAACGACAGCTTTGTGATGAACCAGTGGGCCAAGGCGCAGGGCCTGCGCAACGTGTCGGTCATCCCGGATGGTTCGGGCGAGTTTACCGACAAGGTCGGGATGCTGGTGCGCAAGGACAACCTGGGCTTTGGCGCCCGCAGCTGGCGCTTTGCCGCCATCATCGACGATGGCGTGGTCGAAGCATGGTTTGAAGAACCCGGCCGCTGCGACAACTGCAACGACGATCCTTATGGCGAAACCGCCCCCGAAGCGGTCGTTGCCTGGCTGCAGACGGCAAGGGTTGCCGAACCGGCCTGACATGGCCCGGACGGCCGCGCGAACGCATTCGTGGCCCGTTCCCGTTTGCGTCCCGCGACGGCAGGGGCATGACAGCGGGGGGCATTCTGCCCCCGCACCCGGGGACGGTTGCGCCAGACGCAGGCGTCAGGCGACCGTGTCCGCCAAAAGCGGCAGGGCTGCGCGACGCAGGATTCCGGCTAGATCATCGAACCACCCTTCGGCAGGCGTCGAGGCCCGCCGCATCAGCAGAACCTGCCGCGCCGGCTGCGGGTCCGGAAAACGGATCGCCTTCAGTCCGGGCGCGGCGGCCATTTCCTGATGCCGTGCGATTTCCGGCAGAAAGGTCAGACCCATCCCTTGCGCCGCCAGGCGACAAAGCGTCGCCAAGGAAGCGGCCCCCAGGTCCAGCCGGCTGCTGTGACGGCCAAGACCGCAGACGGCAAGCGCCTGGTCGCCCAGGCAATGCCCCTCATCCAGCAGCAGCAGGTGACCGGGGTCCAGGTCGCCCGGCTGGACCTTGCGGTGGCCAAGCTGCGCCATGCGGGACGCGCTCCCTGCCAGCAGGAAATGGTCGGTGAACAAGGGGACCGCCTCGAATGATGCATCCTCGGGCGGCGTGGCCACCACGATCGCGTCCAGCCTGCCGGCGGCCAGTTCCTGGGTCAGCTTTTCCGTCTGCGCCTCGCGCAGATGCAGATCCTGGCCGATGTCGCGGGCGCGCAGGATCGGCAGCGCCTCGGGCAGCAGATAGGGCGCCACCGTGGGAATCATCCCCAGCAGCAGCCGGCCCCCCTGCCCCGGCCGCCGAACGCCCTGTTCCAGTTCCGTCATCGCCGAAAGAACACGCCGCGCATGCGCCTCGAAGGCCCGCCCCTGAGGCGTCAGGATGATGCCCGACGGCATGCGTTCGACAAGGCGCGCACCCACGACATCTTCAAGGCCGCGGATCTGCATGGACAAGGCGGGCTGGGTCACGTGAAGAGATTCGGCCGCGCGGGTAAAATGGCCTTGCTGGCTCAAGGCGACGAAGTATCTCAACTGGCGCAGCGTGATGTTCATCATGATCTCTGATGACCTGTCATAGAAAATACGATTTCCCTTTATGACACGGCATCTTCATCCTGACAAATGAAGCAAAACTGTCGGAGACCCTCATGAGCCAGCACAACGCCACCTTCCGCCCGCGGATGACCACGACGGCAGGTGCGCCGATCGCCTCGAACCAGAACAGCGAAACGGCCGGTCCGCGTGGTCCGCTGCTGATGCAGGACTATCAGCTGCTTGAAAAGCTGGCCCACCAGAACCGCGAGCGCATCCCCGAGCGGGTTGTCCATGCCAAGGGCTGGGGCGCGTTCGGGACATTCACCGTCACCAACGATATCACGCAATACAGCTGCGCCTCGATCTTCTCGCAGATCGGCAAGTCGACCGAGATGCTGGCCCGGTTTTCGACGGTCGCGGGCGAAAACGGTGCCGCTGACCATGAACGCGACGTGCGCGGCTTTGCGCTGAAGTTCTATACCGACGAAGGCAACTGGGACGTGGTGGGCAACAACACGCCGGTCTTTTTCGTGCGCGACCCGCTGAAGTTTCCCGACTTCATCCACACGCAAAAGCGTCACCCGCGCACGAACCTCCGCAGCGCCACCGCGATGTGGGACTTCTGGGGCCAGCATCCCGAATCGCTGCATCAGGTGACGATCCTGATGTCGGACCGTGGCCTGCCGCAGGACCCGACCTTCATGAACGGCTATGGCAGCCACACCTATTCCTTCTGGAACAAGGAGGGCGAGCGCTTCTGGGTCAAGTTCCACTTCAAGACCCAGCAGGGCCACCGCTTCTATACCAACGGCGAAGCGGCCGAGATCATCGGCCACACCCGCGAAGGGTATCAGGAGGCGCTTTTCGGAAAGATCGAGGCCGGACAGTTCCCGCGCTGGAAGATGTTCGTTCAGGTCATGCCGGAACTGGATGCCGAAAACACGCCCTATGATCCGTTCGACCTGACCAAGGTCTGGCCGCACGGGGATTATCCGCTGATCGAGGTGGGCGAATTCGCCCTGAACCGGAATGCCGACAATTATTTCGCGCAAATCGAGCAGGCGGCGTTCAGCCCCTCGAACAAGGTGCGCGGCATCGGCTATTCACCGGACAAGATGCTGCAGGCCCGCGTCTTCAGCTATGCGGACGCCCATCGCTATCGCCTTGGAACGCATTACGAGCATCTGCCGGTAAATGCGCCGA
>VGDE01000175.1 GCA_016869875.1 Alphaproteobacteria bacterium
CCCGGCCGCTCGATCTCGACCTGCGCATCCAGCGCGGCCAGGGCCACGGCCATGTCGCCGGGATAGGTCGCGATGCAGGCCGGGGAGGTCCCAAGGATCGCATGGTTGCGGTTGACGCCCCCGATGGCCGCGCAGCCCGATCCGGGCTGACGCTTGTTGCAGGGCGAATGGTTGTCCATGAAATAGCCGCAGCGGGTCCGCTGGCACAGGTTGCCGCCGGTGGTGGCCTTGTTGCGCAGCTGCGGGCTGGCGCCCGACAGGATGGCCCGCGACAACAGCGGCCAGCCATGCCGCACGCGCGCATCGGCGGCGCAGTCCGAATTCGTCACCAGGGCACCGATCCGCAGCCCGTCCTCGACGGCTTCGATCTGGTCCAGCCCGACACGGGTCACGTCCATCAGTGCCGACGGTGTCTCGACCTCCAGCTTCATCAGATCCAGAAGGTTGGTGCCGCCGGCGATCAGCCTGGCCTCCGTTCCGACGGCATCGCTCACTCTGTCCGCGCGAACATAGTCAAAGGTCTTCATCGATCGGCTCCGGTCTCGATGACCTCGCGGATCGCCGCGACGATGTTGGCATAGGCTCCGCAGCGGCACAGGTTCCCGCTCATCCGCTCGCGGATCTCGTCGGCCTCCAGGCGCGGCTGGCCGGCCACCTCGTCGGTCATCACGCTGGGCCAGCCCGCCTTCAGTTCCTCGATCATCGCCGCGGCCGAGCAGATCTGACCGGGGGTGCAATAGCCGCACTGAAAGCCGTCATGGGACAGAAAAGCCCGTTGAAGCGCCGAAAGGGCGTCGGGCGTGCCGATGCCCTCGATCGTCGTGACATCATCCCCGTCATGCATCACCGCCAGGCTGAGGCACGAGTTGATGCGCCGGCCGTTCACGATCACCGTGCAGGCGCCGCACTGGCCGTGATCGCATCCTTTCTTCGACCCGGTCAGGCCCAGGTCGAGGCGAAGGAAATCCAGCAGGCTGCGCCGAGGATCTCCGGTAAAGTCGTGTCGTTGGCCGTTCACGGTCAACCTGGCTGCGGCTTGTTGCGCCATTCTGTGGTCCTTGGCACCAGTGCTGGGTTCCCAAGGCAACGTCACCCTGGCAGCACTGGTTCCACCGACCGGCGGACCGCGACCAGCCGGAGGCCTCAGGAGACCAGCGCCTCCTGGTTCCGGCGCGCGCCACGTTGGGCGATCATGGCGCAGATCAGCAACTGGGCCATGTGATAGACCAGGACCGGCAGAACCGTGGCACCGACCGTTTCAGGCGGGAACAGCGCGGCCGCGATCGGCAGGCCCGAGGCGAGGCTCTTGGTTGAGCCGCAGAAGAACAGGACCGCCCGGTCCTGATCGGGCAGCCGGAACAGCCGCCCCGCCCCCGCGATCGCCCCGAAGACGATGGCCAGCAGCACCAGCACCACCGCGATCAGGGCAATCAGGCTGGCCGGCGGGATCGCCGCCCAAAGGCCCGACACCGTGCCCGCGCTGAAGGCCGAATAAACGATCAGCAGGATCGCGCCGCGGTCCACGACCAGCGTCAGGGTGCGGCGGTTGCGGACAAAGGCGCCGATCCAGGGCCGCAGGATCTGGCCCAGCACAAAGGGCAGCAGGATCTGCGTGCCGATGCGAAGAACGGCGTCCAGGCTGATCTGACCGTCGCCCGCATGCAGCAGCAGCGCCACCAGCGCCGGCGTCAGCACGACCCCGATCAGGTTCGACATCGACGCCGCGCAGATCGCCGCCGGCACGTTGCCGCCCGCGATCGACACAAAGGCGATCGAGCTTTGCACCGTCGAGGGCAGCACCGCCAGGAACAGCAGCCCAAGCGTCACCTGCGGCCCCAGCAGGTCGCCGAAGATGGCCGCGAAGCCCAGGCCCAGCACGGGAAACATCACAAAGGTGGCGGCAAAGGTCAGACCCTGCAGCCGCCAGTTCAGCATTCCCGCCTTGACCGAGGCCGGGTCCAGCTTGGCCCCGTACAGGAAGAACAACAGCGCCACCGCCCAATAGGTGACATGCCCCAGCCCTTCGGCCGCGATGCCGCGGGCCGGCAGGACCAGGCCCAGCAGCACCGTGCCCAGCAGCATCAGCATGTAGCTGTCGATCCCGATGCGTTTCAGAAATCCCGTCATGGTACCGCTCCTTTACCGGCCCAGGGCCATGCCGTCCTTGCGGCTGTCCGATCCCCCTTCAAGGAGGCCGGTCGTGGTGTCGATCCGAATGGCCTGCGCGCCGCCCATGGGGCCGGTCAGCCGCTTGATGACATGGCCGCGCCGCTCAAGCTCCTCGCAGACATCCGCGGGAAGGGTCGGTTCGACCTGCAGCACGCCGTCGGTGGCAAAGCTGCGCGGTTCGTCCACCGCCGCCTGCAGGCCCAGGCCCCGGTCGATCACCGCCGACAGAAAGGCCGCGTGACCCGCCGCCTGATACTGCCCGCCCATGACCCCGAACGGCATGACGGCGCGGCCGTCCCTTGTCACCATTCCCGGGATGATCGTGTGCATCGGGCGCTTGCGCGGACCGATCGCGTTCGGGTGCCCCGGGATCAACCGGAACGAGGCGCCCCGGCTGTGAAACAGCACCCCCGACACCGGATCCAGCCGCCCCGAGCCGAAGGCGTGAAAGATCGAGTTGATGAACGAGATCGCGTTGCCCTGATCGTCCACCACGCAGAGATAGATCGTGTCCTTGTGCGGCGGCTCGTCCCACAGCGCGGGCTGCAGGGCGCGCGTCATGTCGATCCGTGCGCGCAATGCGGCAACGGCCGGTTCGGACAGCAGGCGTTCGACCAGCCCGTCGCACTGCGTCGCATCACCCAGCAGTTCGTCGCGGTGGTGATAGGCCAGCTTGGTCGCCTCGGCCTGAAGGTGAACGCGGTCGGCCATGGACATCGCGGCCATGTCAAACCCCTCAAGAATCTTCAGGATCAGAAGCGCCGCCACCCCCTGCCCGTTCGGCGGGCATTCATGGACATCAAAGCCGCGATAGGTCGCGCGGATCGGATCGACCCATTCCGCCCCTTCCGTCGCTTCGGCAAAGTCCTGATCAGAGTGCAGCCCCCCCAGCGAGCGCAGATGCGCAACCATCCCCGCGGCCACGGGGCCCTGGTAAAAGGCCGCTGGCCCGTGCCGGGCGATCTGGTCCAGCCGGTCGCCCAGCAAGGGCTGCGCGTGGCGCTGGCCCGCCCGGGGCGACTGTCCGTTCGGCAGGAACAAGGCAGTCGCATGGGGATCGCCGGCCAGCAACTCCGCCGCCTCCGCCCAGTCCTGCGCAACCCGGGGCGTCACCGGATAGCCGTCGCGCGCATATGCGATGGCCGGGGCGAACAACCGCTGCAATGGCAGGTGCCCCAGATCGGCATGCAGCCGGCACCAGGCCGAGACCGCACCCGGAACGGTCACGGCATGGGCGCTGGTTTGCGGGATCTGGTCGGTCAGGCCCGCAGCCCGCAGCGCATCCACGTCAGCCGCGGCCGGGGCGCGCCCGGACCCGTTCAATGCCCGGACCGGTCCGTTTGCAGGGGCGTAGAGCACAAAGCAGTCGCCGCCGATTCCCGTCATCGACGGATCGACCACGGCCTGAACCGCGCTGGCCGCGATGGCCGCATCGACGGCATTCCCACCTTCGGACAGGATGGCCAGCCCGGCAGCGGTGGCCAGAGGATGCGAGGTCGCAATCATCGCCCGGCTGGAAAAGGTCGAGGGCCGGCGGCCGGAAAGGAAGTCAAACCCCGTCATGATCCGCCTTTCTCTGGATTGGGCGTGGCATGTGCCGCATCAATTGTATACATGTCGTTATCATTGGCACACAGTAAAGGGAATGCCTCATGTCCAGCGCCCTTCGCTCGGCGGATCAGGTTCATGCCGAGTTGTCGCGCCAGATCATCGCGGGTCAGTTGCGGCCGGGTGATCCGCTGGCGGAAACGGCCTTGGCGCAACGCTTTTCCCTGTCGCGCACGCCCGTGCGCGAGGCGCTGCATCGCCTGGCCAGCGAAGGGCTGGTGGAGCGCGGGCCCCGGCGCGCCTTTCTAGTCCGCCGCATGAGCCATGCCACCCTGCGCGACCTGTTCGAAACCCTGGGCGAACTGGAGGCGCTGTGCGCCGCAATGGCCGCCCATCGCATGACCGCGACGGATCTGGCCCGGCTGCAGACGATCCTGGATGAGGGCGATGGCCCCCATGCCGATTATGCCGCCGCAAACGCCCGCTTTCACGCCGCGCTTCGTGCCGGGGCGCAGAACGAGGTGCTGGCCGAAGTGCTGGACGAGCTGGACCGCCGCAGCCTGCCCTGGCGCAGCGCGCAGTTCGATGCCCGCGCCGCCCGCATCGACAGTTCAAGGGACGAGCATCGCGCGATCCTCGAGGCGGTTGCCGCACGGGATGGCGACAGGGCGGCGGCTGTGATGCGCGGCCACATGGCGACATCGCTTGCGGTGATCCTGGACATGCTGTCCGATCGCGGAGCCTGAACCTGCGCCCACCTTGCGGCGTTCGGCACCGTGATTGGAACGGATCTGCCCCATGCCTCAATCTCGGCTGCCCGACGACCTGAAACTGGCGCAAGAGGCCGCCCTGGTCGCCGGACAGCTGCTGCTGCACCACTGGAAGTCGCGGGACCGGCAAAGGATCGAGGCCAAGCGCGCCGGCGACTTCGTGTCCGATGCCGACCGCGAGGCCGAGGCGCTGCTGCGTCGGCACCTCCTGGAGGGGCGGCCAGGCTATGGCTGGCTGGGAGAGGAAACCGGGGCCGTGCCGGGTCGTTGCCGCTGGATCGTGGACCCGCTGGACGGCACGACGAACTTCCTGCGCCACATCGCCCACTGGGCCGTCTCCATCGCGCTGGAGGTCGAGGGGCAACTGGTCCTGGGGGTGGTTCATGATCCGCTGAAAAACGAAACCTTCAGCGCCTGTCGGGGCGGCGGGCTTTGGCTGAACGGCGTTCCCGTGCCCCCGGCGTGCCCCGGCGGCTTCGACGCGGCCCTGTTCGGGACAGGCCTGCCGTTCGGCGACATGCCCCATATCCCCGATCACGCGGCCGACCTGGTCCGGGTGCTGCCGGGATCGGCAGGCGTCCGGCGGATGGGGGCGGCATCGCTGGACCTGGCCTATGTGGCGGCGGGGCGGCTGGACGGGTTCTGGGAGCGCCGCCTGCGCCCGTGGGACATTGCCGCAGGTTTGGTCCTGCTGCGCGAGGCGGGCTGCCGGGTCGAGGGGTGGACGCCCGCCGAACGGCCCGAGGACAGCGGCACGGTGATCGCAGCGCCCGCGCCGACATTTCCGCGCCTGGCCGCCCTGCTGCGTCAGGCCGAAGGGTCCAGCCGCGCGTAAAGATCCCCGGACGGCGCATCCTCGGGCAGGTCCGCCAGCCACGCGCGCACGGCATCCGCGCCGCGCCAGTCGGGCCAGTGGAACGCGCCCTCCTCGCCCACCACCAGATTGAAGCGGTAGGAGGCCAGCCGCTCCAGCATCGCGATCACTGTGAATGTCCGGTCCCGAAGGCCCGGAAGATATTCGACCGACAGCATCGGGACAGGCTGGCTGAGACCCGCCAGGACCTCCTGCTCGAAGCCTTCGACGTCGATCTTGATCAGGGCCGGAATGCCATGCTGCGCGATCAGCCGGTCCAGCGTGGTCATGCGGACCTCCTGCTGGCGATCCCAGCGGACATGGCCGAACCCGGGTGCATCCGATGCCTGCGCCGCAAAGCTGGCGCTGAGCGAGGACACTGTGGGATGAAGGGAGGAAACCGACATCCGGCCCACACCCTCGGACGCGCCCACGGCCTGCTCGACCAGCACGACGTCGCGCGGAAGGCTGTGCCGCAGAAAGCCAGCAAAGGGCTGCTGCGGCTCGCAGGCGACAACGCGCGCCCCGGCGGCGCGCATGGCCCGGGACCTGTTGCCGACATGCGCGCCGATGTCGAAAGCCAGATCACCCGGCCGCAGCAGGTTTGCGTAAAAGCGCCGCAGCTGTCCCCGCCGCACCGGGTTGTAGTAAATCGCCAGCGATCGGATCATTCCAAGCCAGACACGTGGCTGCATGTCGCCCCCAAAGCCGACGCCATCGGCGATCTGTCGAAAGCCCTCGCCAGGCTGAATGTTCCAGAAATCCAGCCGACTCGTTTGCGACAATCTGCCGCCCCTGCAACCTTTCAGGAACTTGCCCGTGATTCAGCACGTTGGCAGATTTGTAACGATCGAGGCTGGCATAGGTTGACCATGCATCTTTTTTCCCCAGCCTTTCCCGCCTCGAAGCAGCATGACACGCGGCGCAACCGTCCGCTGGCCCTGCGCGGCGTCCAACGCATTGACCGGAAGATCAAGGATTTCAGGCTGGGTTTGCCGGTCGCGCCGGCCGAACTGCCGGTTTACCTGACCAAAACACTGTCACTCCCTTGGTTCGGCACTCTGTTTGGCGCCCGCGGACGGGCTGTCACCCACCGCCACGCCGACATCCGGCGCCACTGTTCCCATGGCGCAAAGGCTGTCTTGCTGCCCGTCCCTCTGTTTGCACGCTTGGACAGGATCCAGACGCTGATCGGTTTGTCACGTCAATCGCCGAGTTTGGGAGTGCTGCCGCAGGCCTTGCAGCATCACCCCGGTGCCCTGCAGCATGCAGTCTTGCGGCCGGTCAAGACGACTGAACGAAAACTGGGGCTCCGTCTGGCATGACCGCCCCCGCCCTTTGGTGCACCGGTCCCGGAACAGCCGAAATTCGTCCCGGCCGCCTGGGCGAGGGTTTGCTGGTCCGAACGCTGTTCAGCGGCATCAGCCGGGGAACCGAGCGTCTGGTGCTGGAGGGCTGCGTCCCCGAGAGCGAACATTCCCGCATGCGCGCCCCGTTTCAGGAAGGCAACTATCCCTTTCCCGTCAAGTACGGCTATGCTGCGGTGGGCGAGGTGCAGGAGGGAGAGCTGTCGGGCCGGCTGGTCTTTGCCCTTTTTCCCCATCAGTGCGCCTTCCGCCTGCCCGCCGAAACGCTGGTTCCTCTGCCCGCAGGGCTTGCACCCGAACGGGCGGTCCTGGGCGCCAACATGGAGACCGCGCTGAACATCCTGTGGGACAGCAGCGCCGGTGCCGGGGACCGCATCGCGATCGTCGGGGGCGGGCTGGTGGGGCTTCTGGTTGCCGCGCTGGCCGCCCGCCTGCCGGGGGCCGAGGTCACGGTGATCGACCCGCTGGACCGCCGCGCCCCTGTCGCAACCTTGCTCGGCTGCGCCTTTCGTCATCCCGACGGCGCGCCCCGCGACCAGGACGTCGTGATCCACACCAGCGCCAGCCAGGACGGCCTGACCCTTGCCCTGCAGATCGCGGGCAACCAG
>VGDE01000176.1 GCA_016869875.1 Alphaproteobacteria bacterium
AAACGGCCTTCGCACCCCTTAGCCGACTTCGGCGGGGCAGGAAAAGATGGATCCGTGAAGGGGGGAAGAAATGGCGCGGTTGACGGGGCTCGAACCCGCGACCCCCGGCGTGACAGGCCGGTACTCTAACCAACTGAGCTACAACCGCGCATTTCCTTTGGCGACTGATGAGTTGTGGCGCGGTTGACGGGGCTCGAACCCGCGACCCCCGGCGTGACAGGCCGGTACTCTAACCAACTGAGCTACAACCGCCCAACTCATCCCCCGACCGTTCGCCTGCCGGGGTGAGGCGGGGTTTACGCAGCACGCGCGCCCCCGTCAAGGGCGCGCGCGAAGATTTTGACAACAATCGACCACGGGATCGACCGGCGGTCCGGGTTACCTCAGTTCGCGGCCGGAACCTCGGGCAGGTCATCGACCTGCTCGGACGGGATGGGCGCATAGGCGCGGATCTCGCCTTCCGCGGTGCGCTGGAACGACAGGTCCGACAGCGGCAGCGCGACGTCACGCTCGCCCAGACCCAGAAAGCCGCCGACCCCCACGATCGCGGCCTGCGACTGGTCGTCCATGCGCGAGATCTGACCGATCTCCTCGTCGTCTGCGCTGTAAACCGACACCCCTTCCACATCCCCGGCCAGCGCCTCGGCGGGTGGAACGATGACATTGCCCTCGCGCAGGGCCACGTCATTGGTCGCCGAGGTCGCATCGGCAGGTGCAGGCGCGCCCGCATCGGCCGGGGCATCTCCGGTTTCGCTTGCCGGAGCGGGAGCCGCGATGTTGTTGCTGGGCACGGCCTCCTCGGCCTCTGCCTGATCCGCGGCGGCTTCGGTCGTTCCGGCGGGCTGTTCTGTGCCCTCGCCCATGGTCGCGGCGGCATCCGTCTGCGGCTGCCCGGCAGGTTCTGCCGCTTGCGCGGGATCGGCGGCGTCCGTCTGCTCGGCGGCCTGCGGCTGTTCGCCAGTGCCTGTCGTATCTGTCGCCTGCGCCTGGCCGGCTTCGGTGCCCGAGCCGCCCTGCTCAGGCATGTCGGCCGGGGCGGTCGTCTGGCCCGAAGGCATGACCACGTCCGATCCGGTCGCGGCGGCGCCCGTGTTGCTCATCTGGTCTTCGACCGCGGCCGAGGGTGCCTGGTCCTGTGCCGTTACAAGACCGGTCTGGGATGCAGGCAGTTCCGGCTGCTGCGCCGTGTCTGCGGCCTCCTGCGTGCCGGCCGCCGGAGCATCCTGACCCGCGGCGGCACCGGAGGCCGGCGCTTCGGTCGCCTGGCCGCCATCGGCACGTGCCACGGACAGTTCGGCCGTTTCAGCCGCCGTGATGTTGATCTGCGGCTCGGCCTCGACAACCTCTGCCTCGGCCTGCGCGCCGTCGGCACCGGTCACGGTCGGAGGACAGGTTTCCACCGACACCTCGGGCGGCGCCTGCGTCACGGTGACCGAAGGCTCCTCATCGGGGTTCGCGGGCATGGTGACGGTGACGGTCGGCGGAGTCTGCGTGACGGTGATCACCGGCGCGCACTGCTCGATCCGCATCGCGCCCGTGCCCCCGGCTGCCTCCGTCTGCGCAACGGCGGGACTGCCGAGCAAGGCCAGCGTGGCAGCGGTTCCCAAGAGATGTCTGGTCATCGAATCCTCCTTGATGATCACGATCGCCCGCAGGCGCCTGTTGTCCAACCGCAGATGGGGATTGTGGTTCCGCCGCAGGGGACGATGCCCGAACAAGAAAAAGGGCGCCCTGCGGACGCCCCTTTCTTGACCCTGATCAAGCGGTGATCAGTTGCGGACGCTGTCCGTGTCGAATTCCGGCAGTGCTTCCAGCTCTTCCTGCGAATAGTTGGTGGCCAGAACCACATCATCGCCGAACTGCGCCATGTGCAGCGCGTCGCGGTCCAGCAGAACCGTGTGGGCACCAATGCCCAGGAAGCCGCCGATGTCGGCGATATAGCCGACCAGCTGGCCGTCCTGCGTCATCACCAGATCGGACACGTTCGCAATCTCGTTCCAGTCGCCGGGAACGGCATCGCCGGTCACGTCCGTCCAGGCGGTCGACGAGGGCTGGTTCGTCGTGTAGATGGCGCGGCCTTCAAGCCACGACGACGTCACACCCTGGTTTTCAGCCGACAGGGCAACTTCCGACGTGGTGCCCATCGTGCCGTCGGTGGTCATGGGCGTGGTGGCCATGGTGCCGTCGGTGGTCATCGGCGCGGTGGCCATGGTGCCGTCGGTGGTCATCGGCGTGGTGGTCGCGGTACCGTCGGTGGTCATCGGCGTGGTGGTCGCGGCACCGCCGGTGGTTCCCATCGTACCATCAGTGGTCGTGGTGTCGTTGGTTTCCGAAGGCACGACCTCGGCAGGCATTGCGTCGGACGGCGTGGTCGTGGCGGTCTGCGCAAAAGCGGGGGTGGCCAGAGCAAGGGTCGCAACCGTCATCATGAGCGTTTTCATCGTGATCTCCGTCTTTATTTTCCGGTTCGACAGCGTTTTGCCATCATCGAGCACCTAACGTCCCCGAGCGTCAGCCGTTCCGAAAAATTCTGCAGATTTAGCCCACGAAAACGCGAGGATGGCTGATCCTGCCGCCACAGACGGGTTCGGGCACCCCGGTTGTCGTGGGTCCCGATACCGGCAGCCCCCGCAGGACCCGCACCGCCAGCCAGCCGAAGGCCTGCGCTTCCAGCATGTCGCCGTCCAGGCCACAGGCTTCGACCGGATCGACCGGCATGGGCAAGGCGTCCGCCAGCCCGCCCATGATCGTGCGGTTGTGACGCCCGCCCCCGCAGACCAGCATCCGGGCTGGTGGCATGGGCAGCCAGGCCAGTGCCGCCCGGACCGACGCCACCACCGCGCCGGCCAATGTCGCGGCCGCATCGGCATCGTCAAGGTCCCGCACCTCGGACAGAAGGCTCGCGAACTGATCGCGGTCCAGGGATTTGGGCGCGGGGCGGCTGAAATACGGGTGCCGCAGGAAACGGGCGATCACCTCGGCATCCGCAACCCCTGCCGCCGCCAGCGCGCCGTTGTCGTCCCGCGTCTTGTGCAGGCGGCGGCGCATCAGGTCGTTGATCGGCGCATTCGCGGGACCCGTGTCGAATGCCAGGCAGGCGTCCGGTGCCTGGGGCGACGCCGCGCGGGGATCGACCCAGCTGATGTTGCCGACCCCGCCCAGGTTCAGAAAGGCGACCGGTGCCGGCGGCAGATGCCCCTGCCCCACTGCCCATTCGGCACAGGCCCAGTGAAAGAAGGGCACCAGGGGCGCGCCTTCGCCACCGCGCCGGACATCCTCGGACCGAAAGTCCCAGACCACCGGCCGCCCCGTGGCCTGCGCCAATGCGGCTCCGCTGCCGGCCTGGTGGGTCCCCCGTCCGCGCGGATCATGGGCCAGCGTTTGTCCGTGAAAGCCGATCAGATCTGCCTCGGGAAATCCGCGGGCCAGATCGGCGTGACAGGCCTCGACCAGCTGCGCGGCCTCGGGCAGGCAGGGACTGTCCTGCCACGACCCCAGGGCGGCATGAAGCGCCGCGGCCTCATTGTCGGAATAGGCGCGGAACGCCGTCCGCCCAAAGCCGCCGATGCGCGTGCCGTCCGTGTCGATCACCGCCGCGTCCACACCGTCCAGCGACGTGCCCGACATCATCCCCAAAGCCCGGATCATCGCGCCTTTTCCTTTATCGCCCCAGCCTGTATATCGCGCCCGATCAGAAGGATGAAGCCCATGACCCACCAGCCCAAGTCCGACTTCCTGCGCATCATGTCCGAGCGCGGCTATCTGGCCGATTGCACGGATTACGAGGGCCTGGACCAGGCGCTGCTGGCGGGGCCTGTCACTGCCTATATCGGTTATGACGCGACGGCGGCCAGCCTGCATGTGGGCCACCTGCTGAACATCATGATGCTGCGCTGGTTCCAGAAGACCGGCAACCGCCCGATCACGCTGATGGGCGGCGGCACGACCAAGGTGGGCGATCCGTCCTTCCGCAGCGACGAACGCCCGCTGCTGGACGATGCGGCCATCCAGGCCAACATCGACGGCATGCAGAAGGTCTTTGCCCGCTACCTGGATTACGGCGCGGATGGCGCGACCATGCTGAACAACGCCGAATGGCTGGACGACCTGAACTACCTGACATTCCTGCGCGACATCGGGCGGCATTTCAGCGTGAACCGCATGCTGTCCTTTGAGTCGGTCAAGTCCCGGCTGGATCGCGAACAGTCGCTGTCCTTCCTCGAGTTCAACTACATGATCCTGCAGGCCTATGACTTTCTGGAACTGAACCGCCGCTATGGCTGTCAGCTGCAGATGGGCGGGTCGGACCAGTGGGGCAACATCGTCAACGGGATCGACCTGACACGCCGCGTGGATGACCGGACCATCTGGGGCCTGACCTCTCCGCTGCTGACGACCAGCGACGGGCGCAAGATGGGCAAGTCGGCGGGCGGCGCCGTCTGGCTGAACGGCGAAATGCTGTCGCCTTACGAGTTCTGGCAGTTCTGGCGCAACACGACGGACGCCGATGTGGGCCGTTTCCTCAAGCTCTATACCGAGCTTCCGGTCGAGGAATGCGACCGTCTGGGCACGCTGCAGGGCGCCGAGATCAACGAGGCAAAGGTCCGGCTGGCCAACGAGGTCACGACCCTGCTGCACGGCGCGGATGCCGCCGCCAGCGCCGAGGCGACCGCGCGCGAGGTGTTCGAGCAAGGCGGCGCAGGCGGTGATCTGGAGGTCGCGCTGCTGCCGGCCAATGCGGTGTCGCAGGGCGTCACCATCGTCCAGGCCCTGGTCCAGTCGGGCATCGTCGCCAGTGGCAAGGAGGCCAAGCGCCTGATCGCCGAAGGTGGCCTGCGGGTGGACAACGACCCGATCCTGGACCCTCAGATGGCGTTGGACGCCGCCTCGCTGGAGGCCGGGCTGAAGATCTCGATCGGCAAGAAAAAGCACCGCATGCTTCGGCTGGCCGGCATCAAGGGCTGACCTGTCCCACGCGCATGACTGCCTTGCATCCGCCCTGACGCCACGTCGGGGCGGTTTTCTTTCAGGCCCTCAGTCAATACATGACCCTCGTGGGAGGAAACGACCCGAACCGGAGACTGATGATGTCGAATGAACAGAACCGCCCCCTGAGCCTGGCCGCCCGCAAGCGCAGCGCCGAGGCGGATGCCGTGCTGGAGCAGATGTACGGCTATTTCACGCGCGAAGAATCGCCTCGCCCAGTGATCAGCGAACTGGACGCGCAAAAGGCGGCCTGACCGCTGGCGCCAGATGCGAAACAGGGGGCCCGCGGGGCCCCTTTTCATTTGGAACAACCGGCCAGGGGTGTCTGCCGGAAATCGTGAACAAGATGCATGTTGCGAACCTGCCGGCGGCGGCGTTGAAGAAGCCGGGACCCAATGGAGTTCGGGAACATGAACATTCGCACCCGCCTGACCGCCGCGCTGGTGGTCGTTGCCGCCACAGTTTCGACCGCCGCCGTCGCGGATCCGGGGCGCGGCCGCCACGACAGCCACGGGCATTGCCCGCCGGGACTCGCCAAGAAATCGCCAAGCTGCGTGCCTCCGGGTCAGGCCCGCCACCAGGATCATGCAGCGGTTCGAGTCGGCGACCGTATCGGGCCCGGCGCCTTTGACCACGTTGCAAACCCCGGTCGCTATGGCCTGGATCAGCGGGCGGGGTGGGATTACTATCGCGACGGTGACCGGGCCTATCGCGTGGACCGCGACACGCAGCGTGTGCTGGCAGTCATCAACCTGATCACCGCGTTCACGAACTGAAGCCGGACCGGCGGCCGCAAGGGTGGGCTCGGCATGTTGTCCGGGCCACCGGTCCTGCGCCCGCCGGCGGCACCCGACGCAGAAGGACAACACCCTGACCGCGTCTTCCGCAGCCGCGAACACTCTTTCCTTGTCAGGGTGTTCAGAGGAGATGTGCAGCCGGTTTCCCCAGCCTCCAGCATGCCGAGACGACAACCTTGGGTCGTCCAGGGACATCTTCGGCGGGACGGCGCCAGCGGTCACCCGGCTCATCGCCATGCCGCTCTCCCTGACGGTTTCTGCGGCTGACAGGAAGGCCACAGAGGGGCAACGGGACATTCCGGCAATGCCGTGGGTGGAACGACCGGGCCTCTGACAAGTTGGACAACATCCGCAACGGCCCGAGGAGTGGTTTCCCATGACTGTCCAGATCGCCCTGTCCGACGAAGCGGCCGCCCCCCACAAGGATCTGGGCGGCGGCCTTCACGAGGTGGCCTCTGACATTGCCTATCTGCGGGCGATGCTGGTGAATGTCATCCTTGTCGGGCCGCCGGGAGCGGGCGACCGCGGTTGGGTCCTGGTCGACACGGGAGTGACCGGTACGAAATCCGCCATCCTCAAGGCGGTGGAAAGCCGGTTCGGCGGTTCTCGCCCGGCGGCCATTGTCCAGACGCATGGTCATTTCGACCATGTTGGCGCGCTGGTCGATCTGTCCGAGATGTGGGACGCGCCGGTTCTTGCCCATCAGGCCGAACTGCCTTTCCTGGACGGGCAGCAAAGTTATCCGCCCCCCGACACCAAGGCCGGCGGGGGGATCATGCCAAAGCTTGCAAGCCTGTTCCCGACGGCACCGGTCGATGTGGCGCAGCGCCTGTCTGCCCTGCCTGCGGACGGCACGGTTCCGCATCTGCCGGACTGGCGCTGGATCCACACGCCCGGCCACACGCCCGGCCATGTGTCGCTGTGGCGTGCGCAGGACCGGACCCTGATCGCGGGCGATGCCTTTATCACGACGGGGCAGGAATCGGCCTACGAGGTGGCGATGCAGACACTCGAGATGCACGGGCCGCCGCGGTATTTCACGCCCGACTGGCCGTCTGCCGCCGCCTCCGTGGCCAAGCTGGCCGCGCTGGAGCCGCAGCTGGTGGTGACAGGCCATGGCCGCCCGGCCGCCGGGCCCGTCATGCGCCAGGCACTCCGGGAACTTGCCACCGATTTCGAAAACATCGCCGTGCCGGAGCACCTTCGCCATTCGCACCTCTAGTGCGGATGCCGCGGCACCCTTGTCACGGAACAAGCCGTGCGGGCGCGCGTTGAACCAGAGAGGAGGACATCATGACCACAGAACGCCCCAAGCAGGACAATCCGGCCACTGATCCGCCCAACCGGCAGAACGATCAGGGCGATCATCATGGCAAGCCGCATTCGCCGGACGAATTCGACGTGATGAACCCCGCAAAGCCCGGCGATTACAAGCAAGAGAACCAGTAGCTTCCGCCCTTGCCTGTCCATGGCGCGCAACTGCTGTCTTGCCCATCAGTGACAGATATTCCG
>VGDE01000177.1 GCA_016869875.1 Alphaproteobacteria bacterium
CTCGTCGTCCGACATCAGGTCTCGTGCCAAGCTGGTCTCCATTGCAGATGCCAGCTTGAATCATGATCAGCGCGACCTGTGTATCCCTTTTGTCAACACGGCCTAAAGTTTCACCAGAGGCGTTACTGCGGTACTCGCGCCGGAGCATCACGTAGCCGCCCCATGACATGCGTATCGACCAGTTCGCCCGCGCGCATAACGTCACCGCGCTTCGTGCCCTCGACCTCGAAGCCATGTCGTCGATAGAGCCCGATCGCGGCGACGTTGTCGGTATTCACATCCAGCTCCAACCGGCGCAGCCCGAGCCAGTTGTCTGCCAGGTCGATCAAGGCCCCAAGGATGGCATTTCCGAAGCCGCGCGCAGTGTGATCGTCGTGGACAAACAGTGTGACCTCACCCACATGCGCCATGCGTCCCGTCCTCAGAACAAGAGCGCCATGGGCAACGACCCGCAGCGCATCGTCAGCGTCCCTAATCTCGCCCACGAGCAGGTGGCGGCCTGAACCGGCCGCAAGGCGGCGCTCGAACAGGGCGCGCGGCGTATGGGGAAGCCGCAGCGTCCCGTGCCGCACGCCCGGCTGGTTGGCCATCGCCGTCAAGGCATCAACGTCAGCGAGCTCGGCGGCGCGAATATGGAGCTTCTCGGCATTCATGCTCGTCATATTGCGGGGAAACAACTGGACTGCAATCTCAGCTCCGCCGAAACAACCAGAGATACCTGTGGAGGATCGGGCCGAACTTGCAGGGCGCCTTGATCGCCACGACGTTCCTGGAAATGACAATCCGTGTAGCCACGCGGAAGCCGACAAGCGTTCGACCCGAGTGATGGGTATGGGCTCCTGGCGTCGAGCCCCGCCCGACCCTCAGTGGCCGCTTGCGCATCACTATCGGCACATCTGTTAAAAGCAGAGGAAGAATAGTGGCCTCAAAATGGCCACTACCGCGGAAATCCACACTCGACGGCTGGAGGTGAAGCCTGCAGCCTGATTGTTTCGGGTGGCTGCATCCATGGCCAGGTGAACCGCTGCCGATACGGACGCCTGCGCTGCGGGGGGCGCTTGCGCGCCAGCCATCCTCCCTCGCCCGGGAACCTCGTCCCGTTCGCCTCGGCGCCCAGACCAATGGCGCTTGCGCCTCATGGTCCACCGGCAGGTTCAGCGATCCCCGTGCGCGGCGGTGACAGGACAACACCGGCACAGGCAGCGCGCAGTCAAAGCAGGTGCAGGACCAGACGCTATCGGACAGCCTGGTCGGTCAGGTCCGGGCCAATAATCCGGGCCCTCAGGAAGGGGTAGCTGGGATGGGCAGGCCCCGCGTGAACCGGCCGCACATTCACGACCGGGCGCGTCAGGTCCGAAGGCGCAAACGGTCGTTGCCAGAAGGACCCGGATCAGGAGAAAGACATGAAATCCGAAGTCGAAGCCGTCAAGCCGCAGGCCAGCCAACGCCGACCCCGGGGGAGGACCATCGGCTGCACTTAGTGCAATATACACAACCCGCCGCCGCGAAGTGATTTTTCTCAGGACGCAGTTCGTAGTGGCAAAGGCAGCAATACCCACCACATTTCGATTTCAGAATGTTCGCTACAACAGTCAGACAGTGTCCAGATACAGCTCGACCGTTTCCTCGTCGGACAGTTCGGCCATGTAGTGCAGTTCCTGTCGCTTGGTCATCAGGTAGTTGTCGATCAGGTGGGCAGGCAGGATGCGGCGGATTTCGGGGCATGTGTCAAAGGCCGCGATGGCCGCGCCCCAATCGCCGGGCAACTGTGCCAGATGCTGGTCATAGGCGTTTCCCTTGAAGGGCTCGGGCGCCTCCAGCTTGTCCTCGATGCCGTTCAGCGCGGCGCCCAGGATCGCGGCGATGGTCAGGTAGGGATTCACGTCACCGCCCGCGACGCGATGCTCGATCCGGCGCGCCCTGGGGCCCGAGGACGGAATGCGGATCGCGGCCGTTCGGTTTTCATAGGCCCACCCGATGCCCGTCGGCGCATGGGCGTTCGGAACCAGCCGGTCATAGCTGTTCTCGTGCGGCGCGAACAGCAGGGTGGAGCCTGGCATGGCCCGCAGGCAGCCGGCGACGGCCTGCCGCAGCGCCTCGGTTCCTTCTTCCCCGCCATTGTCGAAGATGTTGTTCCCGTCCTTGTCCAGGATAGAAAAATGCATGTGCATCCCGTTGCCTGAAAAGGCCTCGTAGGGCTTGGCCATGAAGCTGGCGGCAAAGCCGTAGCTGCGCGCCACACCCTTGACCAGCATCTTGAACAGCCAGGTGTCGTCCGCAGCCTTCAGCGGATCGGCCTGGTGCATCAGGTTGATCTCGAACTGTCCCGGACCCGCTTCCGAGATCGCGGTATCGGCCGGGATGTCCATCGATTCGCAGGCGTCATACAGCGAGGTGAAGAACTGGTCGAACGCGTCCAGCGCCCGCAGGGACAGAACCTCGCCCCCGGTGCGCCGCTTGCCCGATCGCGGACTGGGCGGCACGCGCAGCTGGCGGCCGCTGTCGTCGATCAGAAAGAATTCCAGTTCGGTCGCAACGACAGGGGTCAGGCCCGCCGCCTGATAGCGTTCGGCCACACGGGCCAGGGCCTGCCGCGGATCCCCGTCATAAGGACGTCCGTCGGGGTGGAACATCCACAAGGGCAGCAGGGCAGTCGGCGCCGCATCCAGCCAGGGCATGGGCAGGAAACCCCGTTCCGTCGGCAGCAGCAGCCCGTCCGGATCGCCCGACTGAAAGACCAGGGGGCTGTCCTCGACATCCTCGCCCCAGATGTCCAGGTTCAGGACGGAATAGGGAAACTTGGTCCCCTCATCCAGCAGCTTACCGGCATAGCGCGCAGGAATGCGTTTGCCGCGCGCCACGCCGTTCAGGTCGGCCGCCGCCACACGGATCGTCTTTACCTCGGGATGTTCACGCAGCCAGTCCATGTCGTCAACGTACCAGTTGGGGACGGTATCTCAGGCGCTTGTCCGCCCCCGGCAGGTGGCGGTTCAACCGCCTGTTCACCCTGCCGAAAAGCCAGATCAAAGCCAAGGTGGCGACAATGAAATAGGCGGCGGCAATCGGATAGGCGACAAAGGGATTGAAGGTCCGGTCCGCGAAGTAGCTGGCGTAATAAAGGGCATCACCCTTTTGCTGGAACGCCGGAAAGCCCGAGAAATAGACCAGCGTTGTCGCGTGAAACAGAAAGATCGCCTCGTTGGTATAGCTGGGCCAGGCCAGCCGCATCATCGTGGGCCAGATCACCCGGCGGAACCGCGCCCAACCCGTCAGACCATAGGCATCGGCGGCCTCCACATCACCTTTGGGCACCGACATCAGTGCGCCGTGAAAGATCTGGGCAGAATAGGCGGCGGTGTTCAGCGTCAGCACGATCAGCGCCCCGGCCCAGGCCCGCGTCAGCCAGCTGGTCTGCAGGGTCAGGCCCATCACCTCGATGCCGGCACGGGGCAAAAGGACCAGCGCCTCGTAGGCGATGAAGAACTGGATGAACAGCGGGCTGCCGCGAAAGACAAAGATGAAGGCCTCGGCAGGCATGCGGAGCATGGCGCTGCGGCTGGTCTTGGCCACGGCCAGGCCATTGGCCAGCACGAAGCCCATGCCAAGCGCCAGCACGGCAAAGTAAAGGTTCCAGATCAGCCCCGAGCCGATCAGGGTGAACTGCTGGCACAGGTCATAGTCGGCGCGCGGCAGCAACCGCTCGCCATAGCCGAGCGAGCGCAGGCCATAGTCCCTGATGGTCTGAACGCAGCTCATGCGACGGCCCCCTTGCGCTGCGCCTCGCCGCCCATCGTGGCCTGACCGCGCGACAGCCGCCGCGTCACCCGGTCCAGCACGCGGCCTGAGATCCAGGTCATCAGCAGGTAGAACACCAGAAGCGCCAGGAAATAGTACAGCCGCCAGTCGGGATGGGGATAGGCAAAGGCGCTGGTCTTGGACCCGCCCAGTTCGCGGGCCCAGTAGACCACGTCCTCGACCCCCAGCAGGAACAACAGGGGCGTGGCCTTGATCAGGATCATCCACAGGTTCGACAGGCCCGGCAGCGCATAGGTCCACATCTGCGGCACCAGCACGCGACGGTTCACCTGCCGGGGCGTCATCCCATAGGCCTCGGCCGTTTCAAGCTGCGCGCGGGGCACGGCCTGCATCGCGCCATAAAGCACATTGGCCGCAAAGGCCCCGAAGACCACGGAAAAGGCAATGACCGCCAGGAAGATGCCATAGGCGTCGTGCACCCAGGGCGCGGCACTGTTCAGCGGCAGCTTGGCCGCCGGGCAGACGACGAAATCGTTGCCCTGCCAGACCGGCAGGTCGCTGTCGCACAGCACCTGATGGCGCACCCATTCAAAGCCCTGGTCCAGTGCGATCGGCACGAACAGGAAAAAGATGATGTCGGGAACGCCCCGCACCATCGAGGTATAGACCTTGCCAAAGAGTCGCAGCGGCACAATGCGCGATCGCGAGGCCATCGCGCCTCCATAACCCAGCACCAGCGCAACGGGCGCCGTCAGCGCCAGCAGCAGCAGCACCGTCCCGAAGCTGGCATAGAACAGCAGATGCGTCCCCGAGGTCAGGTAGCACGACAGCCAGACTAGCCCCTCGAGCGAGGATGGATCGGTGCAATAGGAAAACATGTCGGGCCCCGGAAGGCCGCCGCGGGCATGTCCCGCAGCGGCGGGTCAGATCATTCGAAGGTCAGCGCGTCGTCGCCGAACCACTTGACGATCAGCTCGTTCAGGCTGCCGTCCTCTTTCATCCCGCTGATCTGGGCGTCAAAGGTTTCGCGCAGATCGTTGTCACTCTGGCGCAGCGCCATGCCGATGCCTTCGCCCAGGGGCACGGTCTCGCCACCCTCGACCCAGACCAGTTCGCCGCCCGACTCTTCCACGATCGGCACCAGGAAGTCCTTGTCGGCAAAGACGGCGTCCGCCTCCCCGTTGCGGACGGCCGCGACGGTCTGGTCGGGGTTCGGGAATTCCAAGAGCGTCGCGCCGGTTTCGGCGACATGGCCTGCCTGGATCGTGTTGGTCTGGGCCGCAACCACGCCGCCTTCGACATCCACATCCGCCGACAGCGCCGCATAGGCCGAAGGCATGGCGGGCGTATAGGGCTGGGTGAACTGGACGACCTGCTTGCGCTCTTCGTTGATGTTCATGCCCGCCAGGATGGTGTCATAGTTGCCCGATACCAGGTTCGGGATGATCGAATCCCAGTCGTTGCGCACCCAGGTGCAGTCCAGTCCGGCGCGGCGGCACAGTTCGTTGCCCAGTTCGATCTCGAAGCCGGTCACCTCGCCGGTGGCGTCGTCGATGAAATTGTAGGGCGCATAGGCGCCCTCGGTGCCCATGCGCACGGTCTGCGCCTGCGCAAGACCTGCGGTCAGGGCCAGCGCCGCGGCGGCGATCGTCAGCGATTTCATTGATGAACTTCTCCTGTTGGTTTTTTTCAATTGGCCATCGTGGCGGACAGGAACTGGCGCAGACGGTCGGTCTGCGGATCCCCGAACAGCCGCGATGGCGGGCCTTCTTCGCAGATCACGCCCTGGTGCAGGAACACGACATGATCGCTGACATCGGCGGCCAGCCGCATGTCATGCGTGACCAGGATCATGGTGCGGTGTTCGCCCGCCAGATCCTTGATGACCTTGACCACCTCCTGCTGCAGCTCGGGGTCCAGCGCGCTGGTGGGTTCATCGAACAGCAGGGCCTTGGGCTGCATGCACAGCGCGCGGGCAATGGCCGCCCGCTGCTGCTGGCCACCCGACAGCTGGGCGGGCCAGGCATCGGCCTTGTCGCCGATCCCCACCTTGGCCAGGAGGTCGCGCGCCCTCGCCTCGACCCGGGCCGGGTCCTCGCGCAGGACAGTGACGGGCGCTTCCATCACGTTCTGCAGGATCGACATGTGGGCCCAAAGGTTGAACTGCTGGAACACCATCGACAGGTTGGTGCGAAAACGGGTCACCTGCGCGCGGTCGGCCGGCTGGCGCGCCTGGCCCTGCCCCTTCCAGCGCACGGGTTCACCCTCGAACAGGATCTCTCCTGCCTGGCTGTTTTCCAGCAGGTTGCAGCAGCGCAGCAGCGTGGATTTTCCGGACCCCGAGGACCCGATCAGGCTGATCACATGCCCGCGCGGTGCCGTCATCGAGACGCCTTTCAGCACCTCGAGCGGGCCATAGGCCTTGTGCAGCCCGTTGATCTGAATGACCGGGGCGGGATCGGACTGGGAGGTGGTCTGGTTCATCATCCGTGCATTGGGCGTCAAACCCGCGTATTTTGCAACGGGGGGAAGGGGGCAACCTGCCCATAAGAGCAGGATGCCGCAGCGTCAGGTCAAGGTTCAGGCAATCTCGATCGAATATTTCTCGATCACGGTATTGGCCAGCAGACCTTCGCACATCTTCGCGACCTCGGCGCGGGCGGCCTCCGCGTCGGTGGTGGTCAGGTCCAGCTCGATCAGCTTGCCCTGCCGGACGCCCGTGACGTCCTTGTGGCCCAGACCGCCCAGGGCGTGGCGGATCGCCTCGCCCTGCGGGTCCAGGACGCCGTCCTTCAGCATGATGGTGACACGTGCTTTCATGGCGGCGTCCTTTGTCAGTTGATCGCGGTCGGTTTCAGGCTGGTCGTGTTCGCGGGCATCAGGCCCAGGCGGCGCGCCACCTCGGTATAGGCGTCCGTGAGGCTGCCCAGGTCGCGGCGGAACACGTCCTTGTCCAGCTTTTGGCCGGTCTTGACGTCCCACAGCCGGCAGCTGTCGGGGCTGATCTCGTCGGCGACGATCAGGCGCATGAAGTCGTTGTCCCAGACGCGGCCGATCTCGATCTTGAAGTCGATCAGCTTGATGCCCGCGCCATAGAACACGCCGGACAGGAAGTCGTTCACGCGCAGCGCGAGGCTCACGATGTCGTCCAGGTCCTGCTGGGTCGCCCAGCCAAAGGCGATGATGTATTCCTCCGACACCATCGGGTCGCCCAGCTCGTCGTTCTTGTAGCTGTATTCGACGATGGGGCGGGGCAGCAACGCGCCCTCCTCCAGTCCCAGTCGCTTGGACAGTGAGCCGGCGGCAAAGTTGCGCACGATCACTTCCAGCGGCACGATCTCGACCTGGCGGATCAGCTGCTCGCGCATGTTGATGCGGCGGATGAAATGGTTCGGGACGCCGATATTCGTCAGACCGTTCATGAAGAACTCGGACAGGCGGTTGTTCAGCACGCCCTTGCCCTCGATCGTCGCCTTCTTCTGCGCGTTGAAGGCGGTCGCGTCATCCTTGAAGTACT
>VGDE01000178.1 GCA_016869875.1 Alphaproteobacteria bacterium
ATTCACCAGGCACTCGCGCTGGCGAACGAACATCGACACGAGCTTGCGACGCTGGAGCATCTGCTGCTGGCCCTGACCGAGGAACCCGATGCGGTCAAGGTCATGCGGGCCTGCAACGTGGATCTGGAAGAGTTGCGCAAGACTCTGGTCGATTTCATCGAGGATGACCTGTCCACCCTGATCACCGACGTCGACGGCTCGGAAGCCGTGCCGACGGCGGCCTTCCAGCGCGTGATCCAGCGCGCGGCAATTCATGTCCAAAGCTCGGGCCGTCAAGAGGTGACGGGTGCCAATGTGCTGGTCGCCATCTTCGCCGAACGCGAATCCAATGCGGCCTTCTTCCTGCAGGAAATGGACATGACCCGCTATGACGCGGTCAATTTCATCGCGCATGGCGTGGCCAAGAACCCGTCGTTCAACGAGCCCCGCAAGGTTGCCGGTTCGGACGAGCCCATCGAACAGACCAAGGCCGAGGCCGCGCAGGAGTCCAAGGACGAGACCGCCCTTGGCAAGTACTGCGTCGACCTGAACCAGAAGTCCAAGAAGGGTGACGTGGACCCACTGATCGGCCGCGAGCCCGAGGTCGAGCGTGCGATCCAGGTCCTTTGCCGGCGGCGCAAGAACAACCCGCTGCTGGTGGGCGATCCGGGCGTGGGCAAGACCGCGATTGCGGAAGGCCTGGCGCTGAAGATCACGCGGGGAGAGACTCCTGACGTGCTGGCGGGCGCCACCATCTTCTCGCTGGACATGGGTGCGCTTCTGGCCGGGACGCGCTATCGTGGTGATTTCGAGGAGCGGCTGAAGGCCGTTGTCAAGGAACTCGAAGCCCATCCCGACGCGATCCTGTTCATTGACGAGATCCACACGGTGATCGGTGCGGGTGCGACTTCGGGTGGGGCGATGGACGCCTCTAACCTGCTCAAGCCGGCCTTGGCGGGCGGCAAGCTGCGCTGCATGGGATCGACCACCTACAAGGAGTATCGCCAGCACTTCGAGAAGGACCGTGCCCTGTCGCGGCGCTTCCAGAAGATCGACGTGAACGAGCCTTCGGTGCCCGATACCGTCAAGATCCTGATGGGGCTGAAGCCGCATTTCGAAAAGCACCACGACCTGCGCTATACCAACGACGCGATCAAGTCGGCGGTGGAGCTGGCCAGCCGCTACATCAACGACCGCAAGCTGCCCGACAGCGCCATCGACGTGATCGACGAGGCGGGAGCGGCCCAGCACCTGGTCGCGGAAAGCAAGCGCCGCAAGACCATCAGCCCAAAGGAGATCGAGGCCGTCGTGGCCAAGATCGCCCGCATCCCGCCCAAGAACGTCAGCAAGAACGACGCCGAGGTTCTGCGCGATCTGGATGCCGGCCTCAAGCGCGTGGTCTTTGGTCAGGACAATGCCATTGAGGCCCTGTCCAGCGCGATCAAGCTGGCCCGGGCCGGCCTACGTGAACCGGAAAAGCCCATCGGCAACTATCTGTTTGCCGGACCCACGGGCGTCGGCAAGACCGAGGTTGCCAAGCAATTGGCCTCCAGCCTGGGCGTCGAGTTGATCCGCTTCGACATGTCGGAATACATGGAGAAGCACGCCGTCAGCCGTTTGATCGGCGCGCCTCCGGGCTATGTCGGCTTTGACCAGGGCGGGCTTCTGACCGACGGCGTGGACCAGCATCCGCATTGCGTGCTGCTGCTGGACGAGATCGAGAAGGCGCATCCGGATGTGTTTAACATCCTGCTGCAGATCATGGATGCGGGGCGGCTGACTGACCATAACGGCCGGACGGTGGATTTCCGCAACGTCATCCTGATCATGACCTCGAACGCAGGTGCGGCGGATCAGGCCAAGGCCGCAATCGGCTTTGGCCGCGACCGGCGCGAGGGCGAGGATACGGCCGCGATCGAGCGGACCTTCACGCCTGAGTTCCGCAACCGTCTGGATGCGGTCATCAGCTTTGCGCCGTTGTCGCGCGACGTGGTGATCCATGTGGTCGAGAAGTTCGTGCTGCAGCTGGAAGCTCAGTTGATGGATCGCAATGTCCATATCGAGCTGACCCCTGAAGCCGCCAACTGGCTGGCTGAAAAGGGTTACGACGACCGCATGGGCGCGCGCCCCTTGGGCCGCGTGATCCAGGAAAGCATCAAGAAGCCCTTGGCCGAGGAGCTTTTGTTCGGTCGCCTGACCAAGGGCGGAGTGGTGCGTGTCAAGATCGAGGATGACAAGCCGGTCTTCGACATCACCGGTCCCGATGCGCCTCGGATTGGCAAGTCAAAGACGCCGCTGCTGACCGCGGAGTAGATCTGGCCGCGAGAAGCAGGAAGCCCCGCCTGTCCAGGCGGGGCTTCCATATGGGGAAAGGTTCGTGAGGGTGGCATAGGCAATCCCTGTCGGCTGTGCGGGACAAAGCGGGCCTTTGCCTTGTCACCGATGAACCATGATCAGTTCGTCCACTTCGCGGCTATCCTCGATCAGTGCCGCAAGGATTTTTCCTACCGTCGCGAAGCCATGCCGCTTATAGAAGCGGATTGCCTTGGCGTTGGTGTGGTTCACGTTCAATTCGAACTGGCGCACGCCGCTTTCCTTGCCAAAGCCCATGACTGCTTGGAGCAGAGCACTTGCCAGGCCGGACCCACGTTCGCTCTCATGCAGGTAGACCATGATGATTGTTGCGCGGTGGGAACGTTTTCCCCCGCGCTGGAGCATCAGACCCATAATCCCCACAGGTTCCTGCCCCTTCAGCATCGCGAAGACAGGAGCCTTCATCCGGTCGAGCCATTCTTGGTCTGACAGGGACGACCAGTCTGTGAAGCTGTTGGCAAATGCTGATGGAGCCATCTTCAAGGACTCCAACCGGATCGCTTTGAAGATTGGTAGATCTTCAGCTTCCAGTTTCACTATCCGCACGTCGTCCATGGCTTCCCCTTGTCTCGCGAGAGACAACTTCGACGATGGCAGGCTAGGTTGCAAAGGGCCAACTCCCGTGATGCGCTCTTGAAGATCATTTGAGCCGGAACAAGACCTCCCTCTCACCTGACATGTTCAACTCATCCATGAAACCGATCTCGCGCGCACTGCATCTTCGCAGCAAGGCCTGCATGGTGACGTTGGACGCCTCGGTGGACGTGTACAGACGCAACAATCTGGGGGCCGCTATCACGCTTTCAACCAGATCCTTACCGATGCCTTGTCCTCGAAACGATGCAGCAACACAGATGATCGAGAGAAGAGGCCACCCCATGAATTCCGAAGGTGCGACCCTGGCATATCCCACCACGACATCATTCCGCACAGCCACCAGGAGGTTGCCCTGCTGCATGTCGATACGGCGATCTCCGATGAACTCGTCAAAGGACTTGAGCGCCGGATAATCACTTGTCTCGCAGGCTCTGATGATCATCTTTGGTCGCATGAACTTTCCATATGTCGTCATCCTCATGCGTGGCAATGAGAACTTTGGGCTCCGACGCGGCTTTGCCCGCCTGCCCCGCAGGCCGACTGGAGTTCAGTTGATGTTACCGCACAAGGCAGCGATCTCGGCAGGTGTCTTGCTTCTCTTCGATGTCGGCTCAAGTGCCGCTTCATGACTGGGTCGGAAGGAGAGACGTTCCGCTGTTTGATAACTGCAGCGAAACCGCGTTCGAGCCACGTTCGGCATTGCCTGCCCGCCACTCCCTGCACGGGACCTCTGTCCGTGCTGGGGCACGGATCCGCTGCGCTGGCTCAGGCGGACTGTGGCTGCCAGCGATGGACGGTGTTGTCGGTCCACATCCGGTGCAGGATTGCCGCAAGACGCCGGGCCCCTGCGACAAGGGCCTTGGCCGGACCTCGACGGTTGGCCCGTGCGGTTCCCTCTACCTTCAACGGTGAAGTTCTGGTGCTTTGGCGCAGAAGACCCCGGCCCCACCAAGAGGCGCCATGATGCGACAATAGCCCCAGCGGCCGTATCGCGTGGCGAGCGCGATGATGTCTGTGCTTCGCCCGTCCTCGTCGCCGCGCCCTTGCGGCACCTTGCGCCTCATGTCGAGCGGTAGACGTGACGTCGAGGGTTAAGCACACGGTACATATACGGCTCCGGGACGCGGAACTTCTGCCGGATGTGACCGACACAAGTACGGCAGTGGGCTCAGGAGTTTCCCGAGGGCCGTTTCGCAGGATCAGCTTTTCGAGTGTGAGATCGGGAACGACTTTCTGAAGCTGCTCCTCGCCATCGGGCTTGAAGCAAGGGCGCCTCAATGGCTCGATCTTCTCCAGATACGTCAGCCGCTTCACCTTGCGGGTTTCAGCCACCAGTTCCTTGGGCCACCCCTCATAGGTGGACTGGTTCGGCATGACGTTTGAGCCGGAAGCATGCTCGCTAAATCTGCAGCGCTGCCCTTTGCCGACTGACTTGTGCCTGAGGCTATGTCCAGGATCCGCTACTGCTTTCCTGCACTTTCCTCAGGAAGGTGCGCCTGCGGATGGTTTGATCCTCTCGTTCCGCAGCAAGCAGCTTAACCCCGCTCAGGCCAATCGTGCGGGAATGAGGCCACGCAGCGCATTGCCGCAGTAGAGTTGCCCTGACAGCAGATCCTCTGGCCGAAGAACTGCCTCTTGAGCAATGCGCCTGGCAAGCAGTTCGGCGCGCAGGACGCCGGGCAGCAGGCCGCAGGACAAGGCCGGGGTCAGCAGAACGCCGTCGCGGCAAAGGAACAGGCTAGTGATGCTCCCCTCGCACAGGTGGCCGTCCGTGTTCAGCAGCAGCGCCTCGTCGATGCCCGGAGGGAGGTCATCACGCGCGGCTTCGTAAACCGAACGGTGCGAGCTCTTGATCGACAGCCAAGGATCCGCCGCATCCAGGCGTTGCGTTGCAAGGCGAACCCGCCACGAAGATGGGTTGGGCGGCAGGGGCGCATGTGCCAGGATGACATGGCCGGAGGCCTCCACGGCCAGTCGGGCCCGCATCACCTTGCCCCGCGGCAGGCCGGCCAAGGCTGCCTGGACACGATCCTCATCCAGGAAAAAGCCCACGGCGGCACAGCCTCGCCTCAGCCGCGCCAGATGATGCGCCCACAGCACGATCCGCCCGTCCGCCTCCGCGCGCATCGTCTCGAAGATGGTCAGATTCTCGGGATATGGTTCAGGAATGCGGCCTTGCACAATGCTTCCTCCCACTCGGAGCCGGCCTCGCTGTCATGCACGATGCCGCCGCCCACGTTCAGCCTCAGACGCCCCGGCGCGGGCATCCAGGGCGACCGGATCGCCACGCTGAAGCGCATGGGTCCTGCCGGATCCACCCACCCGATGGCACCGCAGTAGATGTCGCGCGCGCCACGTTCCTGTTCCGCGATGATCTGCATCGACCGGATCTTGGGGGCACCGGTGATCGAACCGCAGGGAAACAGCGCGCCCAGGACCTGAGCCAGGCCGACACCCGGCAGCAACTGCCCCTGTACGGTCGAAACCATCTGATGCACCGTGGCATACTGCTCGACATGGAACAGTTGGGGCACTTGCACGCTGCCGGGTCGACAGATGCGGCTGATGTCGTTGCGCAGAAGATCGACGATCATCAGGTTTTCGGCGCGGTTCTTCTGGGACAGGTGCAGTTCCTGTGCGGCTGCGGCATCCTCGAACGGAGTGGCCCCCCGGGGCGCCGTGCCTTTCATTGGGCGGGTCTCGATCCGGCCCGAAGCATCGACGGCAAAAAACAGCTCCGGACTGCGCGACAGCACGACTGGGCCGCCAAGATCGACAAAGGCCCCCTCCCCCACCTGCTGACGAGAGACAAGGGTCGCATAGATCGACAGCGGATCGCCGGTCACGTCCACATCCAGCGGAAAGGTCAGGTTGATCTGATAGGTGTCGCCGGACCGGATATAGGCATGTACCGCGGCTATGGCCGCGTCATAACGGGCGCGATCCCACAGCGGGCGAGGCTGCCCGATGGTGACGCCATGGGGCGCAGGCAAGGGCGGCGCGGGATGCGGATTGTTGAAGACACCCATCAGGATCAGCGGCATCTGCCGGTCCTGCGGCATCAGGTCCATCAGGCGGGGCGTCAGCGCGTATCCCAGTTCATAGGACAGATAACCCGCCAGCCATTGCCCACGGGCGGTCGCCGCCTGCATGGCCGCCAGGGCCGGGCCGACGCCGGCCGGCGTGTCTGCCCGAATGATCGCTTGCGGCGCCGAAAACAGGGTGCCGCCTACAAGCGGCCCGTGGTCGAAGCGGATCTGGCCCGTGCTCATGATCCCGCCTTGGCCCTGCCTGCCTTGACCTTGGCCGCCAGATCGCGGGCCACGGCGAAGGCGCCCTTGATGCGTTCGGCATCCGAGGTGAACTCGCGCTTCAGGACGACCTTGTTGTCCGTGACCTTGGCGGTGCCACGCTCGTCCGCCAGATACTCCACAAGACCTGCAGGGTTGGGGAACTTGTCCATGTGGAACTGGACCGTGATCCCCTTGGGCCCGGCGTCCAGCTTGGAGATATTGGCGCGTTTGGCCATGGCCTTGATGCGGATGACAAGCAGCAGCGTGTTCACCTCGCGCGGCAGAGGGCCAAAGCGGTCAATCAGTTCGGCGGCAAAGCCCTCCAGTTCAACCTTTGTCGTCAACTCGGCCAGGCGGCGATAAAGGCCGAGGCGAACGTCCAGGTCGGGGATATAGCCTTCCGGAATGGTCACCGGGACACCCAGGTTCAGCTGGGGCGCCCATTCATCCTCGGGCGTGCCCTCGATCTCGCCGGATTTCAGTTTGGCGATCGTTTCCTCCAGCATCTGCTGGTACAGTTCGAACCCGACTTCCTTGATGTGGCCGGACTGTTCCTCGCCCAGAAGATTGCCCGCGCCACGCAGGTCCATGTCCTGCGAGGCCAGGTTGAAGCCCGCCCCCAGCCCGTCGATCGAGCCCAGGAACTTGAGCCGCCGCATGGCCTGCGGCGTCAGCGGCTGGCGCGGCTTGGTGGTCAGATAGCAATAGGCACGCGCCTTTGACCGCCCCACCCTGCCCCGGATCTGGTACAGCTGCGCCAGGCCGAACATGTCGGCGCGCCAGATGACCATGGTGTTTGCGGTCGGGATATCCAGCCCCGATTCGACGATCGTGGTTGCCAGCAGCACGTCGTGGCTGCCGTCATAAAAGGCGTTCATGCGCTGATCCAGGTCGCCTGCCGCCAACTGGCCATGGGCGACGATATAGGACAGTTCGGGCATGTTCTCCTTCAGCCAATGCTCGACCTCGGGCAGGTCGGTCAGCCGCGGCACCACGAAGAAGCTCTGCCCGCCGCG
>VGDE01000179.1 GCA_016869875.1 Alphaproteobacteria bacterium
GATGGCCAGGCCCAACCCGGTGCCTTCACCGGGCTTCTTGGTGGTCCAGAAGGGTTCAAACAGTTTTTCGAGGTCGGATACACCCGGCCCATTGTCTCGAACGGACACATAGGCGTGAGTCCCGGCCTCCACGGTGATCTCGATCGCGGCGTCGCGCCGGTCGCGGACGGCATCGACCGCATTGCGCAACAGGTTGATCAGCACCTGCTCCAGCCGGATGCGGTCGGCCATCACCATCACCCGCTCGCGCGGGACACTGCGGATGATGCGGATCGGGCGTGTGCGAAGTTGCGGTTCCATCATCGTCAGCGCACTGCTGACGGCGGCGCGCAGATCCACAGGCTCGACCGCCTCGCCACCCTTGCGGGCATAGGACTTCAGCTGCCGCGTGATTGCCCCCATCCGGTCGATCAGGTCGTCGATCCGCTGGAAGCTGGAGAGGGCCTCTTCAGGGCGGCCGCGCTGCAGCAGCAGGCGTGCGCCCGCCAGATAGGTCTTCATCGCGGCCAGAGGCTGGTTCAGCTCGTGGCTGACACCGGCCGACATCTCGCCCAGGGCGGCCAGCTTGGACGACTGCTGCATGGTCTGCTCGGCCACGCGCAGTTCCTTCTGCACGCGCTCACGCTCGGCGATCTCGCGGGTCAGGCGGGCGTTCAGCGCGCGCAGGTCGGCCGACTCGCGCATGTATGCCTTTGACTGGAGGCGCGCCCGCCGCGACAACAGCCAGAAGGTTCCGGCCAGAAGAATGGCAAAGCCCATGATCTGCAGGGCCAGGATCGCGTTCACGCGCTCGCGCACGCTGCTATAGGCGGTAAAGCTGATCATCCGCCAGCCGCGGAACGGCACCCGCGCCTCGGACCGCATTACCGCGCGGCCCTGGACATAGGCATCGGCGGGGGTCGAGGTCCAGTCGGCCGTCACCTGGAACGCCCGCTGGATGGCCGAAGGGGCCGAGCGCACTGCCAGCGCCTCGGGCAAGGTCAGCCCGCGCCAGCGCGGCTCGGTCGACAGGATGATCTGGCCCTCGCTGTCGGTGACGGCGACCGCGTCCGAGATGCCGGCCCAGGACCGTTCCAGCCGCGTCAGGTCCGCGCCGACCACGATGACGCCCAAGGTCTTTCCTTCGGACACGATGGCGCGAGAATAGGCGAACTCATGGGCGCCCGATGGCATTTCAGAGACGGTGAAGACCGTATCGCGCGACCGCAGCGCCTCGACGAAATAAGGGGTGGCAACGTTGTTCGTGCCGATTTGATAGCGGTCGGTCGATCCGACGACCCGCCCCGATGCATCCAGCAGGCGGATCGAGGCGGCGCCGATTTCCTTCTGCGCCGCCATCAGCCGGGCCGAGGTCGTCGAGAAGTCATTGCCGTTCAGCGCGCTGATCAGCGCCGGATCCCGCGCCAGCAGCAGCGGCACGACCGAGTTGCGCTGCAATTCCGACATCAGGTTGCCGGTGTAAAGCGCAAGCCGCAGTTCGGCCCGGACCCGCGTATTCTCCGAGAACCGGTCCGTCAGCCAGGCGTTGGTGACCCAGATCGTGGCCAGCGCGGCCAGAACGATCAGGCCGACTGCGGAGCGCAGCCACCAAGGATTTGACAGCCGCGATACCCTGCCGCGCTGACGTTCAGCCTTGTCCTCGATATGCTCGTCACCTGCCAAGCACGAGTCCATCCATCATGATTGCAGCGCGCAATCTAGAGCGAACGCCGCTGGGGCTCAAGTCAGGCATGCGCAAGCGCGTCAACGAGCCCCCGGAACAGCACCGCACCATCGGTTCCGCCGGTGATCGGATCGGCCGCGCGTTCGGGATGAGGCATCATGCCCAGGACACGACGGTTTTCGGACAGAACGCCGGCGATGTCCCCCACCGAGCCGTTGATGCCCGGACCATAGGTGAAGGCGATGCGGTCCTGGTCGCGCAGCTGCGCCAGGCCTTCGGGCGCGATCTGGTAATTGCCATCGTGATGGGCGACCGGGACCATGATCGTCTGGCCTGCGTGGTAGCCCGATGTAAAGGCGCTGTCGGCCGTAGCGACGCGCAGGGTGGCGGGCTTGCACAGAAAGGTCAGGCCGGTGTTGCGCATCAGGGCGCCGGGCAGCAGGCCCAGTTCCGTCAGCACCTGAAAGCCGTTGCAGATCCCCAGGACATAGCCACCGCGCGCCGAATGAGCCTTCAGCGCGGCCGCGATGGGCGACTGCGCGGCGATGGCGCCGCAGCGGAGATAGTCGCCGAAGGAAAAGCCGCCCGGAACGGCGACAAGGTCAAGACCCTGGGGCAGCGCCTGGTCCTTGTGCCAGACGCGGCAGACGTCAGCGCCCGCCTGCTCCAGCGCGACAACAAGATCGCGATCGCAATTCGATCCGGGAAAGGTGACGACGGCGGCTTTCATCGGAAGGCTCCTGGCAGGGGGATGGCTGCCCATAGCGCAGCTTGGGCAACAAATAAAGAGGCAGCGGCCTGCCCCCCCGGCCGGGCCGGCCGCATTACAGGGAATCGAAAAGGGCCGGACATACGTCCGGCCCCTGTCTGGTTGCACTGTTGGCTCAGTTCAGGGCCTTGTTCAGGTACTCGTCCACCTTTTCCAGGTAGCCCATCGTGGTCAGCCACTTCTGGTCGGGACCGACCAGCAGTGCCAGATCCTTGGTCATGTGGCCGTCCTCGACCGCCTGCACGGTGACCTTTTCCAGCGTCTCGGCAAAGTTCAGCAGCGCCGCGTTGTCGTCCAGCTTGGCGCGGTGCTTGAGGCCGCCCGTCCAGGCAAAGATCGACGCGATCGAGTTGGTCGAGGTCGCGTTGCCCTTCTGGTGCTCGCGATAGTGCCGCGTCACGGTGCCGTGGGCGGCCTCGGACTCCACGATCTTCCCGTCCGGCGTCATCAGGACCGACGTCATCAGGCCCAAGCTGCCAAAGCCCTGCGCGACGGTGTCCGACTGCACGTCGCCGTCATAGTTCTTGCAGGCCCAGACATAGCCGCCCGACCATTTCATCGCCGAGGCGACCATGTCGTCGATCAGGCGGTGCTCGTAATGGATGCCGGCCTTCTTGAACTGGTCCTCGAACTCGGCCTCGTAGACCTCCTGGAAGATGTCCTTGAAGCGGCCGTCATAGGCCTTGAGGATGGTGTTCTTGGTCGACAGATAGACCGGGTAGCCGCGCGACAGGCCATAGTTCATCGAGGCGCGCGCAAAGTCGCGGATCGAGTCGTCCAGGTTGTACATCGCCATGGTCACGCCCGAGGACGGAGCGTTGAAGACCTCGTGCTCGATCGTCTCGCCATCGTCGCCGACGAACTTGATCGTCAGCTTGCCCTTGCCGGGGAAGCGGAAGTCGGTGGCGCGATACTGGTCGCCGAACGCATGGCGGCCGACGATGATCGGCTGCGTCCAGCCCGGCACCAGCCGCGGGACGTTCCGTGCGATGATCGGCTCGCGGAAGATCACGCCGCCCAGGATGTTGCGGATCGTGCCGTTCGGGCTGCGCCACATCTTCTTGAGGCCGAATTCCTCGACCCGCGCCTCGTCCGGGGTGATGGTGGCGCATTTGACGCCCACGCCGTACTGCTTGATGGCCTCGGCCGCGTCCACGGTGATCTGGTCGTCGGTGCGGTCGCGCTCCTCGATCCCCAGGTCATAGTATTTCAGGTCGACGTCCAGATAGGGCAGGATCAGCTTTTGCTTGATGAAGTCCCAGATGATCCGCGTCATCTCGTCGCCATCAAGTTCGACGACGGGATTGGCGACCTTGATCTTCGACATGGGGGTCCCCCTTTTGGCATTGGATTCGGATGCCCCGGCTATAGCCTGATCGGACCCTGAAGGAAAGACGGTATGCGATTGTATGCCGCCCGCCTGTCCAAGCCCCTCATGGGGGGTGTGCAGGCGCACCATTGAATTTGCCGCTTTGCATTCGTTGCCGCCTGCCTCGCCCTCAGGTAGCTTGGCCCTTCCATTTCATCACCATCCCTTTTGCAAAGGACAAGCGCCATGACTTCGGCAATGGCCCGGTGGGAAAGCGTCACCATGCTACGCTCGGTCAAGGTCCTGTCGGTCACGTCGCTATCCTCCTCCGTTTACGCGGCAATCGTGTCCTTCCAGCCAAGCATCTTGATGTCGGGATCATCCGCTTTGCGGCAGGCACCCTGATCCGCACACAGGAAGGAAAGCGGCTGATCGATACGCTGGCGGCCGGCGACCTGATCTGGACCCGCGACAGCGGTTTTTGCGCCCTGCGCTGGTGCGCATCATAGAGTTGGACGGCATCGACCTGGCCGCCGCTCCGCAGCTTCGGCCGATCCGCATCATGGCGGGCGCTCTGGGCAACGGCATCCCCGCGCAGCCCCTGATCGTGTCGCCGCAGCACCGCATCCTGGTGCGGTATGCGATCGCCCGACGGATGTTCGGTGCCGCCAGGTTGCTTGCTCCGGCAAAACACCTGACCGGGCTGGATGAAATTGCCGTGGAAGAGCGATGCAATGGGATCACCTGTTACCACCTGCTGTTCGAGCGTCACGAGATCGTCCTTGCCGACGGGGCCGAAGCTGAGCCGCTTTATCCTGGCGTGCAGGCCCTGCGCAGCCTGAACGCCGCCGCCCTGGAGGAGATCGAGGCGATCTTTCCGGGCGTGGCCACAGGCAACCACCTGCCTTTCCAGGCCCGCCCGTCCGGCAAGGGGGCAAGGCTGCGTCGCATGGTACATCGGCATGTCGCCAATCGGCAGACGCTTGTGACCTGATCCGGCGCCGGCAGCCGTGTTGCCTCAACCCGCGCTGAAATGCGTCGTCAGCCGGCCGTGAAGCCATGCCCATAGCTCGGCCGAGGCGGCATCGACCCAGCTGCCCACCCGCGTTTCCAGTTGCGGCAGGGTGACATCATAGTCGATCCAGCCCAACCCGCCCGAGTGCAGGTTCTGGATCGCGGGCTGGCAGCGGTCGAGGCCCTTGGCAAAGACCGCGTCAGGAGTTTGGACAGCCTCGAACTCCTGCCACAGCGCCATCAATTCCGCCCCCTGCACCGCAGGCAGCAGCCCGAAGATCCGTTGTGCCGCCGCGGCCTCGGCCTCCTGCACGGCGGCCGAGCCATGGGCCTGTCCGCCCGCCGAATGCAGCGGCACGTCCCCGACGTCAATCTCGACCAGGTCGTGGATCAGCAGCATCCGGATGACCCGGCCCGTATCGACGGCGGGTCCCGCCAAGGGCGCCAGCGCCAGCGCATAGAGCGCAAGATGCCAGCTGTGCTCGGCGCTGTTCTCGTGCCGCGAACTGTCGATCAGCGTGTTGGCCCGATGCACCGACTTCAGCCGGTCGGCTTCGGCCAGGAACGCCAGTTGCTGCGCCAGATCGCCCGCAGCAAGGGCCCGTCCGGCCATCAGGTCCCGCGCGGCTGCCGATGCTTCGGGCCATTCCGTGGCAAGGCGCGCCGCACGTCCCTTGTCCAGATTGGCGCGCACGATCTCGACATGGTCGGGCAAGGGATTGGCCGCCTGCAGCACCTGAAACAGCGGCTGCGCATGATCCATGCGCTTGGCCATGCGTGCGTCGGGCGACTGCGCGGCCTCGAACTCCGCCCACAGGGCAGTAAAACCCGCGCCGTCGGGCGACAGGCCAAAGATGCGACGCGCGGCCGATGCCTCGGCCGCTGCCAGGGCGTCCATGTCATGGTCCAGATGAATCGGCTGGTCGCCCGTGTCGATCTCGACCAGATCATGCAGCAGGATCATCGCGATGGCCCGGTCGCTTGCGCCGAACACCAAGGCGTAAAGCGCCACGTGCCAGCTGTGCTCGGCGCTGTTCTCGGGCCGCGACAGGTCCATCAGCACATTGGCGCGGGTGACCGACTTCAGCCGGTCCGCTTCGCACAGGAACGCGACCTGCCTGTCGATGTCCAAGAACGTCCTCATCCTCGTGCAGGTCCCCCGGGGTCCGGGGCAGAGCCCCGAAACGCTTCGGTCAGCGCGTGCTTTCGGTCAGGCGACGCCGGACATAGCCCTGCACCAGGTCGATCATCGGCTTCATGTGGGCCTCGTCGTCGCGGAAGAAGTGATCCGCCCCCTCGATTTCCTCATGCGTGATGGTGATGCCCTTCTGCTCGCGCAGCTTGCTGACAAGGGTATGGGTTTCCTTGGGCGGGGCGACGCGGTCGGCCGTGCCGTTCACGATCAGCCCCGAGGAGGGGCATGGCGCCAGAAAGCTGAAGTCATACATGTTCGCCGGGGGTGCCACGCTGATGAAGCCGGTGATCTCGGGGCGGCGCATCAGCAGCTGCATCCCGATCCAGGCGCCAAAGCTGAATCCCGCAACCCAGCAGTGCTTGGAGTTCGGGTTCATCGCCTGCAGGTAGTCCAGCGCGGATGCGGCATCCGACAGCTCGCCGATGCCCTGGTCGAACTCTCCCTGGCTGCGGCCCACGCCCCGGAAGTTGAAGCGCATCACCGTGAAGCCCATCTTGTGGAAGGCGTAATGCAGGTTATAGACGACCCGGTTGTTCATCGTCCCGCCATATTGCGGATGCGGATGCAGCACGATGGCGATGGGGGCGTCGGGCTTGCCGGGCTGGGGATGGTAACGGCCTTCGAGGCGGCCTTCGGGGCCGGGAAAAATCAGCTCGGGCATGATCGTCCTTTACAGGGCTTGTCGGGTTTCTTGACGCGTGCGCGCGCGGCTTCTAGAGGGGTATCTGGGCAGTCGGCGCAGGCTTGGCAAGAAACATGCTGGCTGGGCATAGCGCGCGAGCACCGCGCCCGTCAATCCAAGCCGCGCCCGGCCCGGTCGATCAGAAGGAGCTTGAGGCCATGAAACTGTCCACCAAGGGTCGCTACGCCATCATTGCCCTGGTCGATCTGGCCATTGCCAAGAGCGACGAACTGACCTCGCTGGCCGAGATTTCCCGGCGGCAGGACATCTCGCTGCCCTATCTGGAGCAGCTGTTCGTGCGGCTGCGGCGGGCGGGCCTTGTGGCTTCGGTGCGCGGTCCGGGCGGCGGCTATCGCCTGGCGCGCACCCCCGAAACCATCCGCGTGGCCGAGATCCTCGAGGCGGTGGACGAAACGGTCAGCGCGATGCATGTGGGCGCAGGCGCCTCGGGCGGGATTTCCGGATCGCGCGCGCAGACGCTGTCGAACCGGCTTTGGGAAAGCCTGTCGGCGCATGTCTATGTCTTCCTGCACAATCACACGCTGGCGGACGTCGCCCGGAACCAGCTGCTGCCCTGCCCCGCCCTGCCCAAGATCCTGAACGTCGTC